>CALWDR010000111.1 GCA_944376745.1 uncultured Lachnospiraceae bacterium
AAGGCATAAGGATGAGGTAAAGACCGGAACAGCAAAAAAAATTTTGAAGGACGCGGGGATTGAGTAAATCACCAGCTTTCAAATGCTAATAGAAAAGGAGATTATTATGGCGAAATACGCATATCCAGCAATTTTTACACCGGAAGCTGACGGTGGCTATTCCATCGACTTCCCAGATTTGGAAGGCTGCCATACCTGTGGAGACGACATGGCCGACAGCCTTATGATGGCTGAAGACGCTCTGGCGCTTGTCCTCTATGGTTATGAAACAGATGGCCGCAAAATTCCATCTCCGTCCGCTCCCGGAAAGTTATCGCTCTCTGAAGGAGAATTTGTTAATTACATTGCATGTGATACTCTTGCCTATCGTAAAATGTATAATAACAAGGCTATCAAAAAAACGCTCACAATACCGGAATGGCTAAACGAGGAAGCCGCAGCTATCGGAGTAAATTTCTCGCAAGTATTACAGGAAGCACTGATTCAAAAATTACACGCCAATTAAAAACCGCCCCGGTGCGCCAACAAATTTGTTGCTAACGGTTCCTATTTTACCGTGATATATGGCTACATTTAAACACTTTGAAAGGCCCTCAAAACCCGCTAAAATCAAGGGATTGAGGACCTTTTTTCTTGTATTTTGACGTTTTCTAAGATCAGCCAGAAGTTAAGGAACCGCTAACGAATCACCCAGCATCTGGTAATTTTTGAAATTCGTGCTATAATTTAACATGTAATGAATAAACCTTCAAAACATTACTTTCTCAAAAATGCCCAAAGAAAACCTGGCAGCGTAAAAGCTGCCGGGCTTTCTTATGTCGTCCATTGCGGAAAAAAATGGGAAAAAGCAGCAAAAAGCGCCCATTTCATGGGCGCTATAGAGAGCAGATGACGGGAATCGAAATGACATTCTAAAGCAAACTCAGTATTCTTTCCTCTGACCAGAGGTCGTTAGGAAAAATAGATATTTGCTCTTTGTGTTTTCTGATAATGCGGACAGGTTCTTCCGTATTGTCATAGACATGAAGTATATCACAGATTTCCATCAATCTTTTAATGTTATCAATAGATTTCTCATAACGGCTTCTGATTTTATCTTCATCGACACTATGACCGCCAAAAGCTACTCTCGCAGCAACTCGCGCGACATTTACAGAGACATCTACTGTCAGAACAAAAATACATTTGATGAAATAGCCTTCCGACTTAGCTTTTTTAAGAATGTCTAATTTATATCGTGATGAGAGAACCGTTTCAAATGTGAAATCTTCCTTTTTCTCAATCGACTTGTATCGCATTTCATCTGCACGGATAGCGGCTTCTTCGTTGCTCATACCAGTTGCAGACACCATATCATCTGCATTGGTATATGTTCCGACAATATCAAAAAATTGTGTAATTGTACTTTTGCCTGAGCCATTCGGTCCCGCAAGAACAAGTATCATCGGCTTTTTATCTGACATATATTTTTTCTCCATTAGCAGTTTCGATATATGCCTTTCTGTTCACTCTATCGTATCTTGCAATAGGCTTCTTACAAGTTTTAGCTCTGTTTATGGCGGATTTTACAGCTTCTTTTGCTCTTGCATCCATTTCAGCGTCATTTGGTGTGATTGCTGCTTCTGAGCTTTCTGCCGACACAATTGTAACCGAACGATTATCGTTTAATTTTATTGTTCTGCTCATACTCAAATCCTCCTTTACGTGATTTCGGATATGGCTACACTTTTAGAAGTATACTATACCATATTCTGTCGGGATATTCAAGAAATCCAAAAAACAGCTTTCCCATAAATCCAAAAAGCGCCCAATTCATGGGCGCTACAGAGAGCAGATGACGGGAATCGAACCCGCCTCCCCAGCTTGGGAAGCTGGTGTTCTACCAATGAACTACATCTGCAGATATCCTTATACTTAAGGATACGCTGTCTTGGAATCAAAAAGCTGCTGACGGGAATCGGACCCGTGACCTCCGCACTACCAATGCGACGCTCTACCGACTGAGCCACAGCAGCTTATCGCGATGGACGAGCTTTTTGCTTTTGTCTCACCGACCTATAAAACTATACTATATAACATGCCGTTTGTCAATATCCTTTTTTATTTTTTTGCATTTATTCGGAGAAGGGACGCCTTTTTGCGGCGGGAGCTTTTCCGGGTGGAAATAAACTTTTCACTTCAATGGCGGAAATTGTACAGGATTTCCACCCGGAAAGCCATCCGTCATTTTCCGGGTACGCCTCATCCTTTTATGGAACCGATCATAACTCCTTTTACAAAATATTTCTGCACAAAAGGATAAAAGAGCAGCATTGGCAGGGAGGCAATGAAGATGATGGCGTACTTCATGGCCTCCGCCAAATAGGCCCGCCGCATAAAATATACCATCTGCTCTGCGGTCACGTTGCTGGCATCTATGTTCGCGAGCGCGCTCTGGCTTTCCATCAGGATATTCCGGAGCACCTGCTGTAAGGAGAAATAATCAGAATCCGAAATGTACACCAATGAAGTAGTAAAGTCATTCCACCGCCCCACAGCATAATACAGGGCGATCACCGCGATAATCGGTTTCGCCAGAGGCATGGCGATACGAAAGAACTGTCCGAATCTGGAACAGCCGTCTATCTCCGCCGCCTCGTACAGACTTTTCGGGATCGACGACTGAAAATAAGTCCGCGCCACCACCATGTTGTACACCGAAAATCCGCCGAGCATGATCAATGTGTAGGGCTTATTCAGCAGATCAAGATCCCGCACCAGCAGGTACGTAGGAAGAAGTCCGCCGGAGAAATACATGGTGATCACAAAGAAGGTGGTGAACACCCCCCGGCCCCACAGATCCTTCTTGCTTAAGGCATAGGCCGCCGGAATGGTCAGAACCAGATTCAGCGTCGTTCCCACTATCGTATTTACAATACTGTTGCGGTAACCGGCCCATATCTCGCTGTTGCGGAAAACCTGTATGTAGCTGTCAAGGGTAAAGCCCTTGGGCCAGAGTATCACATTTCCCGATACCACATCATAGGGCTCCGAGATGGAAGCGATGACTGTAAAATACAGCGGGTACAGCATGATGAGCGTCAGCAGCGCCAGTACCACGTAAATAAGGCCCGTAAATATTTTTTCTGATTTTATTTTATACATCCTACTTTCCTTTCCTGTCCCGGAAATCCGTTCTTTCCCTACCAGATTCCCGTTCCGCTCAACCTCTTAGCCACCACGTTCACAATTCCCAGAATCGTCACGTTCACCAGATTATTGAACAGGCCGATGGCAGACGAATAACTGAATTGTCCTCCCCGGATACCGATTTCATACACATAGGTAGAGATCACCTGAGAAGATGAGAGATTCAGGGAATTCTGCAGCAGATAAACCTTTTCAAAACCGACGGCCAGAATGCCGCCGCAGCTAAGCACCAGCATGATCACGATCGTGGGCAGGATAGATGGAATATTCACATGCCATATGACCTTAAGCCGGTTGGCTCCATCAACCTTCGCCGCGTCCACCAGCTCCGAGGGGACATTGGATAATGCCGCGATGTAAATGATTGCTCCCCATCCCAGCCCCTGCCATACGCCGGACCATACGTAGATATCATTGAACAGACTGGGTATCGTCAGAAATTCCTGTCTGGTACCGCCCAGAGCCTCAATGATCGTATTGATCACACCGGTCTTTTCATTCAAGAACAGGGTGAGCATGGAGCATATCACCACCGTGGACAAAAAGTGGGGCATGTAGCTGATCATCTGAACCGTCTTTTTAAATTTAACATTTTTCACCTCATTGATCATCAGGGCAAATATGATGGAGCACGGAAATGTGGCAATGGAATAAAGCCCTATGCTCAGAGTGTTTTTCAGCAGCAATAAAAAATTAGGGTAATTGACAAATTGTTTAAAGAACTTAAGCCCCACCCATTCGCTTCCCCAGATTCCGAGACTTGTCCTGTAATCGCGAAAAGCGATCTGTACGCCGTACATGGGCATATAGCTGAAAATAAATACGTAAATGACTGCCGGGAGCAAAAGGGCATAGAGCTGCCAGTTCTTTAAAAATCGTTTTTTCCAGCCCTTCACCCGGGCTGAATGTGTGCGTTTATTCAAGGTTGCGTTCTCCTTTCCTAAAAGCCGTTCTATCGCCTGCGCTTCAACCGTCAAAGCCAGATCTTGATCGCCTGCGCTTCAACTGTTGCAGCATGCTGTCCATCATATAGTTGAGCTCCTCCAGCGCGTTTTCATGTCCCGCCTTCTTATCCGAAATCTTTCTATGATACTTTCCGTCAATATCTGTAAGGGCTTATAGGCTTTTGCCGCAAAAACATTGGCGATGACGAACACCAGGACCACATCGCTTAGAACCAGCACGATCTGTAAGAGAAACAGACTGCCCTGCATAATGGGTTCCCTCTGCAGGTGGCAGCAAAAACGATAGCGCCCGTCCCCGGAAGCCTCCTTCATCACGTCCTTCTCCCCCTCCCGGCACGGCTCATCCTGTCTGGAAAATAAAATCTCTCCCTCTCATTTCCAGCTCCCGGCGGAACCGCCGCCATTCCTCCTCCTTCTGGGATTTCGTCTGCAGGAACAACCCCAGATCCAGCGTGGAGCCTGTGGAGCGGTAGATCCGGCTGCCTCCATAATATAGAAAATACTCCTCCGTCAAAGCCATATAATAGCGGTACTGCTTGAAGGTTTCCAGCATAGACAGCTCCCTGGCCACATTTTGCTTGAAATAATAAGGGTAAAATTCATAATTCGACGCGATCCTCAAAGAGACATCCTCCATCATCTGAAGCTGAGTCTCAAAATCCCGCATGAGCAATTCCATTTTTTCCACCGTATTGCGCTCCTGATTTTCCCTGCCATTTACATAGCTGATGTAGAAAAATACGATACTCAAAGCCACACAGCAGATCACCGCAACGCTGAGAAAGGAAACGCGAAACGGGTTTTTCCTTCTCATCTCCAGATTTGTCCACATACGCCCTTTTTCTCCTCCTGCTATTGGAACATTTTCTTCTTTTTCATTTTAGGATAATTTTTCCGGGATTTCAACATCACTGGCCGACTGGCCACAAAAACGATATTTTCTGAGAAAAAGTATATTTTGAATAACACGCGCAACATCACTGTTTCTTTGCGCATGCATGACTTTATCACATGCATGGCTTTATCGCATGCATGACTTTATAGCATGCATGACTTTATCGCATGCATAACTTTTATCGTATGCATGGCTTTATCGCATGCAAAAACGGGAAGGCCGGCGGCTTCCGGTTCCCTGCGCATCCGGCTTTCCTTCACCAATTCCCCTTCGCTCTCCGCCACCGCTCCGGCTGCCTCTGCCAGGCGTCGTTGAGCCAGTCCACCGCCTGGCAGAGGCCCTCCTCGGAAAAAGGAAATTCCTCCGCTTCCTTTTCCTCCTTTGGGACAACGTCGAAGCTGTAGGGGCCCTCCCAGAGGAACACCTTCAGGCGGGTTTCCGTTTTGGCTTCCTCCCCCTCCTTCGCCGGCTCTATCTCCGCCTCCGTCTTTTCCAGGCGGTAGCGCATCCCCTGATAGCTCCCGGTAAACACAGATTTTTTCAGAAAGGGGATGGATAAAATGTCCTTTCGCTGTATCATACTCTGTTCCTCCCATATTCGTTCTGCCCATGCCGGCTTATCATTACTTTTCGTGGGGTGGGGAAAATAGACAAGAGTTGAATATTTCCCCACCCCATGAAAAGTAACGTTTTATCCGTCTCAGCGGGTGTCCCGCTCCATGCCGCTTAATTTCCCTTTGATGCGCTGAAGGGCGTTGTCGATGGCCTTGGGCTTCTTGCCCATGACCTGGGCGATCTGCTGGTAATTCATGCCCTCCAGGTAGTAGCCCAGCACCGTCTTTTCCATTTTGCTGAAGGAGCGGGCGATCCTCTCCCCCATGGCGGCGGCATTTTCCCTGTCGATCACAAGCTGCTCCGGGTTGGCCGAGTCCATGGACATGAGCATGTCCAAAATGGCCGCGCCGCTCTCCTTCTCCTCCGCATTCAGGGAAATGTAGGTGTTCAGGGGCTGGTGCTTCTTGCGCTGGGAAGCCTCCACCGCGTTGAAGATCTGCCGGGACACGCACAGATCCGCAAAATGGGCAAAGGAGCTTTCCTTGTCCTCCCGAAAGTCGCGGATCGCCTTAAAGAGGCCGATCATGCCCTCCTGAATCAGATCCTCATTCTCGCCGCCGATCAAAAACATAGCGTTGGCGCGTTTGCGGACCAGAAATTTGTATTTGTCCAGAATGTACTCCATGATCTCCGTATTTCCGCTCCGCAAGCTTCGAATCAGCTCCTCGTCGCTCATATGGGCATAAGAATCCACTGCTTACCGCCTCCCTGCCTGAAAATTACTGCCTCTGCCCCGCGATCTCTCGGGCCGAAATTTACTGTCTCTGCCCCGCGATCTTCCGGGCCGAAGCCTACTGTCTCTGCCGCACGATCTCGTAGGCCAGCACGCCTGCGGCCACGGAGGCGTTCAGAGAATCGATGTCCCCCTTCATGGGAATGGAGGCCACAAAATCGCACTGCTCCTTCACCAGACGGCTGACGCCCTCGCCCTCACTGCCGATCACCAGGCCTATGGGGCCTCTTAAGTCCAAATCATACATCCGGGTGCCGTCCATATCGGCGCACACGAACCACAGCCCCTTGTCCTTCAGCTCCTTTATGACAGCTGACAGGTTGGTGACCTTCGCCACCGGGGTGTAATTTAAGGCCCCGGCGGAGGTTTTCGCCACGGTGGCCGTAAGGCCCGCGGCCCGCCGCTTGGGGATGATGACCCCGTGGGCTCCCGCCAGGTTGGCGGTGCGGATGATGGCCCCCAGATTGTGGGGGTCCTCGATATTGTCAAGGAGGAAGAGAAAGGGCGGTTCCCCCTTCTCCTCCGCCAGCTTCAGCATATCCTCCACCTGGGCATACTCGTAGGCCGCCGCAAAGGCGACGACGCCCTGGTGCTTCTTCGTCTCGGAAAGCTGGTCCAGCCGTTCCTTCGTCACATAATTGATGATAGTGTCATGCTTTCTGGCCTCTCTGGTGATGGTCTTGATTGGCCCGTCCTGACAGCCGTCCAACACAAACAGCTTGTCTATGGTCTTACCGGAGCGAAAAGCCTCCAGAACCGCGTTTCTTCCCTCTATGGTAAATTCTTCGTATCGCAACTTTCCTCTCCTCTCTTAGATGCGCGCCCGGCTTCCTCCGCAGCGCCCGGTGCACTCCATGCGTGCCCGGCTTCCTCCGCGGCGTGCTGTGCGCTCCATGCATGCCCGGCTTCCTCCGCGCCGCCCGGTGCGCTCCATGCGTGCCCGCCTTCCTCCGCGGCGCGCTGTGCATGTCCTATTTCCCATTTTCCGGTGCGCTTTAGGCCCAGCTTCACCAGCTCCACCAGCCGGGGGAACTCATTTTTCAGATATAAGTATCCCATAAGGGCCTCGAAGCCCGTGGCCCGGCGGTAATCAGACATGGTGGCGTTCTTGGCCATGGTGGGGGAGTGGGCGTTGCGCCCCCGCCGGTAGACGGCTTCCTCCTCCTCCGTCAGTTCCGGCAGCAGGGCCTCTATAAGCTCCGCCTGGGCTTTGGCCCGCACCATGCCGCTGGTCTTGCGGTGGAGAAGGTTCGCGTGGGTATTTCCCTGGCCCACCACCAGGGAGCGTATGACAAGGTCATAGACGCCGTCGCCGATGTAGGCCAGGGTCAGCGGGGAATAGGTGCGGATATCCTTTTCCCCTATGCAAAACTTCTGTAAAATAAATGCGTTTATGCCCGTCTCCATTTTACCCCTTCTCTGGTGTCCTCCAGCAAAATGCCCATATCGGCAAGCTGGTTCCTGATCTCGTCGGCTCTGGCGAAGTTCTTCTCCTTCCGGGCCGCCTGGCGCTCGGCGATGAGGGCCTCGATTTCATCATCCAGGATCTCCTGCTTCCGCTCCACGATAATGCCCAGAATATCGCACAGGGAGGAAAGCCGGTCATAAAATTTCCCAAGAAGTTCCGTGGATCTTCCGGCGTCCGCATGGGTATTGATATACTTCACCAGCTCGAATATGGCGGAAACGGCGTCCGCCGTGTTGAAGTCGTCGTCCATGGCCGCCTCAAATTTAGCCACATAAACGTCGCTTCCGGCAAATATGGCGGCTTCCTCCTCCGGCATGGCCTGGCCTGCCGCCGCTGTCTGCCCTGCCGCGCTCATCAGGTGCTTTAAATTCTCCGCCGCCGTGATAATCCGCTCCAGACCGCTCTTGGCGGCCTCCATCAGCTCCGCGCTGAAATTTAAGGGGCTCCGGTAGTGGGCGCTCAGCATGAAGAACCGCAGCACCTGCAGATCGTATTTCTCGCTGATCTCCCGGACCGTGAAAAAGTTCCCCAGGGATTTAGACATTTTTTTGTTGTCGATATTCAAAAATCCATTGTGCATCCAGTATTTCGCGAAGTGCTTCCCGTTGGCCGCCTCGCTCTGGGCGATCTCATTTTCGTGATGGGGGAAGATCAGATCCTCGCCGCCGGCATGGATGTCGATCTCGTCTCCCAGATATTTTTTCGCCATGACGGAGCACTCGATGTGCCAGCCGGGACGACCCTGGCACCAGGGGGACTCCCAGTAGGGCTCTCCCTCCTTCTTGGGCTTCCAGAGCACGAAGTCCGTCTCCTCCTCCTTCTCCTCCCCGGTGACCTTGATGTCCCGGTGGCCA
>CALWDR010000112.1 GCA_944376745.1 uncultured Lachnospiraceae bacterium
TGGCTTGCACTCATTAAGTGCTCAATGCCTACCAAGAAGCCTTCTTTACGCCAGGAATCTGGCCCTTGTATGCTAATTCACGGAAGCAGATCCTGCAGATTCCGTATTTTCTTAAATAAGCATGTGGACGGCCACAAATTCTGCAACGGTTGTATTCTCTGGTAGAGAATTTCTGTTTGCGCTGCTGTTTCACTTTCATAGATGTTTTTGCCATTGAAATTCCCTCCTTCTACTTGGCGAATGGCATATTGAACTGAGTCAATAATTCACGGGCTTCCTCATCGGTCTTGGCGGTGGTCACGAAGATCACGTCCATGCCGCGCACCTTGTCAACCTTGTCGTACTCGATTTCCGGGAAGATCAACTGCTCCTTGATGCCCAGGGCGTAATTTCCTCTTCCGTCAAAGGCGTTGGGATTCACGCCCCGGAAGTCACGCACACGGGGAAGGGCCAGGTTGATCAGGCGGTCAACGAACTCATACATCTTCTCGCCTCTTAAGGTAACCTTGCATCCGATGGACATTCCCTCCCTGATCTTGAAGTTCGCCACGGATTTCTTCGCCTTGGTGACAACAGCCTTCTGTCCGGTAATGGTCTCCATATCCTTCACGGCTGCTTCCAAAAGCTTCGCGTTCTCTCTGGCCTCGCCGACGCCCATGTTGACAACGACTTTCTCCAGCTTGGGCACCTGCAGCACATTTTTATATCCAAATTTTTTGACCATAGCGGGTATGATCTCATTTTGATATGTCTCTTTTAATCTACTCAACTTGATGGACCTCCTCTCTCACGATTAATCAATGACGTCGCCGGTAGATTTGGCATAACGTACTTTCTTGTCGCCGTCCATCTTGAATCCCACTCTGGTAGCGGTTCCCTTGTGAACGTACATTACATTGGAAATATCAATGGGTCCTTCCTGGTGAACAATACCGCCCTGCTGATTGGACATGCTGGGCTTTGTGTGCTTGGTGATCATGTTGACACCTTCCACAAGCACGGTATTCTTCTTGCTGTTTACGGCAATGACCTTGCCCTCTTTATCTTTTTCCGCTCCGGCGATCACCTTCACCATGTCGCCTTTTTTAATCTTCATTGTTGCCATCGTGCTACCTCCTATAATACTTCCGGAGCTAAGGAAACAATCTTCATAAACTGTTTTTCACGAAGCTCTCTAGCAACGGGTCCAAAAATACGGGTTCCTCTGGGGGTCTTGTCGTCCTTGATGATAACAGCCGCATTTTCGTCAAATCTGATGTAAGAACCGTCTTTCCGACGCGCGCCCTTCACGGTACGAACCACTACGGCCTTTACTACGTCGCCCTTCTTTACAACACCGCCTGGTGTTGCATCTTTGACCGTAGCGGTGATAATGTCGCCAATGTTTGCATATCTTCTGGTAGATCCGCCCATAACACGAATGCACAGTAATTCTTTTGCCCCGGTGTTATCAGCGACTTTCAGTCTACTTTCCTGTTGTATCATGCCGGTAGCCTCCTTTATTTCGCTCTCTCAACAATTTCAACAAGTCTCCATCTCTTATCCTTGGATAAAGGTCTTGTCTCCATAACTCTGACGGTATCGCCAATCCTGCACTCGTTGTTCTCGTCATGAGCCTTTAATTTATAAGTTTTCTTAACGATCTTGTTGTACAGCGGATGTCTCACGTTGTCCTGCACCGCAACCACAACGGTCTTATCCATCTTATCGCTTACAACCTTGCCGGTACGTGTTTTCCTAAGATTTCTTTCCACGATTGTTTACCCCTTCCTATAGGATTATTCCGCCGCGTTTGCTTTCTCAGTGATAATCGTCTGAATCCTGGCAATATTTCTTCTTACTTCTTTGATTCTTCCTGTATTATCCAACTGATTGGTTGCGTTCTGGAATCTTAAATTGAAAAGTTCTTTCTTGGCCGCCACCAGAAGCTCGTTGAGCTCTGCTGCGCTCTTGGTCTTTAAATCTTCTACATATTTACTAGTTTTCATTTGATTCACCGCCTTCTAAGTCTGCACGTGAAACTACTTTACATTTACAAGGTAATTTGTGTGTAGCAAGACGCAACGCTTCACGGGCTATTTCATCGGAAACGCCGGAGATCTCAAACATCACGCGTCCGGGTTTCACAACAGCTACCCAATATTCCAGTGTTCCTTTACCGGAACCCATACGGGTCTCAGCCGGCTTGGTGGTAACCGGTTTGTCCGGGAAAATCTTGATCCATACCTTACCGCCACGCTTGATGTAACGGGTCATGGCAATACGGGCCGCCTCGATCTGGTTGGATTTGATCCAGCAGGGCTCCAGCGCAACGATACCGTAATCGCCGTTTGTAATTTTATTTCCTCTCAACGCCTTTCCAGCCATGGAACCACGGAACTGCTTACGACGCTTTACTCTTTTTGGCATTAACATTATTTATCGCTCCCTTCCTTTGCTGCCTTTGTTGGAAGAATTTCGCCTTTGTAGATCCACACCTTAACGCCAAGCTTGCCGTAGGTGGTATCCGCTTCCGCGAAACCATAATCGATATCTGCTCTTAATGTCTGAAGGGGGATAGTTCCCTCAGAGTAGAACTCGGTACGGGCAATGTCCGCTCCGCCAAGACGTCCGGAAACGGCGCTCTTGATACCCAGTGCTCCGGCCTTCATGCTTCTCTGCATGCTGGACTTCATCGCTCTCCGGAAGGAAACACGGTTCTCAAGCTGCTGGGCGATGTTCTCCGCCACCAGCTGAGCGTCTCTGTCCGGCCGCTTCACCTCTTTGATGTCCACAACCAGCTTCTTGTCAACCAGCTTCTGAAGCTCGGCCTTCACCTTCTCGATCTCCGCTCCGCCTTTGCCGATCACCACGCCGGGCTTTGCCGTGTAAAGGATCACCTTTACCCGGTCGGAAGCGCGCTCGATCTCGATTTTGGAAACGCCTGCGCTGTAGAGCTTCTTCTTTAAAAATGTTCTGATATTATAGTCTTCCACTAAAAAGTCTGCGAAGTCGCCTTCCGCATACCATTTAGAATCCCAATCCTTGATTACACCGACTCTTAAGCCATGAGGATTCACTTTCTGTCCCATGTTTGCCCTCCTATCTTTCATTCAGCACAATCGTAATATGGCTCATTCTCTTCTCGATTCTATAAGCCCTTCCCTGTGCCCTCGGTCTGATTCTCTTCATCGTAGGTCCTTTATTGGCGTAGCACTCCTCGATATAAAGGTTATCTACATTCATTCCGTTGTTGTTCTCCGCGTTGGCGATGGCGGATTTTAATAATTTCTCTATGATACTGGAAGCGTATCTGGGATTGTATGCCAGGATAGCCAGCGCTGTCTTCACGTCCTTGCCGCGGATCGCGTCCAGCACAAAGCAAGCCTTCTGAACGGACACTCTAGCATAGGATAACTTCGCTGAAGGTCTGGTATCTTTCTGCGCGTTTCTTTCTCTCTTAATCTGACTTCTATGTCCCTTAGCCATGGATGAAACCTCCTTTCAAATTCTTATGCTTAACGAACCTTTGACTTCTTTTCGTCTTTTCCATGTCCCCGGTAGGTTCTGGTCACCACGAACTCGCCGAGCTTATGTCCAACCATATCCTCCGTAACGTATACGGGTACATGCTTTCTGCCGTCATGAACCGCAAATGTGTGTCCTACAAACTGGGGAAAGATTGTGGAACGGCGGGACCAGGTCTTGATAACCTGCTTGTCTCCTGCTGCGTTCATGGCATCTACTTTTTTCAGCAGACTTGCGTCTGCGAACGGTCCTTTTTTCAGTGAACGTGCCATAACTGTTATCCTCCTTATTTGATCGCCTTACCGTCGCGTCTTCTCACGATAAGCTTGTTAGATTGCTTGTTCTTCTTTCTGGTCTTCAAGCCAAGAGCCGGTTTGCCCCAGGGTGTGCTGGGACCGGGACGTCCGATACCGGTCTTGCCTTCGCCGCCGCCGTGAGGATGGTCATTGGGGTTCATAACGGAACCGCGGACGGTGGGACGGATACCCATATGGCGCTTGCGTCCTGCTTTACCGATGTTTACAAGGTTGTGGTCCATATTGCCCACCACGCCGACGGTGGCTCTGCAGATGATCGGAACCATTCTCATCTCGCCGGAGGGAAGTCTTAAGGTGGCGTACTTGCCTTCCTTGGCCATCAGCTGGGCGCTGTTGCCGGCGGAACGCACAAGCTGTCCTCCCTTGCCGGGATATAACTCGATGTTGTGCACCTCGGTACCTACCGGGATGTTCTCCAGGGGCAGGCAGTTGCCGACCCGCACCTCTGCCTCCGGGCCGCTCATGACCTTCATGCCGTCAGTCAGGCCGTTGGGAGCCAGGATATAGGACTTCTCGCCGTCCGCATAGCAGATCAGCGCGATGTTGGCCGTCCGGTTGGGATCGTACTCGATTCCGATCACGGTAGCCGGAATGCCGTCCTTCTTATTTCTCTTAAAGTCGATGATCCTGTATTTTCTTCTGGAACCGCCTCCGCGATGCCGTACTGTGATCTTACCCTGATTGTTGCGACCAGAATTTTTCTTCAGGGAAACCAGCAGGGATTTCTCCGGAGCCGCTTTCGTTATCTCAGAAAAATCGGAACCAGTCATATGTCTTCTGGAAGGTGTATATGGGTTGTATGTCTTGATTCCCATTGTAGTTCTCCTTTCAATCTAAGTGCTCAATGCCTACAGTCCAGCAAAAATCTCAATATCCTTGCTGTCCGCGGTCAACTGGACGATGGCCTTCTTGGTCTTGGCTGTGCGGCCAACCACCATGCCCCGTCTCTTCTTCTTGCCGTCGATGTTCATGGTGTTCACACTCTTTACCTTGGTTCCCTCGAACATTTTCTCAACGGCTTCCTTGATCATGGTCTTGTTCGCTTCCGGGTGCACCAGAAATGTGTATTTCTTCTCGCCCATGGCGTTCATGCTCTTCTCCGTAATCACCGGTTTGAGGATTACATCATAATATTGTACGTTTGCCATTATGCATACACCTCCTCGATGGTTGCTACAGCAGCCTTGGTAACTACCACTGTGTCATATTTCAAAATGTCGTATACGTTGATGGTGTTGGTCAGCGCGGTCTTGACTGCCGGAATGTTTCTGGCGGACATCACCACGTTCTGGTCATTCTCATTCAGCACTACCAGAGCCTTGTTCACCTTCAGGTTGTTGAGAACCTCCTGGAATTTCTTGGTCTTGATCTCCTCAAGCTTCAGCTCATCCAGGATGATGAACTTGTTGTCATTGACTCTGGAGGTTAAGGCGGACTTAAGGGCCGCTCTCTTTTCCTTCTTGTTCAGCTTAAAGCTGTAATCTCTCGGTGTGGGAGCAAATACCACTCCGCCGCCGGTCCACTGGGGAGCACGGATGGACCCCTGTCTCGCGTGACCGGTTCCTTTCTGTCTCCAGGGCTTTCTTCCGCCGCCGCTCACCTCGGAACGGGTCTTTGCCTTCTGCGTTCCCTGACGGTTGTTGGCAAGCTGCTGAACCACTGCCATGTGTACTAAATGCTCGTTAATCTGAACGCCAAATACGGCATCGTTCAGTTCAAGGCTTCCTACTTCTTTGCCTTCCATATTAAAAACAGCTACATTAGCCATGTTTAGTTCCTCCTTTCCTACTCAGCTCTACCTTGCAGCCTTCACTGCTTCCTTGATTGTCACTAAAGATTTCTTGGGTCCCGGTACCGCGCCCTTCACCAGAAGCAGATTGTTCTCCGCGTCCACCTTTACGATCTCCAGATTCTGGATGGTGATTCTCCTGCAGCCCATGTGTCCGGGCATCTTCTTACCCTTGAACACCTTGCTGGGGCTGGAGCAGGCGCCGTTGGAACCGGCGTGACGGTGGAATTTAGAGCCGTGAGCCATAGGTCCTCTGGACTGTCCATGTCTCTTGATCGCGCCCTGGAATCCTTTTCCCTTGGAGATCGCGGTTGCGTCCACCTTGTCGCCCTCGGCGAAGATGTCAGCCTTGATCTCGTCAGCCAGGTTATAGTCAGCGGCGTTCTCAAACTTGAATTCCCGCACAAATCTCTTGCCGGAAACCCCAGCCTTGGCGAAATGTCCTTTCTCCGCCTTGTTTACGCCGTGTCTGTTTCTGATTTCTTTCTTGCCGGCGGCGTCCTTGTTGACGATCCTGTCCTTCTTGTCAACAAAACCAACCTGCACCGCACTGTATCCGTCGTTCTCAACGGTCTTGATCTGTGTCACCACACAGGGGCCGGCCTGCAATACGGTCACCGGAGTGAGGACTCCGTCCGCATTGAAGATCTGCGTCATTCCGACTTTGGTAGCTAAAATTGCTTTCTTCATTTCTTTCCCTCCTGTTTTCTCTACAGCGGAACGTTTCTTGCCCTACCCTGGCAGCGGAAACGTTCATCCTAGAACAGTCGCTATGAACCTATCATATAAACCCTTCAGGATATTTCTCTTTGCTGCTTATTTGCTCTTCATTTTGATGTCGATATACACACCTGCGGGCATCTCCAGTCTGGATAACGCGTCCACCGTCTTCTGGGTGGGGGTGATGATATCGATGAGTCTCTTGTGGGTCCTCTGCTCAAACTGCTCCCGGGAATCCTTATACTTGTGAACAGCCCTTAAGATGGTCACCACTTCCTTCTTGGTGGGAAGGGGAACCGGTCCGCTCACCTGTGATCCGTTCTTTTTTACAGTTTCGATGATCTTCTTCGCAGAAGCGTCCACCAGCTGATGGTCATATGCCTTCAGTGTGATTCTCATTACTTGACTTGCCATAAAAAAAGTCGCCTCCTTTTCGCACTCTAATAGCAGTACGACAAGCGGTGACTGTACACTCTCCCGTGTGTATCTTAAAGATGTTCACACGTCGTTTCTACTCTCGGTAGACTTTTTATGAAGTACAGTGACTTGTCGCCAGTTTCCTAACTTGACATTCGCTCCACGGAAAACCTGCCACGCAGGCAGCAACCTCGCGCTTCACAGCTATCAATGTCACAGCACGTATTAGTATACAGGATGATCTTAAGGATTGCAAGTAGTTTTTGAGAAATTTTGTATTTTTTTTGATACACGGTAACAATCCAGACAGCCAGGCAATAAAAAGACAGACCGTGCAAATTTATTTGCTAAGGGCGGTCTTTTTATTGCCGTAGATTGGTGGCACACGTTTAGCGCCGACCGAAGCGGAGCGTAGACCGCCAATCAGCCACAGACAGGAGCTGCGCAGCAGCGAATAGCCTTCGGAGAAGGCTCATAAGTGAAAGACGCAGCGGTACCAGGCTCGCCGCCCGCAAGTGGCCGGTTCGCCAAGTGCCGGCCCGTGATCCTGGTTAAGGAGGGCCATATCGTCAGCGTGGACGTGGACGCCAGCGGTTCCGAACTGAATGTCCGAAACCGCCTCAAAATGCTTCTGGACTGTTAGATATCGTCCAGGTCAATGTAATCCACATCACCGTCTCCCTTCCCGCCTTTGCCGCGGCCTTGGCCCTTCACGGCAAAAAGCAGGATATTGATGATAGCGAAGATGGCCACCACAAGGAGGAAGATCAGCACCGCTATCACGAGGCGGGAGGTGGATTTTTCCTCTCTGTAGCGGTTATTCAGCTCATTGTAGGCCTTGTTCAGGGCCTCCACATCCTCCTGGTCCTCCTGGTCCTGCACGTACTCCGCCGCGTGGTAGCGTTGGAGGCTTACGTCCGCCGTGTCGTACTGATACCAGCCCGCCGCGCCGTCCCGGCTGACGCCGTAGAGCAGATAGAACTCGGCGGGCTCAGCGGCAGTTCTGTTCTCTTCCTGAGCAGCATCCACACCCATACGATCCGTATCTGTGCTGTTTGTCTCCACAGTATCCGCATTCGCGCCATCTGTGCCTGTGCTGTCCTCATCAGAGTCCGTTTCTCCTAGGCCTGTGCTTACCATTGTTCGAGTATTTGCCTCTTTGCTTGCAGCTCCCACGGTTGTCCCATCCGGTTCCGTCGTATCCTCCGGGTCAGCCGTATTCTCCGGGTCAGTCATATCCTTCGGGGCGCTGGTATCGTTCCCGTCAGATGCTGTGTCCTCACCGCCAGCCGAAAGCCGGTATCCGCTCACGATAAACTCCCGGATGGCGACGTCCGCCTCCTGCCAGCCTGCCGGAGCCTCATCCTCCGCATAGCTTACCGGAAGCACCAGCACATAGGTATCGCCCACAGTGACATTTATATATGGAAAGAACTGTTCCTCCGCCTCATTGTAAAAATAAAACTGCCCGCCTTGCGCATTTTCAGCTCCTTCCCCGGAATCCTCCTGGGAAGCCGGGATCAGATAAAGCAGCGTCAGAGCTTTGTAGGGGAAGATGTAGGCTTCCACCGTTTTGCCGCCATAGTCCGCGGTACTCTTCATAAATTCCGCCGGAAGCTCCGTATCCGGCAGTGTCTCGCTGATTTCATAACTCACGCCGTCCAGAACAACCTCATTTTCCTCCGGCTCCTCTGCAGGTTCCTCCGGTTCCTCATCCGGCTCCTCCGCTGTCCCGCCCCGGGTGACGGTGATGGTGTAGGTGGCCAGCGTTCCATTTTCCGCCTTCACCACGATCTTAATGGTGTTCTCCCCCATCTTCAGGTCCGTATTTCCGGTGACGGATTCCACCGTGGCCTTGGAATTGGAAACCTGGGCGTCCACGGCAATGCTGGTGACGTCCTCATCCACGCTGGCCGTGTATCTGGTGGTGGAGCCCTTAAAATCAGGGGACAGCTTTCCGGGAGAGATCGTCAGGGATTTCAGGGAATTGTCCGCGGATTTCGGCGGCTCCTGGGTCCCGCCCCCGGAAGGTTCGTCTCCGCCGGTACTGCCGCCGCCTGTGCCGGAGCCTCCGCCGGTGCTGCCGCCAGGGTTGCTGCCGCCGCCGGAGGAGGCGGCGTTGTTGACGGTGACGGTGGCGCTGGAACCGCTGATACTAATTCCCTCTTGCGTCGTCACGTCATAGGCCTGGGTAACCGTCACCGAAATAGTGGCTGTACCCGGCGATACCGCTTTATAAGTCACTGTCAGGGAATCCGTTGCTCCGGCTGACGGCTCCAAAATCAGGATGCCGTTTCCCTGTCCTGAATATTCCAGCGCTCCGCCATCGCAGGATACGTTGGCCTGAATCAACGCCTCCACATCCGAGGATGCGGTGACCGTCACCGAGATGGTGTCTCCAATATTAACGCTGGAAGGTACCCCGCTGATCGATATACTCCCACTGGCCGCATGCGTCAGTATGGGAATCCCACCCAAAACAACCGCTGCCATCAAGCACAAACTTATAATACAACTTAATCCTTTTTTCATACAGCCTCCATTAACGAATCGTCTCATATCCCATAATGTGACGTTTTATTTTCAAATAATCTAACAGCTCCACACTGCCATTACCGTTTATGTCCGCATTGCTGAACTGACTTTCTGACAGCTCCTGTAATCCCATGATATATCGTTTTACAGGCAGCAGATCCAGCAGATCGATGGTCCCGTCTCCATTGACATCCCCCTTTGAACCGCTCCCCTGGCGCACAATCGTTATGGTATATTCTCTTGTGGTTCCATTCTCCGCTTTACAAATGATCTTTACCGTATTACTCCCATATGCCAGTGAAACCGTTCCTGTTCCCTGTATGCTCGAAGTAGATGCCACAGCCTCCGCATTCACTTTTACAGAGGAAACATCCTGTCCGACAATCATAGAATATGCCGTTGTCCCGCCGCTGAAAGACGGTGTCAGGTTATAGCCGGACACAGAAAGGGATTTTAACCAATTATTGGGGTTCCCATTGTTCGGGAGCGGGCAGGCCGTTTCCGGCATATTTTCATAGACCGGGATCCGAAATACATATGCCTGATTCTTATTGGAATAGGCATTCCCCATGGTAATTCCCTCACTGATCGCGGCCTGCACATTTGCCATATACTGATGACCGAACAGGCCACTGTATTCATTTACCACATTGAATTTTTGGAAATACAGCGTATTCTGTCCTAAATTAATATACTTATCCGCCAGATAACCGGCTCCACCCACAATCGAGTTATAACCACTGTCCCAGCCATTTTTCTTAGCAGTCTGCAAGCCTCTTTCATAAAGCACGGACACAGGCGTCCCATATGCGCCTATATTAAAATAATTGTAATATCCCTCATATCCTTTATAAGTCCCGCTGATCAACGGACTTGTACCATCCGTTCCCTGCTCCTGCCTGCACCGGGCGGCCAGATGTGTAGGATTTACGTCCGCACTCTTTCCCGCTTCTATAAAGGTGGAAGAATATGTGCGGCTATTATCATCCCGCAAAGTCCCGGACATAAAAGTTCCGTCAAGAACATTTTTTACATCCGTTTCATTCTGATACGCCGCATATTTTAAAGTCTCAAACTGAAAAATATTGGACGCATTCATAAAATTTCTCGGATCCATACAGTAAGATATCATGGCCGATGAAGCCCCCACCCAACTGCTGCCGTCCAGAATCGTCCAGGTATTCGTCGCCCAATTATAAGAACCGGAATCTGTTGACTTCTGCGCATCATTGGCGCTAGTTGACACCATATTGATTCCCTTCACGCTCTCCTTGGAAATCACCGTCTCCCAGTCCAGCCCCGTAACCACCGGCTCAAATTCCCAGTTCGGGTACTGCTGATGCAGCTGCTCCAACAGCACCGCGTAGCTTCGCGGAAACCCTTTGCTCACCAGCGCGTTGATATAATCCTCGTCCGCCGGCTTCTGCTCCACGGTGTGCACATTCGAAACGTATGCCCCGGAGACGTAGCCCGTGCCGGAGCTATACTCGATCTGATACCACGTTGTATTGCCGTTTATGGACTGTCCGGTCACAGTGGAGAGGATCGTCACCTGGGAGCCGTTGCTCAGCGCCCCCAGCACAGCGGAGGAGGTATTCGGCTCCCCGCGCACCGTAAGGGTACTGCCGCTGGTGGTGACCGTCCCTACCGTGACGGTGGCCGCGTTGCTGACCGTCACTCCCCGGTAGACCGCTCCGCCCAAAACCAGGCAGAATAACAAAATTCCCGCATATATTTTCAACTTTTGTCTGTTCTCTTGCTTCATGGCGCCTTTCATCCCTGCCCTCTGCATGCTTATCCGTCCGATTCAGACCTATTATAAGTTTTTATGTCAACTGTTGTCAAGACTTCCTGCAGATTCTGTCAAATTATGTCGGCACATCGCTGCTTCCCCCCCGTGACCAGTAACCGTCCGGCGTTCATATTTCGCAAATATTTGAAAATAGGACTGGCTTTTTTCCCGATTTTGTGGTATTTTTCCTATATACAAATATTATTTTACAGGAGGTGTTCATAATGCAGAAATATGTTTGTGAAGCTTGCGGTTACGTCTATGACCCGGCGGAAGGCGATCCCGACAACGGTATCGCAGCCGGTACTGCCTTTGAGGATCTGCCGGAGGATTGGGTTTGCCCCCTGTGCGGTCTCGGAAAGGATTCCTTCGTACCGGAGGAATAAGAAACATCACGGCGTACATAAAAAGAAGAGGCTGTCTTGCCGGCACACAATGGCAACAGACGCCTCTCTTTTTTATTTCATGATGTAGGGGGCAACGCTTTCAGATCGGTCTTGCGCACCAGCCTGCGCAGAGGCAGGATCTTTTCCGGGGAGACGGACAGCTCGTCCACGCCCATAGCCAGAAATTCCCGCAGAAGCTCAGGGTCTGCCCCCAGCTCACCGCAGATACCGGCCCGTATCCCCGCCCGGTGGGCATTTTCCACCACCATGGCTATGGCGCGAAGAAGCGCCGGATGGCGGGGCTCGTAAAATTTCTCCAGCCGCCGGTTCTGCCGGTCCATGGCCAGCGTGTACTGGGTCAGATCGTTGGTCCCGATACTGAAAAAGTCCACCTCCCCGGCCAGCGCATCGCTCACAAGGACCGCCGCCGGCGTCTCGATCATAATCCCCTGCCTGGGCTGCCCATACGCCATTCCCTGGCGGCTCAGCTCTTCCTTCACCTGGGCCGCCAGCTTCCAAATCCGCTTCACCTCCCCGACGCCGCTCACCATCGGATACAGAATCGAGAGATTTCCAAAGGCGCTGGCGCGGAAAAGAGCCCGAAGCTGCGTCCGAAACAGCTCCGGCTGGGTCAGGCTGACACGTATCCCTCGAAGCCCCAGCGCCGGATTTTCCTCACGGTCCAGCTTCAGATAATCGCACTGCTTGTCCGCCCCCAGATCCAGAGTGCGGACCACCACAGGCCGTCCCTCCATTCTCTGAACCGCCTGCCGGTAGATCTCAAACTGCTCCTCCTCGGTGGGACAGCGGTCCTTTTCCATAAATAAAAACTCACTGCGGAAGAGTCCGATACCGCCGGCGTCATTTTCTATGGCCGCCTCCAAATCCTCCAGGCTTCCGATATTGGCATACAGCCCGATCCTCCGGCCATCCAGCGTGACCGTCTCCCTGCCCCGCAAGGCCAGAAGCGCCTCCTTTTCCTCCCGCTCCTGCCGCTGGCGGCAGGTATATTCCGCCAAAAGCGCTTCCCCCGGGTCCACGTACAGCCTGCCTGAACCGCCGTCCACGATCCCCAGCCTGCCGTCCAGACTTTCGTCCAGGGGAACCGGAACGCCTACCAGCGCCGGAATCCCCATGGTTCTGGCCAAAATGGCAGTGTGGGAGTTGGCGGAGCCCCGTACCGTCACAAAGGACAGCACCCTGCTCCTGTCAAGCCGCACCGTCTCGGCGGGCGTCAGATCCTGTGCCGCCACGATCACCGGCTCCCCGCCGGCCATCCTGGCCGCTGCGTCCCCCGGCTCTGCCTCGTCCGCTTTCTCCCCCTCCAAAATTCCCAGCAGGCGCCCGGAAATATCTCTCACATCCTCCGCCCGCGCCCGCAGATAATCGTCCTCCACAGCCTCCACGCTCCGGGCAAAGCTCTCCCCGGCAGCGCTCACCGCGTACTCCGCGTTGAAGCCCTGGCCGCGGATCATCTCCTCCACGGCCTGCCCATAATCCTCATCCAACAGCACCATCTGAAGGCCCCTGAAGATTGAAGCGCCTTCCTCTCCCGCTTTTTCCAGGGCCTCCTCATACAGCTTTTCCATCTGCGCAAGACCGGCTTCCTTCGCCCTGCGAAAACGGGCGATTTCCATCTGGGAATCCTCCGCCTTTCCAGGCTGCACCTTGGAAAACGTCTTTCGGTAAATGTGGATCCTGCCGATGGCAATGCCGCCGCATACGCCCTTTCCCTGATAGCACCGCATCCTGCGGCTTTCCTCCGGAAGCGCTCGCTCCGGCCCCGGCGCTTCACTTTCCTCCGGAAGCACGTGCTCCGGCTCTCCATTTTCCTCCGGAAGCACATGCTCCGGCCACGGCGCTCCATTTTCCTCCAAAAGCACGCGCTCCGCCACCCGCCGGTATACCGCCCCGATCTCTTCCCCCGTGGCCAGGGCCTCGGAAAACGCGCTGGCGCTCCCTGCCGCCACGGCCAGACGGAAAGCCAGGCGGTAATCCTGTTTTTTCAGCCAGCCCGCCAGAAAGCCCGCCACCATGGAATCCCCGGCCCCAACGCCATTTACCAGGATTCCCTCCGGCGCGGGGGCCTCGTAGACCTGGCCGTTTTCCGCAAGGAGCACCGCTCCCTGGCCAGCCAGGGAGATCAGCACATTTCTGGCCCCCCGCTCCCTTAATTTTTTCCCGTAGGGGACCACATCCCTGCGGCTGGTAAGCTCCACGCCGAAAATCTCCCCCAGCTCCTGCTGATTGGGCTTGATCAGAAAGGGATGACAGGGGAGTACCTTTAATAGGAGGTCTTTCGCGGCGTCCACCACGATCAGGACCCCCTTCCCCGCAAGGCGCTCCATGATTTTCTGATAGGCGTCCGGCTTAAGACAGGCCGGGACGCTTCCCGCCAGAACCAGCACATCCCCCGACGAAAGGCCCGCAAGATATATCATCAGCTCTTCCGCCTGCTCCGCCCCGATCCGGGGTCCCTGACCGTTCACCTCGGTGCCCTCTGGGGAGCTCAGTTTCACATTGATCCGGGTAAAGCCCTCCTTCAGAGGGATAAATCCACATTTGACGCCCATCTGCCCCAGCCGCCGCACCAGCTCCTCCCCGGTAAAGCCCGCCGTGAACCCCAGGGCTGTGCTCTCAACGCCCAGATTTCCAAGAACCAGGGAGACGTTGATCCCCTTTCCTCCCGGAACCAGCCGCTCAAAGCTGGCGCGGTTGGTCCGCCCCAGCCGAAAATCCTCCACGCCCACCAGATAATCCAGGGACGGATTGAACGTAACGGTATAAATCATAAGCTGCCTCCCTCTGCTTTCTCAGCCCGCAATTTTACAGTCGGCCTTCTCATCGTGTCCTCCCGTGGCCAGCCCGCTATCTTGCCATCTCATAAATCGCCAGCATGTCCTTTTCGTAGAGCACCCTGGCCGACCCCTTATGGCCCCCTGCGGAGGCGGCGCACTTTCTCGCCATCAGCGCAAGCTCCTCCTCTGTGGGCGCAAGGCCAAGCTCCCTTAAGGAGGTGGGCATTCCCAAGCTTCGGAAAAATGCTTCCACTGCCTCAATGCCCTTCTCGATGATCTCCTCCCAGCCGCTGCCGTCCACAACGCCCATCACCCGCAGGGCGAAGCGCAGAAACCGGGCGGGGCAGCTCCGATACACATACCGGGCCCAGCTTCCCCAGACCGCCGCCAGCCCCGCGCCGTGAGCCACGTCGTAGAGACCGCCCAGCTCGTGCTCCAGCCCATGGCAGGCAAAATCCCCGCCGTCGCCGCCAAACCCCGTCAGATCGTTGTGGGACAGGCTCCCCGCCCACATGATCTCCGCCCGGGCCTCGTAATTGTCCGGCTCCTCCATCAAGATTTCCGCCTTGGAGATCACCGTCCGCATCAGGGCTTCGGCGATCCCGTCCGTCAGCTCCATGGTCTGTGCCGAGGTAAAATACCGCTCCATGGTGTGCATCAGGATATCCACACAGCCGCAGGCGGTCTGATAGGGCGGCAGGGTCATGGTAAGCTCCGGGTTCATCACCGCGAATCTGGGGCGGCATAGATCGTTGCGGCAGCCTTTCTTGATCCAGCCCTCCTCGTTGGTGATCACGGTGGAATTGCTCATCTCGCTGCCGGAGGCCGCAATGGTCAGCACCACACCCACGGGCAGGCTGGCCTGGGGCTTCCTCTTTCCCGCGTAATAATCCCAGACGTCCCCCTCTCCCGCCGCGCCGTAGCCGATGGCCTTGGCAGAGTCGATGACGCTGCCGCCGCCCACGGCCAGAATGAAATCCACCTGCTCCTGCTTCACCAGCTCGATCCCCCGGTACACCAGGGACAGGCGTGGATTGGGCACCACGCCCCCCAGCTCCACCCAGGAGATTTCCTGCTCCCGCAGGGACTGCCTCACCCTGTCCAGCAGGCCGGAGCGGCTGGCGCTGCCGCCCCCGTAGTGGAGCAGCACCTTCTTTCCTCCCTGCTCCCTGACAAGCGCCCCCGTCTGGGCCTCCGTACCTCTGCCGAATACCACCTTTGTGGGCGTGTAATAAGTAAAATTCTGCATATGCCGTAACCTTTCCCTTTCTGCTGCCTTTTCCTTTCCACAGGCTCCGCTGCGCGCCGGGCACTCCTGCGGGTTTCAAAATCCTTTTGACTTCTACCTCATAGTATAAGGCGGCAGGTCCCGGAATGCAATATGTTCCGGATACTTTTCAGGGGAGTGGGAAAATTGGCAAAATTTCCCCACCCCATGAAAAGCAACAACTTTCCCCCCAGATCATAAATTCGTCAGAACTCTTATTTACACCGAAGGACTTCTCTGTTACAATGGTATCTGGTAAATATTTGAGGCGGCAGCCGTCTTTTTCGATGATGCAGGAGTTTTACCGATGAAAACAAAAATAAAAAAATGTAGGTACTGCGGAAAGCCGCTGCACAGCCGGACAGATTTCTGTTCCGACGCCTGCGCCATGGCCTATGAACAGGCGCTGCGGCGCGACACCCCGAAAATCAAATTTTTCACAGCCGGAATCATCCTCGGCATCGGGATCATGCTCTGGGGCGTATTTTCCGGGCGTAGTCCGGTGACAGGCGCGGGGATCGGACTGCTGGGCGCAACGGTCCTTCTGTTGCCCTTCGCCACCCCGGAAACCGTGCGATTGCTGGGCTATCGGAAATCCAGGGCCCTGGGACGGCTTTTGGGGCTCCTGCTTGCGGCGGTTGGACTGTGGGTGGGATTTTTTTAACTGCCCCAAGCTAAATTTATATTCAGAAAGGCACTAACCTATATGTGGATCGCAGATAACTGGAAAGATTATGAAGTCATAGATTGCTCCCGCGGGGAGAAACTGGAGCGCTGGGGAAGCTATATTCTGGTGCGCCCGGACCCGCAGGTCATCTGGGATACGCCCAGGAGAGAGCGGGGCTGGAAGCAGAGAAACGGCCATTACCACCGCAGCCAGAAGGGCGGCGGCCAGTGGGAATTCTTCGATCTGCCCCAGCAGTGGCAGATCCATTACGGTGCGCTGACCTTCAACTTGAAGCCCTTCTCCTTCAAGCACACGGGCCTGTTCCCGGAGCAGGCCGTCAACTGGGACTGGTTCGGGGAGAAGATCCGCCAGGCCGGACGGCCCATGAAGGTTCTAAACCTCTTTGCCTACACCGGAGGAGCCACCCTGGCCGCCGCGGCGGCCGGCGCCAGCGTCACCCACGTGGACGCCTCCAAGGGCATGGTGACCTGGGCCAAAGAGAACGCCCTTTCCTCCGGCCTCGGGGAAGCTCCCATCCGCTGGATCGTGGACGACTGCGTGAAATTCGTGGAGCGTGAGATCCGCCGGGGCAGCCGCTACGACGCCGTCATCATGGACCCGCCCTCCTATGGCCGGGGCCCCAAGGGCGAGATCTGGAAGATCGAGGACGCCATCCACCCGCTGGTGCGTCTCTGCGCGCAGCTTTTGACCGAAAAGCCCCTGTTTTTCCTCATCAACTCCTACACCACCGGACTGCAGCCCGCGGTGCTGGCCTATCTTCTGGGCACGGAGCTGAAGGGTCTGGGCGGGGCCGTAACGGCGGAGGAGATCGGCCTGCCGGTCACCGCCAGCGGCCTGATCCTGCCCTGCGGGGCAAGCGGAAGGTGGGAAGGCATTTAAGCCTTCCCACCTGTCGTTTTCTACCTGGTAACCGGCCAAATATCTTTATCAAATACATCCTTCCTTTTACCGGCAACAAGCCATAGTGCCTTACATAGCTTTCTGGAGATACTAAGTTCTCCATTGTGAGCCTTTTCTATAATATCAACAATTCGTATACAAATAATATCATTCATTCCAGTATTTAACTGTGCATCAATGATCGGCTGCAGATTCCGTTCGTCTGTTGCAAATATAGGTATACTCTTAGCCTTTGCATACGCAAGTGAACACGTCTCTCCCTTATTCTTGTTTGGCCTGCGCGGATCCATCATAACCCTTTCAAGGTTCTTATAAGCTGCGTCAAATATCACACGTTCTCTGCTGTTCAGATCACTTTCGTTTACCAGCTTGACTTTTTCTTCTGAGACCAGATCCCGTAACTGGTTTACGGCTGAAGATGGCATCATAACTTCTGTATATGCATGAGTATGCATATAAATTTGCTTTGCAATCAGCGGCAAAACATCATAAAGATACCTGTACTTGTTACTGCCGCCTAATTTTATGCATAAGTCCGCATCAACCATCATTTTGTCTATCATACTCATTCCTCCATGACGCTATCTAGTTCTTCATCAGAAGGGAACACTCTTCCAGACATTTTTGTGATACCAATATCTCCTGGCTTCAGACCGCATAACCATAGCAGATACTCAAGCTTCTCATAAGTAATTAAATCCGCTTCAAATGCGTTGACCGCTAACTCTGCAAGATTATCCATAGCGATATGTTCATCTGCTTCGGGCGAAGAAAAAGCATATCTCTTTTTATATCTCATGATAGAATCCTTCGATTCAGAAAGAAGTTTTTTTAACTCCTCATCTCCGATAAATCCTATCTCTCGTAATCGCTTTGCCATTGCCTGATAAGGCACTGTAAATAAGTCAGCTAATTGCAGAACAGATTTAATGGTACCTTCCCCTATTTTATAAATTTCCAGTTCCTGCCTAAGCACCATTTCATCCACAAGAAATTCCGCCGCAAATCTATTCGCCCTTTTTTCATTTATTTCTTTTCCGTTTTCCTCTAACAAATCTGAAGGCAGAATATCCGGCTTCTGTTCAAACCAGATATGATATAATTCATGCGCTGCCGCAAAAACCTGGCAGTCAATCGAAATAGAGGTATTGATCGCCACAAATGGCTTTTTCAGCGCGGAATCATTCTGTGAACCGCTTATTCTGGTGAATCCCCACGGAGCATCCTTTCCCAGAGGATAATAGATCACACGCGCATAAAGTCCCAAAATGGAAAAAATCTGGACTCCGATTATGTCATTTACTTTTCGACATACCCCCAGCTTTTCTCTCGCCCTTTTTTTTACTTCTTCGACTTCAAAATCACTTAGCTCTTTATGCATAAAGCAGTTCCTCCAGCATATGAATCTCATCAATAGCCGTGCGGATCAAATTTACTTTTTCAAGCGTTTTTTCATCTGTTATACTGCCCATAAAATTCAGGCTGTCTGCAGGTACCGGCTCCTTGTCTACCGTAAGCAGTTCATCAGCAGTAGTTCCCAGCACAGAAGCAATTTTTGCAAGCTCCTTTACATTAATGGCCTTGCTGCCTTTTATAATTTTATGCATCACCTGTTTTGAGATTCCCAAAGCGTCCGCCAAACCTTGCTGCGTAAAACCTTTTCTGTTTATCTGTTTTTGAATGTTAGCGCCAACCTGCGTAAAGTCCATTGCATACATAGCATTTTCCTCCAATTCTTTACCTGTGTTCAGTGTAGCACCCATCATATTAAAAGTCAACATTTTGTTGACTCCACTTCCCCATTCCTTCCGCGAAACAAGTCAGGAATGGATGCGTAATACCCGACGCCCCGGGCGTTGCGGACATGCTGATCAGCGTCTTTGATGTCCATGCGGACGATTAATCCCCACCGCCGTCTCCACCGTCCTACACAGATACGCCATGGCCTCCGCCGGATACTCCCCGGCGGCTGTCTCCCCGGTGAGCATCACTGAGGAGGCGCCGTGAAGCACCGCGTAGAAAATATCGGAGACCTCCGCCCGGGTGGGAACCGCCGCATGCTCCATGGACGCCAGCATCTGCGTCACCACCATGTAGGGCTTGCCGGCCTTCCGGCACTGATTTCCAATTTCATACTGCACGGCGGGCAGCTTCCACAGGGGCATGGCGTTCCCCAGATCCCCCCGGGCAATGACGATCTCATCGGCATAGGGCAGAAGCTCCGGCAGCTTTCTTACACCTTCCAGGTTCTCTATCTTGGCGAAAATGCGGATGTCCTCCCCACCCGTCTCCCCAATGGCCCGGCGCAGGACCTTAAGATCACCGGCGTCCCGGACGAAGGGCAGCATCACCCCCGTCACCCCGTACTCCCCGGCCAGTCTCAAATTCGCCAGGTCGCTTTCCGTAAGGGTGGGCGGATGGAGCGTCAGCCCCGGAAGGGCTATGCTTTTGCGGGACTTTAAAAGGCCGCCCCGCAGGACCCTGCAAGGGACAGTCAAACTCCGGGCCCTATCTCTTCCTGCCATGTCCGTTCCCGCACTGCTCATTCCCGTATTGTCTATTCCCGCACTATCCGCTCCTGCACTGTCCGTTCCCGCGCTGTCCGCTCCTGCACTGTTCATTCCCGCACCGTTCGCTCCCGCACTCTCAGCACAAACCTCCAGCAAAAACCTTCCATCGTCCAGCAGGATCTGCTGCCCCGGCTTTAATGCCTCCAGCACCATCCGGGGCACCGGTATCCTCCCCGGCCCGCAAGCCGCAGCCGCTTCACCAGCTTTCCCCGGCCCGCAAGCTACATCCGCTTCACCAGCTTTCCCCGGTCCGCAAGCCGTGTCCGCTCCGCAAGCCGTATCCGCTCTTCCAGACCCATCCGCTCCGTCGTCAGCTGCCAGCTCCACAACCTCCCCCGCCGTCAGTTCCCGGGGCGTCAGCACTCCCGTCCGAAGCTCCGGTCCCTGCAGATCGATGAGAAGCTTTGGCTTTCGGCCCGCCTTCCCGGCGGCTCTGCGGAAGCTTTGCAGCCACGCTGTACACCCGGCCAGCCCGGTGTGGGAGAGGTTCAGCCGCATGCCGGTCATGCCGCAGGCAAACATTTTTTCCAGGATTTCCTGCCGTCCGCAGGCCGGGCCCAGGGTCCCGTAAATATTGATCTTTTCCACATCCCTGTCCGTCATTTCTTCTCCTGTCCGCCAATCTCATACAGCCGGCGTAAAAACGCCGGCTGCTTTGACCAAACTACTGGGCGTCCGCCCCTGTCTCTTCCTCCTCCGGTTCCACGTAGGAGTAGGCGTTGGCAATCCTGCAATTCTCCGCCGTCAGCTCCACGGGCTCCCGGTAGTAGGCGATCACCGGGGTGTCCACTTCGATGGTGTCATACAGCTGCGCCGCGATATCCCCCGGCGCGTTGACGCAGCCGTGGGAGCCTCCGGTCCTGTAGTATTCGCCGCCGAACTGGGTCCGCCAGGAAGCGTCGTGGACGCCCACGTTGTAGGCAAAGACGATAAAATAGTCCACGTTGGACTCGTAGTCCTCACCCTTTAGGACCGCCGGGCTCTGCTTGTAGACCACCTTGAACAGGCCGTCCGGGGAGCCGTTGCCCTTGGAAATATTTCCGGTCACCACGTCGCTCTCCAGGATCAACTGGCCCTCCTCGTAATACCACATATGCTGCTTGGTATAATCGATCTCCAGATAGGTGTTTCCAATGTCCTCAAAGCCTTCCACCTTGGCCCGCTGGGAGTACACCGGCTCCCGGGTCACCACCTGGCCGGACATGATATCCGCCTTGATCTGCTCCGCTTCCTTTTCTTTATTGACGATCCAGCCGTAATCCCCGCCGCCGATCTCGATGGTGTCCCCGGAGGAGGTCTTAAATTCCCGCACGTCCCCGTAGGTGTTGTACTTGGAGGCCAGATACTGGGCATAGTCCGCCAGCTTCTGTTCCCTGAAGGTGACGGTAAAATCCTCCTGAATCTCGATCATATCAAAAATGGCGTCGGCTTCCAGCTTCTCGTCGTAATCCGCGATCTCATAGACGATACCGGCGTTCAGATAAGACTCCACCGTGTCAAGGGCCGCCACCAGTGCCGGCGTCTCTGCGGTGATCTCCGGCGCCACATAGGCCTCGTCCGTCAAAGTCAGGGTTCCCGCCCCTTCGGTCACAGCGCGCTCCACAAGCTCCGTCACCTTCTCCAGGATCATCTGATTGCCCGGCACCTCCGGCACCACCTCGTAGCCATCCTCCTGCCGCACCAGGTACGCGTTCTCGGGAGGCGTGATATTTACCTCCTGAAAGCATGCAAGCCCCGCCACCGCCGCGTCCAGCTTGGCCTCGTCGTAGGTCATGGGCGTGGGCACGTCGATCTGATTTTTCCTGAAAATGGAAGGGATCCAGCCGAACATATTCTGCTGCTCCAGGGCCGCCTCCAGGGAGCCGTCGGGCACGTAGCTGTTGTCGATGTCCCGGCCATAGACATGGTATTTCTCCCCGTCCCTGTCATAAACCGTCAACAGATAATCCTCCGCGTCGGCGGAAATCTTCTCCGTGGCCTCCTCCACCGTCATGCCGCCCACCTTCAGGCCGTTGATCTCCGTGTGAAAATAGAAATGGCTCCGGAAATAAAAGGACAATGCCAGATATGTGATGGCCAGAAGCGCCGCCACACAGCCGACAATGATCAGAACCGGCATCCCACTCCATCGCTGCTGTCTGTATCTTCTTCGTCTTCTCATGTTTATTTCTACCTCCTGCCGTTTCAGCGCATGTCTTGATCCCTGCGGGTCCCAAGGTCATGCTTTTTCATACAGGCATGAAACGCATGACCCTTTGCCCCTGCTATCATACCATAATTTCTAAAAGAAAAGCTCCATTTTTTTATTAACTTTTGATTAATTATAGGAAACGACAAAACGATTTTCGTTTCGCTCGTTTCCTGCGCCGGATTTGCGCATAAAACGTCAAGCTTCCTCCTCCCCGGTATCATAGAGGGGAATCCCGTTGACCGCCACCCGGTCCTCAATGGCGATCACCAGACAGTTGCGCCCGTCGATGACCTTGGTCTCCAGTAAATGGGTAAATTCCGGCTTCACCTGGACCGTAATGTTGGGGGTCTTCACCTCGAACCGGCGGGCGTTCACCACATTGGCCGCCACCAGCGGGGTCTCCGTGGGCAGAACCTTCTCGTAGACCGCCTCAAACTGGGAGAGCTGCTCCTGCCCCACGCCGCTCTCGGCGAAGATCTGCGCCACATCCCGCTTGCCCAGGGTCAGGGGCTCGGGATTTTCCTTGCTCTCCTCGATCTTCTCCTGGACGGTCTCCTGGATGCTCATCACCGTCTCGTACTCCCGTTTATCCCCCAGGGTCTCCTCGATCAGCGTCTGAAAGATCTCCTTCTGGCTGCTGACGGGAAGGGGCGCCACGGCTCCCAGCATGGAGTCCACGAACTCCTCGTGAAGCTGGTCCGCATTTTTCGTATAATATAAAACGCTGTGAATATCGGTGCTCCTGTCATTGAAGGCCGGGAACAAAAATCCGATTTCCGGCAGCTCCGCGATCCAGTCCCGATTGCAATTCTGAAACAGGTTGCTGTCAGGGTGGTAGCTCAAGCCAGGCTTGGACAGATTGACCGGACAGATGGAGCACAGAAGATAGGAAAACACCTCGTCGGAGGCGTCCTCCATTTCCAGGCCGTCCGTGGTCTGGCCGGGCACATCATAGACGTTATGGATCAGAAGGATCAGGTAGTTTCCCACACAATAATAATACTGAATGACCTTCCGGTAAAATTCCTCCAGCAAGGCGTCGTCCTTAAGCTCGCTGTTTCGAAGGCGCAGCAGAAATTCCTGGGTGCCGCCCTCCGCCTCCTGGGCCAGAGGAAATTCCAGGTTATGCAGGTTCCGGCCCAGGGTGCCGGAGAGGGTTTTCTTGAAAATCTCATAATATTTGTAGGTATCCTCCTCCTGGAGGGAGTAAAAGGCTTCCCGGAACGTGGCGATGATCTCTTTTTCATTTCCCACATAACAGCCGCAGATGCGGGTGATACAGCCTTTATCCTTGTTATAGAGCTTTTTCAGCTCGGCGGTTTCTTTTTTTGTCATTTTCGTCGTCTCCATTTACAAATGCCCGGATTTTGATTATAATTTTATAACGTAGGGCCAGAAATTATTTGAACCCCATGGGACTGTCCAAAAAGAACGATCCCATCGGAACAGTTTCATTCTATCGTAATTTTGGACCGTTGTAAACAGGAAATGCAAACCGGATTTTCTGTAAACCACGCGCGCCCTGTAATGAAATGAAAAAGGAGGAGCTTATGAATACATCACAGCAATTAAGAACCGCGTTACTGAACATCAACCACAAAAGTTACCCCGCCTACAAGTCCGTGGCGGGCAGCTACCGCTTCGACACCTACGTGCTGGGCATCGACCATGTCCAGGGAGACCCCTTCGCCTCCCCCTCCAAGGTGCACCTTGCCGTGGACGGCAAGACTGCCGGCTTTCCCGGCCATCTCTTTGACACCACCCCGAAACGGATCGCCCTCCAGGACTACCTCACCAGGCGGCTGGGCCGGGAGCTCCATCGGGTCAGCGGCAAGGCCGGTGGCTCGGGAAAGAGCGGCCTTATTTTCATCAGCCAGTGCGGCCAGGAGATCCTGGAGCGCTCCTGCTGCGAGATCGACCCCGCAGACGGCAGCCTGCTGTTCCGCCTGGAGATCGGATTTCCGGCCAACGGGCGCACCATCAACTCCCCGGAACTCATCAAGATCCTGTTTGATTTTCTCCCGGTCTGCGTCACCAAAAGCCTGCTCTGCAAAAATCTTCCCATGGCGGAGCTTCTGGCCGTGGAGGCCCTCTGCGAGGACCAGCAGTTTATCCGCCGGGAGCTAAAGCGGCTCTCCCTGTCCGCCTTCGTGGCCAACGGCGCCATTTTGCCCCGGATGTCCGGCGTCTCCCAGCTTCCCATGAAAAATGCCGTGGCCTTTGAGAGTCCCAAGTCCATGGAGGTGACCTTGAACCTCCCCCACCACGGTCCCCTGACGGGCATGGGCATCCAAAACGGCATCACCCTCATTGTGGGCGGCGGCTTCCACGGGAAATCCACCCTCTTAAACGCCCTGGAGATGGGCGTCTACGACCACATTGCCGGGGACGGGCGGGAGTACGTGATCACCGATGACACGGCCTTCAAGCTGCGGGCGGAGGACTCCCGCTACATCAGCAACACGGACATTTCCCTTTTCATCCGCAACCTGCCCGGGAAGAAGGACACCGTCTCCTTCTCCACCCAGGACGCCAGCGGCAGCACCTCCCAGGCGGCCAACGTCATTGAGAGCATGGAATCCGGTTCCTCCCTGTTCCTCATCGACGAGGACACCTCCGCCACCAACTTTATGATCAGGGACCAGCTCATGCAGAGCGTCATTTCCGACAAAGAAGAGCCTATCACACCCTTCATCAGCCGGGTGCGGGCCCTCTATGAGAAATCGGGAATCTCCTCCATCATCGTAGCCGGAAGCTCCGGAGCCTATTTCCATGTGGCGGACAAGGTCATCCAGATGAAGGACTATGTGCCCTACGATATCACAGAGCGGGCCAAAGAGGCGGCCAAAGACTTCCCCTCCCTCCATACCGAAGGGCTCACCTATCAGGTGCCAGCCTTCAACCGCTGCCCTATAGCTTCCGGGAACCTTAAGGACAATGACCGGATGAAAATGAAGGTGCTGGGAAAGGACAGTATCCAGATCAACCGCACCACCGTGGATCTGCGCTATCTGGAGCAGTTATCGGATACGGAGCAGCTCTCCGCCCTGGCCTACCTTCTGACCTACAGCGCGAAGCACTACTTTAGAAAGGGGCGGACCCTCACCCAGGTGGTGGATCTTTTAGAGCAGCAGCTGGAGGCGAAGGGCCTGGCCTCCCTGGCGGATTCCTCCTATCTGCCCTCCAACCTGGCCAGACCAAGACGGCAGGAGATCTTCGCCTGCTTTGACCGGTGCCGGGATCTTGTGTTTCAGTAGGAGATGGACAGGCGGCGCCGGATGCGTCTGTTTCAGTAGGGAGGATGACATGCGGCGCCGGATGCGTCTGTTTCGGCAGATGTGCCGGCAGGCGGTGCCGAGATATGTAATTCTGGAATTGTGAAAAGTACCGGACATTTCAAAAATTCTTTGAACTGTAAAAAATTTCCGGTTATAGATTTTTCTTGTCACAAGATTTCTATAACCGGAAATTTACGGGAAATGTCATAAAGAAAAACTTATAACATTTCCCATGTATGTTTCTTTATTGGCCCTTGACACACCCTTTTCCGGGCTTTTGACGCAGATTTTCTATTCCAGAGCTCCTTCCTCATCGCAGGAAAAAGAAACGGTTTCCTCCCAGGCTTCGCCCTGATATTGTATGAGGAACGTCACCTGGGTAAGATTGTTCGTGTGAATCGTATCGTCAGCTTCCACCTGCCAGGAATCATCCAAAACCTCAATATGTATCTGCGGTTCTTCCAGCATTGCTTCCGCCAACGCAGAGACGGCACTGTCAGGAATCAAAAAGTCCGCGGTGATCTCCGCATACCAGACGACATCCCCCTCCGCATCAAGACAGGACACCTCCTTTGCCGCGCGGATCTTTGTGGCCTTAGCCGGAGCCAGGGAATCTCCCTCTTCGGAAACGGGATAGGATGCAGACTGGCCTGTCAGATCTATCTCCTCCAGATCGCCTCGAACAATCGTCTCCTCCAGATGAAACGCCTCCTCCTTCTCCGTTACAAGGTTTCCATCTCCCTTGCGGCGCCCATTTTCGTTCCCCAAAAACACTGCCAGAAAAATACCAAGCGCCAACAGCAGAAGGAACGCCGCCAGCAGGCAGATACGCCTTCGCCTGGCAAGTTTTCTCTCACGGATGATCGCTTCCCCGCTTTGTTCCTGGCTGAAGGATTCCGCGATTTCCTCCGGAGTCCCGAAGGTAGCCTCCAGCTTTTCCATAGATACTTCCGAATGCTCGCTGCAATAACACTGCACACTCTCCGCCAGATTCTTAATATAAGCCTGCTTATTCCGACAGGAGGAGGGCAGGGATCTTCTGACGGAAGCGATGTATTTTCTGCACAATTTATTGTTCATACGATCTGCCTCCTGTCTCGTTACTCTTCTCTAAAATCTTCTGAATGGCCTGGTGCACCTGAAAATAATCCTGCTGAAGCTCTTCCAGACGGTGAAGCCCCTGAGGCGTGATATAGTAATAAATCCTGGTCATCCGTTTCCCCACCAGCCGCCGTTCATCCTCAATGAACCGATTATCCTGAAGCCTGTACAGCACCGGATATAAGGAACCTTCCGGAATATTAATGACGCCTTCACTCAGTTCCAGAATGGACTGTGAGATCTCGTATCCGTACATGGGTCCGTTTTTTAGTAAAGCCAGGGCCAGCATTTCTACAGAGCCCTTCTTGAAATTACTTTTGACTTCCAATGGGACGCCTCCTTTCCTCTTCTTATTATCGTGTCTCATTATATACCACAAATCTTTTAATGTAAATATATAGGATACAAAAATATTTATAAATTTTAATATTATGATTGACATAGTATGAAATATGTGATATATAATTTATTAAATAGCCAAGAGGGGTTTTACTTACCGAATTTACTGCGCGCGTAAATTATAGAAAAAAAACAAAAAGGAGAAGTACCATATGAAACTTCGCAAACTAAGTGTTTTGTTCCTGACTGTCCTTGCCATGTCCACAGCAGCCAACGGCATCGCTCTGGCCGCTAACCACTCGGACACCGGCTACAGCTTCACCGTAGGCCCAGGATATGGCGCAAGAACGGAGTACCGTGAGAAGACGGATTCTTCCGGGGTGTATGTGTACAGCTTGTCCGGCCCCCGGCAGACCTATTTCTATGTGCTGAATCCATCCGGAACTATCAAGAATTCCGGGGAAGGTGTAGGTATCACATATCCGGGTAATAAATACCGAATTCACACACATATCTGGGAGGACCGTTATACTGACGGCAATGTCGGTCCCACCAGATGCGCCCTTGCCAGCATCGACAATCCGTTTCCCGGTCAGAGCACAGGCGTGTGGAGTCCTGACTCCGTAGGCTCGTATCCATTTTGCAATTAGCAAAAAGTAAGCGTTGGGCGGCTCTCATGCCGCCCGCGCCTGCCAGAAAGGAGAACCGTATGCGAAAGAATCTATTGCTTCTGGGAATGGCATTTTTGCTCCTGTTTCAGCTTTCCGCCTGCTCCTACGTAGCCTTTGAGCAAAAGCTGCGGGGCTTCCCGCCAGCGGATACGGACATCGAAAGCAATACCGGGGAGGACCTCCCGGAGCAGTTCGATATTGACACGGAAACCGATATGGAACATCTGAAGCTGAGACAGATCGGGGACGAGATCACCATCAACGACGGGATCACGGAAATGTCTTACCGTGTGGATAAAGTCACCGTATATGACAATTTTGAGGAGGCGGGCCTGACCGCGGAAGATATGGGGTATATCTCAGGGGGACAGGAAAAAAATCCTTTTGTTCTGTTAGATATCACAGTGAAAAATAAAAAAGTCCTTCAGGAGACAGCCGATTATAACATCGCCGTCTTCCATCTGCTCAATCAGAAGATTCTAAACGACCCCTGGGTAGAAGCGCTCCCTGAAATGGCTTATTTCAGCGGCCACGCCCAGAACAGATTAGAATCCGAATATTTTCACTATGTGCTGAAAAAAGGCGGAGAGCTGCAGTGCCAGGTGGGCTGGATCCTGTATGGAGCCGTAAACACCCCGGAAGATCTGGTACTCCATGTAGGCGCCAACATAGAGGGCACGGAATTTGTGGATCTGAACCAGGAAGGCATCAAGGAGGAATAACCTATGGGGAAAATGATGAAAGTGGAATTGACGAAAGCTTTCCGGGGGCGGTTCTTCCTGGCAGCGCTGGGGATCGCCCTGCTCATTGCCCTACTGCAGGTGGTATATCAGGCAGAAAATTATCAGAGCTATCAGGAAAGCGTCCAAAGAGCCGAGCTCTTTATGCAGGAAATGGAGGAGAATTATGAGCCTGGGAACCCCTATCTCCAGGAGTATACGCTTTTTAATCATTGGCTGTGTACCGATTATGTTTCGCTGACGGCCTCCCTTTTCTGGTTCCTGATCCCAATCCTGGCGCCGCTGGCCTACGGCTGGTCCTTATTTCTGGAGCGAAGGAGCGGCTATATCAAGAATGCGGTCTTACGTTCCTCACGGGCAGCCTATTTCTTCTCCAAGCTGGCCGCCGTGTTCCTTGCGGGAGGAACCGTGGCCACCGTGCCTGCGATCCTCAACGTACTGCTGGTGGCTTTGTTTGTGCCTGCCGTCCAGCCGGACATTGCATATAGCGTCAACTATCCGGTCACCTATCCCACTATCTTTTCCTGGTTTTTCTACGCGATGCCCGTGCTGTACGTGGTGCTGAGGATCCTGCTGAATTTTGTGTTCGCCGGGGCGCTGGCCACCCTGAGCTACAGCCTGTCCTTCTGGGTACACAACCGTTTTGCGGTGGTGCTGCTGCCCTTTTTGCTGGCTCTGGCCCTCACCCACCTTCAATATCTGATACCGGCAAAGCTACACTACGCGGAATTTTCTCCCATGTATATCATGGGAGCCAACGGTTTCTACTATGAGCTTCCGGGGGTGGTACTGGCGGAGATCGGGATCCCGCTGGCGCTGAGCCTTATACTGGCGGCTGTCAGCAGCAGGAAATGTGAGATTTTTTAGAACGCAGAGAGGAGCTTGGACAATGGCAATTATAGAATTAGATCATGTGACGAAGAAGATCCGGCGCCATACAGTCATCGATGATGTAACGGTTACCATACAATCCGGTGCGATCACCGGCCTGAAGGGGATCAACGGCTCCGGGAAGACCATGCTGATGCGGCTGGTTTCCGGATTGATCCTGCCTACCAGGGGCAATATCCATATCAACGGCGAGCTTCTGGGCAAGGACATTACCTTCCCCAGAAGCATCGGGGCCCTCATTGAGAACCCGGCGTTTCTGGACGCCTACTCAGGCTTCGACAATTTAAAGCTCCTGGCCTCCATCCAAGGGAAGATAAGCGACGAAGAGATCGAGGACGCGATCCGCCGGGTGGAATTAAATCCCAAGGACAAGAAGAAATACCGGAAGTATTCTCTGGGAATGAAGCAGCGGCTGGGGATTGCGGCGGCCATCATGGAACACCCGGAGATACTGATACTGGACGAGCCAACCAATGCCCTGGACAGCGACGGCATCGAGCTGGTGCGGGATATCCTGCACCAGGAGAAGGAACGCGGGGCGCTGATCCTGATCTCCTGTCACGATCTGCATATTTTACAGGCACTGTCAGACGTGATCTATGTGATGCGGGAGGGGCGCCTGTCCCCCTATGAGAAGGAGGCGTCGGAATGAAAAAACTCATGCGGTGCGGAATACCGGCGGCATTGGCCGCCCTGTGCCTGACTGCCTGGGGCGTCCGGGTATATCAGCTGAACGCAGGGATCGAGAAGTTACAGACGGTTCGATATGCCATGGGGGAACAGGTGGAATTCGGCGACGATTATTACTACCACCCTTCCGAAAGCCTGGCGGGATACGATATCACCGTGCAGTCCGCAACCCTGATGTCCTACAGGGACTTTGTGGAGGCCCACGGGGAGACGGTAGACTATATGCCGGAGGAGAGCAGACCATATTATGTGTACGATATCGTGGTCCTGCTCCACAACAAAAATACAGAAGCAAATCAAACTGCAGGGATCTCTTTTATTGACATGGCTTTGGAAACAACGGACGACTTCGTCCAGGTCAATAATGACCTGTTTGCCCTGCTCTATCCCGATTTAGAAGGAGCCATGGGGTATGCCCTACGGCCCGACAGCAGCGCGATCATGCATATGCCCTATGCATTTGGACATCCCAGCGGCAAGAAATGGGCCTATGAAGAGATTCTTTCCAAGAACTGGTATCTGCGGCTGTCTCTGTATCCCACAAAGAAGCTGATCGCGGTGACGGAATCATGAGAACTTGGAAACAAACGCGAAAAGGAGGGACACAACTATGTTCTTGAAGCTGTTTTGGTACGATATTCGTGTGGGGATCCTGCAGCAATACCGGAAATGGCTGATCGCTGCGGCGGTTTTTACGGCGGCCTGTCTGGAATATCTAATGGAATTTCAGGGATACAGCAGCGGTCTGGCCATGGAGACATACCCTGTAGAGGAAACGCTGGGGAATTGCCTGCTGTTTCTCTTCCGGGGGATGCAGGAATACAGCATTACCCTGGATAAACAATTTACCTTCCCGGCAATCTGGATGCTGATGTATCTGCTGGCGGCCTACTTTACTCTGTATTACCCTTATCACGACCTGGAAGAGAGCGGGCAGAATCTGCTGCTCCGCTCCGGCGGCCGCAGGCTCTGGTGGATCTCTAAGTGCGTCTGGAACCTGCTGTCGGTGGGTCTGTTCTTTGGGATAAGCTGGATCGTAACAGGCCTTTTCTGTCTCTTTCGGGGAGTGCCGCTGACCATGGAGCTTTCGGAGAACATGGCGGCGTTTCTGGAGATGCGGTACAGCCAGCTGTGGCTGCATCCCAAGGAAATGACAGTGGAGATCCTGCTGCTGCCCATGCTGGTGATGATGGCCTGCTGCCTTCTGCAAATGACCTTATCCCTGTTTCTGCGTCCGATCTTCAGCTTTATGGTGACGGGCACGATCCTTCTGGCGTCCGTTTATTATCAAACTCCTGCCCTGATCGGTAACTATGCCATGACGATCCGAAACAGCAAGCTATTGGTGGGTGGCATGGATACAACCGTGGGTATTTTATTTTCTCTTGGAATTTTGGCAGGAGCCTTTCTGGTGGGCCTTGTGAAATTCAAGCGGTATGACATTCTGCGGAAGGAAAATGTCGCATAATGATTTAAAAAACCGGCCTACAGCTGGTTTTTCATTACGCCATCTCATACACGCTGCCCGTCCCGCAGCCCTCCAGCTCCACCTTCCTTACGAGGCAGTCCTTCTCATGGAAGGCGGCTCCGTAACAGAGTACCTTCTTATACCCTTTCAGGAACTTCTTCGCATATCGCTTCACATCCATCTGCCGTAGGGCCTTCCGGCAATCCTCCTCCATCTGCGCCTCCGTCCGTGAGCGCTTCACCTCTATGAGAATGGCAGTCCGGTTCTTCCGGTCCTTCACCACCACATCCGTTCTTCCCAGCCCGTTCTCCCCATTGGAATTTACAATATAACCGGCTCCCGAAAACAGCCCCGCCACGAAGGCGTGGTAATAATCCTCCCTGTAGTCGTAATAGCTGATGGAATCGCTCAAAATCTCCGAAACGGCCTCCGTGACGGTCTCCTCGTCCCCCGCCCACCAGGCGGCGAACATATCCCCACGCTCCTGTGCCTTCACAGGCGCCGTCTCCCGGAACCATTCCACAATGGTATCCCCGAAAATCGTCCGCACCTCCCGGTTGGGTATCCGCAGGCAGAATTCCCCGGCCTCCGGCTTTTCCCTCTGTTCCGCTTCCCGGTCCCGGGTCAGGTACCCCGTCAGATAGAGGATTCCCCAGGAATCGCTCTCCGAAGCCTCCCGAAAATCATAGGTGGATTCCTCGCTGACCCGCACCCGCACATAACCTCCTGCCAGAAGGGTCTCAAATTTATCGTTGACCTCTAGATCCTCCCTGCCGATAAAGCGCCGGATAATATCGTTGTGGCTGGTGTCCTTCCAGTAATTGCCCGGCCTGGTATCCGGGTCCGCCCCAAGGTCGCTCACATAATTTAAAACATCCCAGGGACAGTAAATATCATAGGGTCCAAACTGATAGCCGTCGTACCACTCCTTCACCGCCAGGCCGTGGGAGCTTAAGCCCGCCTTCGCAAGAATCCCCTCCACCTCCCTGGCCGTAAAGCCAAAGCAGTCCAGATAATTTTTCCCTGCCACGGAATTTACTTTAAAATGATTGGTTCCCGTAAAAATGCTCTCCCTGGCAACCCGCAGACAGCCGGTGACAACGGCAAATTTCAGGAAATCGTTGGTCTTAAAAGCACTGCTCATCAAGCTGCGGATCACGTCCAGCATTTCCGAATAATACCCGTACTCGCTGGCTTTTGCCAGGGGCACGTCGTATTCGTCGATCAGCAGGATGGCCGGGCGGCCATAGTGGGCATGCATCATACGGGTAAGCAGAAATAAGCTGTTTCGCACCTCCGCCTCTGTGGCAGTTCTGGCTTTCAGTCTCGCAAAAGAGGCTCTGTCATCCTTGTCAACCTTCTCACTTTCCGCCAGATCATCATGCTCAATGCACACACTGGAAAGATTAAAGCATAGCTGGTCATAGGATGCGCGAAATGTCCTGTTAGCCACATCCTTAAAGCTGATAAACAACACCGGCCACTGATTTCTCCACTCCCGGCACAGCTCCGCATGCCTGGTGATTTCCAACCCCTCAAAAATTTCCCGGCTGTCCTTACGGATATCAAAGAAATTTTTCAGCATGCTCATAGCCAGCGTCTTGCCGAACCGGCGGGGGCGCGTGATCAGATTCACCTTGAACCTGTCCTGCAGCAGCTCCACGATCAGCTTCGTCTTATCTACGTAATAGCCCCCGCTTTCCCGGAAGGACGCGAAATTCTCCTCGCCGATGGGTATCACAATGTTCGCCACAGCCTTCACCTCCTGCTATTTCAAAAGATTCCCCCCGCACAAACGGCAAGCTTCCTTACCGCAACAGTGGGTTCCTGCCCGGAGAGCTTTTTATTCTATAGGGAAGTTCGAGGAACCTTCCTAATAGAATAAAAAAATCCGCCATACCAGGTACTTCCTGCCCTTAGTATAACGGATTTCTCTTTAAAATACAATCACCTTTTCGCACCCGGCCCTTTCCTCCAACATCAGCCGTGCGCGGTCCCGGCCCTTTCCTCCAACATCAGCCGTGCGCGGTCCCGGTCCTTTACTCCAGGATCAACCGTGCGCAGTATCGGCCCTTTACTCCAGAATCAGCCGCACGCAGCCGTAGATCCCGGCGTCGTTGCCAAGGGTTGCCAGCGCGAATTTCGTCTCTTTGCAGGAAGAAAAGGCCTCCCCCCGGAAACGCTCCTGCACCGCGTCCAGCAGGGGCTGGCCGGCCTTGGACACGCCGCCGCCGATGACGAAGATCTCCGGGTCCACCACGCAGGAAATAATGCTTAAGCCCCTGCCCAGCACTCCGGCAAATTTGTCCACGACCCCTGCGGCCACCTTGTCCCCGGCCTTGTAAGCGTCGAAGACATCCTTGGCCGTCACATTTCCCACGCCGTCCAGTGCGCTGGCCTCATGCTCTCCCGCCAGGGCCTGTCTGGCCAGGCGCGCCAAACCGGTGGCGGAGCTGTACTGCTCCAGACATCCCTTCCGTCCGCAGCCGCAGACCTCCGTCTCATGGGGGTTCATGGTGATGTGCCCGATCTCGCCGCCTGCGCCGTGAGCTCCGGCCACAACCTTGCCGCCCACGATGATGCCGCCGCCCACGCCGGTTCCAGAGTCACCATCACCACGTCCTGATAGCCCTTGCCGCCGCCCTGCCACATTTCGCCCAGAGCCGCCACATTGGCGTCATTGGCGGCCTTCACCGGGATACCGGACATTTTCCCGGACAGCTCCTTCGCCACAGCCACATGGCCCCAGCCCAGGTTCACGCAGACAGAGACCTCTCCGTTTGCGTCCACCGGCCCCGGGATCCCGATCCCGATTCCCTGAATCTCCTCCAGGGCGATCTGCTTCTCCGCTATCTTGGCCTTCAAAGCCGCCGCCACATGGTCCAGAATGTATTTTCCATTTTCGCTGGTGTCCGTGGGAATCTCCCATTTTTCCAGCAGGACGCCTGTGGTCTCAAAAAGCCCGATCTTGCAGGTGGTCCCACCCACGTCCACGCCAAAGCCATATTTTTTCATTTTTATCCCTCGTTTTCTAACGCACCTTGCGCTTAGTCTGCATAATTTTCACAAATTCCGGGTCGGCCTCGATCACGATTGCCGTCCGCTTGTCCTGAATGTTGGCCACCAGGGTGTAGATCTCGCTGACGTTGGCCTTATTGCAAAAATACTTGGTCACCTGCTGAGGCTCGATCTTCTTCACCATGTACTCCACATCGCTCATCTTCAGAGACATTTTTTTCTTGCGGCGGGCCTTGTTGTAGATGGCGGAAATGTCCATCTCATCGCTGAAATAGCTGAATTCATACTCCACATACGCATGGGTCTGAAGCCACATAAAGAGGATGCCAAAGCCCACCAGCACGATCATCGCAATGATGCTTCCGCTTAAGGCAAAAAACAGAAACATCGCCACTGCCGCCGCCAGAGCCGCAATCCTGCCCAGCTTGTGTCCCGCGCCCTCTCCTACCTGCGCCATCCATTCCAATGGTTTCTCGTTCATTTTGTTTCTCCTTTTCTTGTTCTTTATTCTCCCAGCAAATAGACAAATACGTCCTTTGCCATCTTTATATGTTCTTCGTTGGCGGTAACGGGGATCGCCATATAGACCTCCGTCCCGTAATAGCCCGCCTCTGTCAGCAGATTTCCCTCCGGCAGCTTTAAGCCGCACACATACTCCTCTCCGGTCTCCTCGTCCACTGCCGTGTAGAGGTCGTCGGCATATTTTTCCATCTGCTCCTCCGAAAGCACCGTCTCCATTTCCAGGAAACCGCCGTCGGGTCCAAACATATCCAAAATGTATTTATCTCCCGCCAGAATGTCGATATCCGATGCCGCCACTCGCGCCATCAGGCTCTGCATGGTCGCCATGTCCATCTGGCCGCCGGAGCCGTCCTCCGTCAGATACAGGTTCGAGGTGACGCTGATGGTTACCTCCTCCGGGTTGTAACCATTTTCCGTGAGGTATTTGTTGAAAATGTCTTCCTCTTCCCCGTCTTCCGTCTGCACCGCCCCCAGCGAGTTCACCAGCGCCACATTCAGAAGTATCTCCGGGTCCGGATTCACGATTTTGTAGATAATATAAATGATAAGCGCCAGGCCCAGCGCAATGGCCAGCAATACCAGCCTGTAGTACGCCCAGATCTGTTCCACCTTCTCCCTGGGCGTCATATCCTTGAATGCTTTGGTCCGCTCCCTTACTTTCTTATGCTCTGCCATATCTTCTGCCCTTTCCAAACGATAAAAAACACGCCCTGCGGCCTTTCTGCGATCCTGCGCGGTAAGGTCCGCCTCCACAGGCAGCCTCCATTGCGCCAGCCGGACCCTGGTCCACAGCCGTCATAGATAAATAGTAAAGATTTCAGCGATTCTTGTCAATGTTTTTCGGGCAATTTATAGTTTTTTAAGATATGCCGGTCACCATTCACAGGCCAGTTCCGCAGGGTATTTTTGCGTGTGCAGAGAAGTAAGTGCCCCCAAAAAACCGAGGGCTGCAGCTCCAAAAGGCTTACGGGAGCTTGCAGACATCCACCCAGCTCACATAACCGGAATACTCCTCCAGCTCCTTGATGGAAAGCTCGATGGCGCTGTTGGCGCTGCCGCAGGCCGGAAAGACCGTCTCAAAGCGTTTGAGGGATTCGTCCAGATACACCTCCACGCCCTCCTTCACCGCAAAGGGACATACGCCTCCCACCGCATGCCCGATCAGGGGCTCCGCCTCGTCAAAGGACAGCATCTTCGCCTTTGTGCCGAACCGGGCCTTATACTTGGCGTTATCGATCTTGGCGTCCCCCGCCGTGACGATCAGCACCACTTTATCTCCCACATGGAAGGAGAGGGTCTTGGCGATGCGGCACTCCTCACAGTGCAGGGCCTCCGCCGCCAGGGCCACCGTTGCGCTGGAGCTGTCAAATTCCAGGATCCTGTCGGCAATCCCCCTGGACTTAAAATAGGTTCTTACATTTTCAATGGACATTCTGCCTTACCTCCGAATCTGTTTCCTCTGTCATTAAAAAAACACATCCCCTCATCAGAAATGTGTTTTCTTTTATAATGGATGGAGAAGGATTCGAACCTTCGAAGGCGGTGCCAACAGATTTACAGTCTGCCCCCTTTGGCCACTCGGGAATCCATCCATATGCCGGTCAGACAGGCCCTCCTGCCTGACCGAAATTGATTATACCATAAGTGCTTTGCGACTGCAAGCTTTTTTCGTAATTTTATTTTCCATTAGGAATGGCCTTTTTTAATGGGATCATCATATTGACTTTTTTTGCAAAAATGTTACCATGAAATTACATTTTATACGGTGAGAAGGAGTGCAAAATGAAGAAACTATACATGATCGGAAATGCCCATTTAGACCCGGTGTGGCTCTGGCCCTGGCAGGAGGGGTTCCAGGAAAATAAGGCCACCTGCCGCTCCGCCCTGGACCGGCTGAAGGAATTCGACAACGTCGCCTTTACTTCCAGTTCCGCCCAGTTCTACGAGTGGATCGAACAGAACGACCCGGCCATGTTTGTGGAGATTGCCGCCCGCGTCAGGGAAGGCCGGTGGGTACTGTGCGGCGGCTGGTGGGTGCAGCCGGACTGCAACATTCCCGGCGGGGAAGCCTTCGCCCGCCACGGGCTGATCTCCCAGAATTATTTTCAGGAAAAATTCGGCGTCACCGCCAAAACCGGTTATAATGTGGACAGCTTCGGCCACAACGGCATGCTTCCCCAGATCCTGAAGCTCTCCGGCATGGAGAATTACGTGTTCATGCGGCCCCATCCCCATGAGAAGGAGCTGCCGGCAAGGAACTTTATCTGGGAATCCGCCGACGGCTCCCGGGTGCAGACCTTCCGGCTGCCCATATCCTACAACGTTTCCCGGAAGTTGGAGGAGCATCTCCAGAAATGCCGGGAGGAGTTCGATGCGGGCGTCGATGAGCTGATGTGCTTTTACGGCGTTGGAAATCACGGCGGAGGACCCACCATCGAGAACCTTCGGACCATCCAGCGGCTGCAGAAGGAATGGACGGATGTGGAGATCCTCTTTTCCGACCCCGACACCTATTTTGCGGATCTAAAGGAGAAATATTCCGATTTTCCCGTGGTTCACGGAGATCTGCAGCACCATGCCAGCGGCTGCTACAGCGCCCACTCTCAGATCAAAATGCTGAACCGCCGGGCGGAGAATGCCCTGCTTCGGGCCGAGAAATTCTCCGCGCTGTCAGAGGTGCTCACCGGCGTCTCCTGCCCCGCAAGCTTTACGGAGGGCTGGAAGCGGGTGCTTTTCAACCAGTTCCACGATACCCTGGCCGGCTCCGCCATCGAAAGTGCCTACGAGGATGCCAGAAATGACTACGGCGAGGCCCTGTCCATCGCGGCCCGCAATGAAAACAACGGGCTGCAGGCCATCTCCTTCGGCATCCAGATCGAGCCCGAGGACGACATGAAGCCTCTGGTAGTCTTCAATCCCCACTCCTGGCCGGTGACAGAGCAGGTGGAAATTGAGACAGGCGCCTTCTCCACCTGCTGTCCCGGACACGACTACCAGATCAAGGACGATCTGGGAAATGTGATTCCCTCCCAGCTTGTGACCCCCGAGGCCACGGCCCTGAACCGGAAGCGGATCGTATTTTCCGCCCAGGTTCCGGCTCTTGGCTACCGGACCTACCGCCTCTACGGGCTGAGGGAAGCCCCTGCCGAAGCGCCGGAAAGCGGAACCTCCGAGAGCCTGACCCTGGAAAATGAGAAGCTCAAAGTCGTTTTCGACAGGGACACCGGCGGAATCGCCTCTCTCCTTATGAAAGGCTCTGAAACAGAATTTTGCCGGGACATCCTGGGCAGAGCCGCCGTGATGCTGGATAAATCCGACACCTGGAGCCATGATGTGTTTGAATTCCATGACCTGGAGGGCTATTTTACCCCCGTATCCATCAAGAAGACGGAGGACGGCCCGGTGAGAAGCTCCATCCGCGTCACCGGCAAATACAGAAATTCCACGCTGGTGCAGACCTATACTCTGTACCACAACGAAGGACAGCTTCGGGTATCGGCCCGCATCAACTGGCAGGAGCATTTCCGGTGCGTGAAGCTGCAATTCCCGGTACGCCTGGATGCGTACCGCGGAACCTATGAGATTCCCTTCGGCGCCATCGAGAAGGACTGCAACGGCCTGGAGGAGCCCATGCAGCGGTGGATGGATCTTACGGGTACCCAGGAGGGCCGCGGCAGCCGCGTGGGCCTTGCCATTCTCAACAATGGCAAATACAGCGCCAGCATGGCGGGAAGCACCCTGGAGCTGACGGTCCTAAGAAGCCCCATATACGCCCACCATCAGCCCGAGATCCTCACCCGTGAGGAGGACGAGTATACATATATGGACCAGGGCCTCCAACGTTTCTCCTACACGCTGGTGCCCCACACGGGAGACTGGCAGGACTGCGGCATCGTGAAGCGGGCCGAGGAGCTGAACCAGCCCTGCCCCGCCATCATCGAGACATATCACAAGGGCCCCTTCCCCCAAAGGGCGCAGTACATCCGCATCGACCAGGAAAATATCATCCTGACCGCCTTCAAGAAGGCCCACGACGGAAACGGCTATGTGGCCCGCTTCCGTGAGACCAACGGCCTTTCCACCAAGGCCGGGATTTCCATGGAGCTGTTTGGCCAGACAATCTCTGACACCTTCGGCCCCTACGAGATCAAAACCTACCGGTTCTGCCCAGGCCAGAAAGAGCCGGTAGAGGTCAATTTTTTGGAGTGGAAGCTATGACAAGTAAAGAACGGGCGCAGCGCGCCATCCATTTTGGGAAGCCCGACCGGCTGCCCATCCTGATCTTCAACGCGGATCTTGCCCAGTCCGATCTGATCGTCTGCGACGTGGTGGACCATTTTGGGGGAGAAAATAAGGATACCTCCGAATTTGGCTTTGTCTGGGACAGCCGGGACGACACCATGGGACAGCCCCGGGAAAACCTACTAAAAGAGTGGAGCGACCTTAAGGACTACCGCTTCCCGGAGGCCGCCCGCCCGGACCGGTTTGCGGATGCCCTGGAGAAAATGAAGCTTTACGGAAATGACAAATACTATGTGGCCGGACTTTCCCTGTCCGGCTTCACGGTCATGACATTTCTCCGGGGCTTTGAAAATACCCTGTGCGATCTGTACGAGGAGCCGGAGCTTTTGGGGAAGCTGGCCGACGGCGTGTTCGGCTTTGAGGAGGAGGTGATCCGCCTCTCCGCCGGAAAGGGTTTTTCTGCCGTCGCCTTCTTCGACGACTGGGGGACCCAGGACCGGCTGATCATCAGCCATGAACAGTGGCGCGACTTCTTTAAGCCCCGCTACAAAAGACAGTTTGAGCTGTGCCACGCGCTGGGGATGGACGTGTATTTCCACTGCTGCGGCTATATCTGGGACATCATCCCGGACCTCATCGAGATCGGCGTGGACATTTTAAATATCAGCCAGCCCAACCTCTTCGACCTCCCCAGGCTAGGGCAGGCGTTTAAGGGAAATGTGTGCTTCCTCTGCCCCGTCAGCTATCAGACCACCTCCCTAAGCGGCACCCGGGAGGATATTTTCCGGGACGCGCGGGAGCTGTACCAGGCGCTGGGCGGGCCGGAGGGCGGGTTGATCGGATACATTGAAGAATATTCCTCCCTGGGCATGAGCCGGGAAAATTATGAGGCCTGCAAGGAGGCGTTTTTGAGCTGTGGGAGGGATGAGGGGTGAGGATGTCAGGGTAACCCCGGACACTCTGTGACAGAAAAAGAGCGGATGGTTCCCGGTTTCTTGGAGTCCTGTGACGGAAAAGAAATGGCGCGTTCCCGGTCTCCCAAAGCCCTGTGACGGAAAAGGAGCGGAAGTTTTCCGCTCCTACCGCTCAAACAGCGCCTCCTCCACCCGCATACAGATCTGATGGTACAGCGGCAGATGCAGCTCCTGAACCTTATAGGTCTCGGTCTCCGGCACGTTCAGCAAAATATCGCACAGCTCCGCTATTCTGCCGCCGCCGGCGCCGGTCATGCCGATGGTCGTAAGGCCCTGGGCCCTGGCCACGATCAGGGCGCGGCAGACATTCTCCGCGTTTCCCGAGGTGGAGATGCCGATGATGACGTCTCCCTTCCGCCCATAGGCCGTCACCTGCTGGGCGTATACGGACGCCCCCTCAATGTCATTGGACACAGCGGAAATCAAAGCTCCATTGGCGGTCAGATCCACACAGGGAAGCCCCTGCTGCAGATCCTTCCCCCAGTCCGCACCGATCTTTTCCTGCAGCTCTTTGCTTAAGGGCCTTTTTTTCAGAAAGCCCTTGACCAGCTCCCCGGTGATATGGGCGCTGTCCGCCGCGCTGCCGCCGTTGCCGCAGACCAGCAGGGTTCCGCCTCGCCGGAAACAGGACACCAACACCTCTACTGCCTGTGTTACTTTTTCTTCCATACTCTTTCCTCCATCCCTGATTCGCTCTGTTTTCTCCCGTTGCCAACTGGCTACGGCGTGTGCTCTCGTACTACTCCATCAGGCCACAGATGGCTATGGCATATGTTCTCATGCCATTCCATCAAGCCGCAGATGGCTATGAGATATGTTCTCATGCCGCTCTGCCAGGCCGCAGATAGCTACGGTCAGCGCGGCGACATCCCCGATGGCGTCCCCCAGGGCCGCCGGAACCACCCGGCATACCGTGGCGGAGGCCTTCAGGGCTTCCTGCTCTATCACCCGCTCCATGGGCTCCCGGAACCATTTTTCCGCACGGGCGAAAATACTGCCGATGACAATACATTCCGGGTTCAGCACGTCGATAAGCAGGGCAAGGCTCATGCCCAGCTTTTGGGCGCTGCTGTTTAAGACCTCCCTCATCTCCTGGTCTCCGGCCTGTGCCAGCTCTGCCACCTCTTTGGCGCTTTTCCCTTTTGCCAGCTGCCGGATACCTCCGCCGGAACAAAAGCCCTCGTAGGAGCCGGCTTTGCCGTATCCCACAGGTCCCCCGTCAGCCGCCCGCACATGGCCGATCTCCCCCGCCATACCGTTGGTGCCCCGGTACAGGCGGCCGTCGAGGATCAAACCTGCCCCGAACCCGGTGCCAAAGGTCAGGAAGATCATATTCCTGGTTCCCGCCCCGGCCCCGAAACGCCATTCCGCCAGAGCACAGGCATTGGCGTCATTTTGCAGGAAGGCCGGCGCCTTGTACCGCTGTTCCAGCCACGATACGATGGGCACCTCGTCCCAGCCCGGCAGGTTGGGCGGGGATAAAATATAGCCCCGTTCCTCATCCAGAGGCCCTCCGCAGCTTACGCCGATGGCCAGGGGATTCCCCGTTTCCGGCAGAAGGGCCGCAAGCAGATCCTGCCATTTGGGATAATCGCCGGTAGCCACCTCCCGGCGCTTTATCACAGTGCCCTTCTCATCTCCGATGAGAAAGGCGCATTTCGTGCCGCCGATGTCCAGGCCCCAGATTTCCCGGTCCTGACATGGATCGATACCATTTTTCATCTTCTGTTTCACCTCTTTCCAGCCTTCCTGGCCGTCTCCAGCATGACCGCCAGCTTCTCCGGCGCCACATCCTCCTGAATGTTGTGAGCCGCCGCAAAGATATAGCCCCCATCGGCCAGCATTATGTCCAGGACCTGCTCCACGGTCTCCCGGATCTGCTCCTTCTCCTGGAAGGGCAGAAGGTTCTGGGTATCGATCCCCCCGTGAAACACGATCCTGTCGCCGAACTCCCTCTTCAGCCGCCCCGGCTCCATATCCCTAGCCAGGGGCTGGATGGGATTTAAAATCTCTACTCCGCACTGGATCAGATCCTCCACCAGCAGATAAACGCTGCCGCAGGAATGGTGCAGATAATAGGCGTCCGTAAATTTTTTCGTGCAGGCGATACGCTCCCTAAGATAGGGCGCGATCTGCTCCCGGAACATGGCCGGCGACACAAAGGGCCCGTTCTGAGTGGCGAAATCATCGCCGCTGGAGGTATAGTGGATATACTTCCCGATGCGCCCGTAATACTGCTCGATCACCCGTTTCTGATAGGCCAGCACCTTCTCAAAAAGCAGCTCCACAAATTCCGGCTCCGCCGCCATCCGGTAGAGGAAATTGTCAAACCCGCACAGCCAGCACCCCAGCTCAAAAATGCCGTAAACCGGATGCTCCCCGCAGATGACATAGTCCGTGGTCTCATAGAGAAGCTTCGCTTCCCGCTCGATCTGCTTTAACTCCTCCTCGTCCAGGCTGTCGGGATTGGGGAAGGGATACTGCTCCAGCTCCTTAATATCCGCATTTTTCAGGGGCGCGTCCACCGCCTCCCAATAGGCTCCCGTGAAGATCCGCCGTATCCCCCACTCGTCCACATACTCCGTATCGGAAATCTTCCGATACAGGGATTCCCTGGGGGTCAAAATCTGCCCCACCGACCGGGTATCCACATCAAAAAACTGAAGGATCCGCTCGTCGATCCTTCTGGTCCGCCCAAACAGCAGACGCGGCTCCTCACCTTCCCTGGAATATCCCAGGAAATCCAGCAGATATTCCTGGCTTCGTCCTTCCATGGTGGAAAGGGGGCAGCCGCCGAAGTCAATGACCACATTTTCCGGCTGTTTATGCCCCATGGTATCGTAAAAATTTTGCCGTCTTCCCATTGCTTCCTCCTAAAAGGTTATCTCCAACCCGTCATAGGACACGATCATGCCCTCCTTCTCCACCTCCCGGCACATCTCCTCGTAGGTCAGCAGTCCGTTATGGGAGAAATGGTTCAGCACCACGATGGTGCCCTCGTCCACAAGACCTTCCCTGCGCATCCGTTCCAGGACGCCGCGGATGTCCCGGACGCACATGTGATAATCCGGCCCGCCGATCTCCATGCAGCCGGTGCAGTCCATGGACACCAGATCGTACCGGCCCTCCTGCTTCAGCCCCTCCCAGGTATCCTCGAAAAAGACCCCGGTGTCGTGGGCGTAAAGCATCCGCCTGTCCCCGCAGGTGATGGAGTAGATCACCGGGGAGGTGTTCTCCGCGTGATTGGCCCGCAAGGGCAGCACGGAATATTTTCCTCCCTCCCCCACCGCAAACCGTTTTCCCGGTTCGATCAGGGAAACCTCCGCCCCGGCGGTCTTATCAAAATCCACCACTTCCCGCAGCCTGTCGTATCCACTCTGGGCGGCATAGAAATGCAGAGGCCGATGTTCATGGCTGTAGCCCTCCGTGGCCATCTCCACATCCTCCGGGTAGAGATGATCGCTGTGATTGTGCGTGATGAGGCAGTCGCCGATCTTCGTCCAGTCAAGGCCGAACCGCTGGGAATGCCACACCGTATCCGGCGGGAAATCCAAAAGCAGCTCATCATTGATGATGGCCTGGGAGCGTGAGCGAAGCTCACGTCCACCTGCCTGCGCCGCCCTGCGGCAGACCCGGCAGGTACAGAACAGAGAGGGGACGCCCTCGTAGGCCGCGGTTCCGAGATATTTGATCTTCATTGGTATGCTCCTTCCTTCCCCCGTCGCGGACCTTTCAGCCCTCCTGACAGCAGGGATCGCGATTTTTCTAATGGAATCATAGCACAAGTCCCCCTGGATTACAAACAAAATCCCCCGGTTTCTTTTGCACTTTCTTTAATTTCTTTTGCACTTTCGTTTCGATTCCGCCGGCGGGTCTTGCCAGCGCCCAGCTCTGCCTTTATAATGAAAAGGAACGGATCGGCAGCCGGTAGGTTGTTGTAAGAAGAAACGCATCGGCAGCCGGTACGCTGTCGTAGGAAGAAACACATCGGCAGCCGGTACGCTGTCGTAAAAAAGGAGCGCACCGGCTGCGCCTCCCAGACCGAAGAAATGGAGACTGCTATGAAAAAGAAACGCACCGATTACAGCCGCCTGCGCTATGAGCAGGAGCTTGCCGCCAAAGAGCGCAGGGCAAAAAAAGAAGGCCGCCCCTTAAAGGGACCGCTTACGGAAGAACAGGGGCAGGAAAACACCCGCTTCTTCTTTCTTAAGGGCATCCTGCTTCCCAATCTGTCGAATATCCTACTGAACAACCTGCTGTTTCTGTTGCTGTGCCTGCCTGTGATCACGCTCTTTGAGCTGACCCTGGTGACCGGGGCGGTAGTTTTCCTGGCAGGAGCATGGCTGTTTACGGCCCTGCTGGCCCCCGGCATGTCGGCGCTGTACCACCGGGCCTTTGAATACACCCGAAGGGTTCCCGTCTCCGTCCGGGTTCCCTTCCTCTCCTTTTTTGCCCAAAACTTCAAGGCGGCGGCGGGCTGCGGACTGCTTCTGGGCTTTCTGTGGCTGATCTGCGGTATCTATCTCTTCGGGGGGAACGGCCAGGACCCCACCACCACCCTGATCTATTATTTTGTGGTGCTGATCCTCCTGTTTCTGGTCAGCTGCTATACCGTCATGGTCATGGCGCAGGTGTCCCAGTTTGATCTGCCGATAAAGGCCATCCTCAAAAATGCCGTACTCCTGATCCCCTCCTGTGGCTGGCGGGGCGCTCTTTTCGCACTTTTGCAGATGGCCTATGTATTGCTGTTATTTTCCAATCTATGGCTGGGGCTGCTCCTCTTCTTCCTGGGGATCCCCAACCTTATCATCCTGCTGGCTGCCCACACGCTGTGGCCAAGGCTCAACAAGCTCCTGCTGAAGGCACCGTAGCCGGGGCTCAGCAAGCTCCTGTTGAAAGAGTCACAGCCGGTGCTCAGTAAGCTCCCGCTGAAGGAACCGCTGCCGGGGCTCTGAAATACTCCGGCTGCCCCTCCAGGACATAAGACCGGTTCCTGGCGTACCGCAGCCGGTATTCCACCGGGGAATACTGCTCCTTTGCCTTGAAGAAACGGCTGAAATAATGCACGCTGCTGAACCCCACCTGCTCGGAGATCTCCGAGATGCTGTGATCCGTATCCAGCAGCAGTTCTCTGGCTTTCTTAAGGCGCAGCTGGATGATATAATTGCGGGGCGTCGTTCCATAAACCTCTCTGAAATTTGCCAGCAGGGTGGTTTTATTGTAGTTGATCAGGGCTGCCAGCTCTTCCAGGGAAATCTGGCTGGTATAATGCTCCCTGCAGTAGCGCTCCACCTTCTGCATATCCTTCTCCTGCTGCTGTCCGGGATTCTTGATCTCAAGCTCCTCCTCCGCCACCACCGGCGCAAAATGAGGACGGATCAGCTCCATCAGGATCATCCAGAAATAGCAGGCGCTCATCTGGGTATAAAAAGTCCTCTTCGCCTGGCACTCCTCTAAGATTCCCTGAAAGCAGGATTTGATCAGATGAAAATTCTCAACAGTCACTGCCTGGTTCAGCCCCCGCAGCTGCTGAAGCAGCTGCGTATCGTGTACGTCAAAGGCAGCTTCATAGATATGGAAAGCATCCTTGCTCTCCTCCTCCTTGCGGGCCACGCATGTAGTTCCGGGCTGAAGCAGGATCATATCATTTGATTTCAGCGTCCATTTCTGTCCCTTTGCCGCCACCCGAAGCTTCCCGCCGGAAACCGCAAGCAGCCGAAAGGAAAGCTTCCCACCGGATCTGTTCTCCCAATCCCAGGTATACTCCCCGCAACGCAATAAATCAAAACTGTTCATGCCATCACCCTCAATCCTTTTAATCTGAAAATACACCTTTGTTACATAAAAATTACAGATTTTTTATTTTTCTTCTTGTTTTCTCTGTGCTATTATGATATCATAAAAATATGCACAAATTTGCAACTATTTCATCTTTTATTTGCACTCTATTGACCATATCAAGCAGAAAGACAGGTGATCACATTGGCAGGTTTACTGGATAACAACTTTCAGTCCCGCTATTTTAAGCTGCCCATCGCGACTCATGTGGTAAAAGAGCCGCCCCACGACAGGGGAGACGCCATCGCGCCCTTTGTCCTGAAACACTACCACAAGGAATTTGAAGTCATCGGCGTGATCTCCGGGAGCTGCGATTTTATCATAGACCACAATACCTACAAACTGGAAAAAGGAGATCTCCTGCTGATCCCTCCCTACTCCCTCCACTACGGAAACGCCCTGCCGGGAGACGCCCACTCCCATTTCTGTTTCTGCTTCGACCTTTCGCTGCTCCAGAGCGAATACCTGGAGAAAAATCTGGAGACAGGCACCCTGGACGTCACCCGCCGGTTATCCCACTGCCATCCGGACACCGCTTTCTTCTATGAGATCGCCCGCCTGGTATACCAGCAGTGCGAATCCATGCCCACCGGCTGGGAATACGTTGTCCGGGGACAACTTCTGACCCTGTTCGGAATGCTGGAACAGAAAAATCTTCTTATCACGAAGCTGAAGGAAAAACGCCAGGATGAGTTCGGACTTAACGTATTGAATATTTTAAGCCAGCGGTACGGACAGAACATCTCCTCCAACGATATCGCCGCTTCCCTCTCCTACAGCCAGAGCTATTTCTGCCGCAAATTTCACGACGCCTTCGGGCTCACCTTCCAGCAGTACCTAAGCCAGTACCGCCTGTCGCGGGCGCGGCTTTTCCTGTCCCAGAAAAATCTTTCCGTGGAGGAGGTGGCCCGCCGGGTGGGCTTCAACCATGTGGGCTATTTTACCCGGCAGTTTCACGAGGCTTACGGCTGTACCCCCAAGCAATTCCAGAAGAACCAGGTGAAGGCCGCCAATTTCCAGACCTATTACCGCAGCAGCGACACGTAGAGAACCGCCCGTACAGTGACGCTTTACACACGATCTTTTTATATTAGGAGGTATTTTTAGATGCATATGGAATTTTCCACAGATACGGCAAACTTATGTCTTAACCGGGAAGAAGGAGCCCTGCTCCTTCGGCTTGGCCCAAACCGGGGGATATCCCTCCGGGCAGAGGACCGTCTCCATGACAGCCTGTGGTTCCAAACCGCGGAGGACTGGCAGGAATTCCGCGCGGGCCAGCTGTACGGCGCGCGCTTTCGGGTGCATGCAGAGGCGGACGGCGCCAGAACCACCGGAACCTATACCATTTACGCGAAGGAGCACTGCCCCGCCCTTCTGTTCACCGCCTCCGTGGACAGTGAGAACACCGCAGCCGTGGAGCTGCCCTTCCGCTGGCTGAACTTCGTGGTGGAGGACGCGCTGGGGCTATACACCCTTGCCCCCGCCTGGCAGATCAGCATCCCGGATCTCAAAAATACCATCTCCTTTCGGGAAAATATGCTGGTGGAGACAGAAAACGGCATCGCGGGATTCTTCCGAAGCGGCGAGCCCGCCTATTTCCCGGCAGAGCATACGATATGCCCGGATATCTGCACCGAGACCGAGGGGCTGACAGGGTACCGGCCCCTGCACACCGCCGTCATCGGCTATTGCGAAGGCCCCGCCGGCATGGAAGCACTGAGAGACGCCGCGGAGGCCCTGTATGACGAGGTCCTCGCCGTACTGGCTCCCCTGTCCCACACGTACACTGGGACGCCCCATAAGATCTGCCACGGGCCCCTGTCCTTCACCGTCACCGTCTCCCAAGACGGCGCGGCTTTGACCGCCATGAAAAATATCGGGCCGGAGGCCGCCTTCGCCCTTCCCCTCACGGAGCTGGTCCTCCGGGACCTGGATACGGGCAGGGAATTTGCCGCGGACACCCGCAGCGGGTGGTCGCGGGCGGAGCTTAAGCTGGAAAATTCCGGCGGACGCATCATGCTTGGCGGATACGGCGACTATCGGGAGCTTTCTTTGGAGCTTGTCTTCACCCTGCTGCCGGAGAATCGGGTAGAGTGGGAGACGCATATTTTAAACGGACAGCAGAACTTAAGCGTTCTCTCCGCCTCCTATGTCCCGGCCCCCTGGGCGGCGGACAACGCCCACTGCTTTATCCCGGAGCACTCCGGCTGCGTGGTCAGAAACGCTCTTAGGACCCATTACTGCCGCCGGGGCATATATCCCAGAGGATGGACCTTTACCATGAGCTATTTCGCCGCCTATACGCCGGACAGGGAACAGGAAAACGGCTTTTACTGCGGCGTCTGCGATCCCTTCGGCGCATTCCGCACCATGCAGGCGGAGACGGACCCCATCGCCAAAACCGGGCTGTTCTTCGCCCGCATGCACGCCCCCGGCTATGGCAAGGGCGGAAACGCCTTCTCCCTCTCCGGCAGACTCGTGTGGCAGATCTTCGACGGCGACTGGTACGACGCCACGCTTATTTACAAGGATTTTATACATACCAGGGCTTCCTGGCTCCCGGCTGTGGGGCCGGAGGGCCGGGAGGATACGCCGCTTTGGATGCGGGAGCTGCCCCTCTGGATCATGGACTGGCTGCCCAACACCAATCCACTGGCAGACCCGGTTCCCACCAGCATCAACAAGCGGGACGACGAACCGGCGGACAAATGGTATATGGATCCCATTCGCCTGCAGCAGGAGATCGGCACTCCCCTGGGCTACCATGTCTACAACTGGCACTGGATCCCCTTTAACAACGATTACCCCCATTATCTGCCCGCCAAAAAAGAATTTCAGGAAAATCTTCAGAAGCTTCGCGCGCACCACATCCGGGTCATGCCCTATATCAATGCCCGGCTGTGGGATACGAAGGATAAAGAGAATACGGACTGGATGTTTTCCGCCCGCGCCCGGCAGTGGGCCACAAAGGACGGCGAGGGCCAGCTGTTTACGGAGAAATACGAATCCCACGAGCCGGACGGCAGTCTCTGCGAGCTGGCCATCATGTGTCCCAGCAGCGGCGTATGGAAGGAGGAGCTGGCCGGTATCCTGCAGGCGCTTTTTGCGGACCTTGGCGTGGACGGCGTCTACATGGACCAGATCGCTGCCGCCGCCCCCTATCTCTGTCAGGACCCTGCCCACAACCATACTCCCGGCGGGGGAAGCTGGTGGGTGGAGCAGTACAATCTCATGATGCGCCGCAACCGGCAGATCCGCGGGGACCGCGGCATACTCACCACGGAGGACAACTCCGAGGTATACGCCAAGGCCATGGACGGCTTTTTGACCTGGATCTGGACTGCGGACAACCTGGTGCCGGCTTTTCCGGTCCTGTACGCGGGCTATATCGCCATGTTTGGCCGGACCACCAACGGCCTCAAAAAGGGCGACCCGATATTCTTCAAATATGAGACCGCGGAACAGTTTTTATTCGGGGGACAGCTGGGCTGGCTCAATACCGACGTGTTATACCGGGAAAACGAGCTTGCCTTCCTGAAGGCCATGGCGAACCTCCGTTACAGATATGCCGCCTTTTTCTACAAGGGCGAAGCCCTGCGGCCAGGGGTCGTCACTTGTGACCGCCCGGTGAAGCTTACCACCCCCGCCTATTTTGACACCCGCCTGTTCGAAGCCAGGCAGGTGCTCACCGGAACCTGGCGTCTGTGGGACAAGAGCCGCGCCGTAACCTTTCTCATCAACTGCGACGACAGCGACGCCGCCTTCACCCTGCGGCAGGAGGGCCTGGACGTGCGCCTGGAGGAGGGAAACGGCGTCCTCACAGAGGTCCGCAGCCATGACGGCTGGCTCACGGTGGAGGGCACCATAGAGGCAAACCAATATCTGGTGCTGGAAGTAACGCTCCCGGAAAAAAATCTGTAAAGGAAGGGAAATGATTATGCAGGAGCTGCTGATCGCCGTGGACGGCGGCGGAACGAAAACCGATCTGGTACTGTTTGATTTACAGGGAAGAATCCTGAGACGGGTGCTGGCCCC
>CALWDR010000113.1 GCA_944376745.1 uncultured Lachnospiraceae bacterium
GGTTGTTTTTTCACTGTTTTTCTGGTATTCTAAGCTTACATATCTGGGTTGCCGGCGGAGCCTTGCTCCGCGTCATGCAGTTCTGTTACAGGAGTTCCATTCCGGGACATACCATCCTGTCACAATCATTTCCCAATATGCAGCTTACATGTTTTTATTCCCGCAAGCAACCAGCCAGACGACTGCGGCGGCACGAAGCGGGGGATCTATTTATCAGAAGGAGGAACTGCCTATGGGCAAAAAAGACATTCATGTTTCCCACTATTTTTCTCACAATCCGTTTTTCGCGGACATGGCCAACGGTTATTTCTTCGGCGGACAGCAAGTGGTATCGCCGGGTGATCTGAAGGAGGCGGACAAGGAACTGCTGACGGCCACCATGGTCCACGCAAAACGCGTCACCCGCGACAATGTGAAAAAATATTACACCCACACCCTCATCTGCATTTATGTGCTGGAGCACCAGGACACCGTGGACTATCACATGGTGCTCCGCAATATGCTGTCGGAGTCCATGGAATACCAGCGCCAGTGGGAAGAGAATAAGAAAGCACATTTGAAAGAGAAAACTTTAAAATCCAACGCCGAATTTCTCTCCGGCATGCAGAAAAGTGACCGTTTCGTCCCGGTGATCTCCCTGGTGATCTATTACGGGGAGGAGAAATGGGACGGTGCCAGATGTCTTCACGACCTTTTGGATCTGGAAAGCATTCCGTCTCCATTGAGAAAATACATTGAGAATTACCAGATCCATGTGTTTGACTATCACGACTATGAGGATTTCGACATGTTTCACACAGAGCTGAAACAGGTATTTCAGTTCTTGAAGTGTTCCCATGACAAGGCACAGCTTACGAAAATGCTTGCGGAACATCAACAGGAATACTATAATACTTGATTATAGGGTTCGCGAAGCGGTTCCTATAATACAGTAGGGAAGCCTGTGAATTGCTGGCTGCGATCACGCATTCAAAAGAATTGCTGAAGTTTGAAAACTATGAGAATAAAGAAAATGGAGGGATAAATATGTGTAAGGCGTTGGAGGATATCCGCTTAGAAGGCATTGAGATCGGACATGACCAGGGCTTGAGCGAAGGCATTCAACAAGGCTTGAACGAAGGCATTCAGGCCATGATTCTGGATTACCAGGAAGAAGGCTTTTCCAACGATAAAATCCTGGCAAAGCTTCAGAAACGTTTTTCTCTGTCCCAGAGCCAGGCAGAAGAATATCTATATCAAACGACAAAAACATTTGGCGCTTGATATAAACAAAGTACCACCGGCACAGCGACAGCTTTTGAGCAATAGGCGGCTCGCCCTGTAAACTGTCTGCTGCCAGGGAAGCAGGAAGGAGGCCCTTTGGTCTCCTTCCCCTTTTTCCTATCTATAGCATTTGTCAATAGCAGTCATTTTCCTCCACATACAGCGGCAGCGGAAGCCAGAGGGCCGCCAGAGGCTCCCGCCAAATCAGCTGCTCCCGCTCCGGGGACAGCGGGGAGAACAGCAGGTGAACGGCCTGCTCATAAGTAAGGGCCGTCTCTTTTGCTTCCGCCTGCTCCTCAGACTTCCGCTTATCCACGGCTCCCGCCTGTCCTTCCGTCCGAGGCGCGGCCAGCCGCACCGCCGCGCCATTTTCATCCACCTTCATTTCCAGGCGGCCAAAGCCCGCGATGGAAAGCTCCAACCGTCCATGGGGCAAAGAGGCTCGCCGGTTCTTCCACTGAAGAAGCGCTTCCGCCAGAGGCGCAAACTGAAACACGCGTATGTTGTGATTCGTTCCTATTTTATATGCTTCGCAAAAAGCTGAAGCCAGAGCGTACTCCGGGGCATCAGGCGTAATGGATATCTTCACCTCATAATATCCCCGGTCCAACAGCAGGCGGACAAAGGTTGCCAGCAGCTCCGGCTTACCCAGGCGCAGCTCCGAGACGGCCCCTACGCCCTCGCCGGGAAGCACCGTACAGTACCCGCAGACGCCATTTTCATCGAAGAAAACCCATGGGCTCGCGCTCCAGGCGGTCAGATGATCGAGAAATCCCTCCCCGCTGCGCTCCATATAAATCCCCGTCTGTTCAAACAGCCGCCGGACTTCCTCCAAATCCCCCGGCTCATAGGCGCGCAGGGCATACCCCTCCGCCTTGACGCCCTTCATGTTTTTCCGGTTAAACCAGAATTCCGTCTTGATTCCCGTGGGCACAAAGCCGTAATGCTCATAGCGCTGCCGCTGTCCGGAGAGCGCCGCCAACGCGCAGCCCTCCGCCTTGAAATCCTCCATGGCCCGGGTCATCAGCTTTCGCATGCCGCCCCGCTCCCGATACTCCGGCGTCACACAGACAGAACCGATGTGCCCCACCTTAAGCTTCCGGTCCCCTACGCGCCACTCTGTCACAATACGGCAGAGAAGGCCCTTCAGCTCCCCGTCCGCCTCCAACAGCAGATGCTCCGCCGCCGACTTCTCCGGTTCCCGGTAAAGCCCCGGCACCAGCGATACAAATTTATCCAAAGGTTCCTTCTTCTCAAAACAGAAATCCGCGAAATCCCGGATCTTTCTCCCGTCCTCGGGCCTTCCTGTACGAATGATCTCCATAAATAGTTTCCTCCCTGTATGATTTTCTCTTAACTGCGGGAGCATTTTTCCGCGTCCACGGCCAGCACAAACATCAACACATGCAGTGCGTCCCTGGGATTTGCAATGGTAAGCACATAAGTGTCCGTCATATGGAACAGCTCCTTGGACACGGAGGCAATCTGCTGGCCGGCGGCCCCGGTGATGGAATAATCCCACTCCATAAAGCTTCCCTCGATATGCCAGCCATTAAAGTCAATGTCATAGCGGGGCTTCAGGAACGAAAGCTCCTTGCTGATACAGCCCAGGTATCTTCCGTTCCCGTAGATTTCAAATTTCGGCAGGAAGGTAAGTACCCGTTCCTTCACCATGCCGACCTCCTGCCCATTGGCGGTAAATATTTTCAGGCAATGTCCCCAGGACATCTGCCCCTTTACCACATAGGCCGTATTTCCCGCCTCGTCGTAAATATCATAACTGTCAAACCATGAAAAAAAGCGTTGTCTGAACCGCAGCTTCATCCGTACCCCTCCTGAAATTTTTCCGGGAGGAGCCCTCCCGCCTCAGCTTCTGCACTTCGTTCATGGGGCCGCTCCTCCTCTTCTTTAGTGTAGCCGCGCAGGAGGGATCTGTCAATCCTGTTTTCAGCCCCGCAGCCAAAACGCCCTCCCCGCACGCCGCAGCCAAAACGCCCTTCCCGCACGCCGTCCCTTAATTCCGCAGCCGGAACGTCCTCCCGGCATACTTATACACCAGCACCCCGGCCACGGCGCAGTACAAAAGGGAGAAAATAATCATCGCTGCCCCGAATACCAGCGAGCTCATCCGCACCTGCATGAACATGTAGCAGAACAGATAGGTCACCCAGGACAGGAGCTTGTAGGTGCCGCTCTTAAGCTCCGTCTCCGCATTGTAGGGCTGCAAGAGATAGTACAGCGTCAGGTAGTGCACCGAGAAAAACACGCTCATGGCCAGGATGGACACCGGCAGGATCACGTAATTGATCCATGCGCCCGTCCCGCCGGAGACATACAGGAGCAGGGACAACCCCAGGCCGATCACCGCCGCCGGCGCCAGATTGATCTTGGTGATCTCCCGAAGCCGAATCCAGAAAAGCCGCAGGATCGTCCCCGGTTTCTTATAGAAGCTGTAAGTCAGCATGCTGTGGTCGCAGTTCATAAACAGCGCCTGGGTAAAGGCCGTCCCCCGGTTCAGGGCGTACATCACAAACAAAAATACCGGCAGCAGCCGCATCAGGCTCTCATTTACCACCTGGGCCGCCTGGCCGTTCAGAAGGCAGGCCCCCGCCCCGGCCGCCGCCGCCACCAGAGCGCCGATGGTCACCCGCCTGGCGGAATTCCACAGGATCCGCCGGTGGCGCTTGATAAACAGCTCGTTAAAATACTCAAAGCCCTTCTTTTTGCTGGTGATGGAAACGTCCGTGCTGATCTTCTTCCGGCTGGCCTCCTGGACCAGCTTCTGACTGGTGACCTTGGGGTCCAGGCCGCTCTTCTTCTCCGCCAGCATCATCTGGCACAGCTCCCTGTAAAATGGAAACCGCGCCACTTTTTTCACGGAAAGGGCTCCGCCCAAAATTGCCAGTGCCATCAGGGCCACAATGGCCTGCCAGGGAATCACGATGCCCAGACAGGGCAGCCCGTAGGCCGCGGCCAGCAGCACCGCCGCCAGGATCCAGTCCCATTTGTTCAGCTTATTCTCGTCGGGGTTCCGCCCGGTCCTCTCATAGCGGACAAGGTAGATCCACACGCAGCACAGCTTCCCGCCGGCCACAAACAGCGGCAGCAACAGGCAGATCCACAGGGGCACCCCGCTCATTCGCCCAAACAGGATCGTGAAGGGCAGAAATCCCACCACCACCCGCAGCATGGCGTAAATATAGAAGGACAGCATGTAAGTCCTGGCGTTCATCCGCATCAGGGAGATGGCGTAATATTTGTCCCTGGTAGCGTTGAACAGGTAAGTGTTCATGTAGGCCCCGATGATGGTCAGCACAAAAAAGATATGCAGAAACACCTGCCACTGGGGCGCCTTGTCAAGAAGCTCTCCCAGGCCGCACATCAAGACCAGCAGATACAGGCATTTTCCCAGGAAGGCGGAGATCACCTCCCAGGCCACCGACAGGATATTTGCAAAGACTTTCAGGCCCTGGGACCGGTACAGGGAGACCGGGACCAGCTTCCCCACCAGAAATGTCCGCCGGATGGCGTAGATGATCCCGTTGACCCGGTATGTATTTTTCAGCGCGAATGCGGTGCGAAAGGTCTTAAACATCTTCTTCCTCCTTCAGAGCCCGGATGATCTTATCCTTAAATTCCCCGTTGTCCAGATTTTCCTTGTCCACAACCTCCAGCTCCCCGTGGTTTAAGATCACGATCTTGTCGCACAGATCCAGGGCCAGCTCCATGATGTGGGTGGAGAAAATGATGACCCGGCCCTCCTTCTGCCTGCGCAGAAGCTGTTTCATCTCCTCGGCCACCACCACATCCAGGGAGGTCAGCGGCTCGTCCAAGAGCAGGATGTTAGGCTGCGCGATGATGTTGACCAGCATCTGCATCTTGTTCTTCATGCCGTGGGAATAGTCCTTCAGGAGCTTGTCCCGGTCCTCTGGAGCGATGCTCATTTCCTCAAAATACGCGTCCAGAGGCCGGGGATTCCGGATGGAGTCGGTATTGATGTCCAAAAAGAACTTGAGAAACTCCCTTCCGGTGAGAAACTCCGGTACAGTGGGGGTGGAGAGAACATACCCGATGTCCTCCGCCGCAACCTCCCTGCGTACGCCGTTTTCCTCCAGATAAAAACTGCCGCTGTCCGCCTTGATGTCCCGGTTCAGGCAGTTGAAGAGCGTCGTCTTACCGGCGCCGTTTCGGCCCA
>CALWDR010000114.1 GCA_944376745.1 uncultured Lachnospiraceae bacterium
TGAGTACCGACATGTACCGGACATGGCTCAAGCCCCGTCTAAAAAAGGTCGTTGACGCCATCCGGGAGATCAATCCCCACATCCTTGTCCTCTATCACAGCTGCGGGACCGTGACGGAATTTATCCCGGATCTGATCGACTGCGGGATCGACGTGCTCAATCCGATTCAGAGCGAATGTATGGATTTTGCAGAGATCTACCATACCTACGGCGATAAGCTTTCCTTCCACGGAACCATCGGCACCCAGACCACCATGCCCTTCGGGACGCCCCAGGAGGTGAAAAAGCAGGTCTGGAAAAACCTGGATATCGCCAAAAAATACGGCGGCCTTTTTGTGGCCCCCACCCATCTGCTGGAGCCGGAGGTGCCCTGGGAAAATATCGAGGCCTATGTGGAGGCCTGTAGGGAGTACCGGATGAAATAAAAAAATTTTTATTTTTGGTATTGACAAACAGGACTTTCTGTAGTAAAGTATATTATGCGTCTGGCGGAAGACAGACGCAGATAAGCGCGAGTGGCTCAGTTGGTGGAGCGCGACCTTGCCAAGGTCGAGGCCGCGGGTTCGAGTCCCGTCTCGCGCTCTTATTAAAATCAAAAAGGCTTCTTGCTGATGCAAGGAGCCTTTTTGATTTTAACAAGGCCCTGCCGGGCCTTGAATGTTCGAGTGACCTCGGTTCCCGCTCTTTTTCGGGGAACGGGAACCTGGGTCAGACCCTCCCGGCTCGCTCCTTGGCCTCTCGCTGCTTAACAAGGCCCTGCCGGGCCTTGAATGTTCGAGTGACCTCGGTTCCCGCTCTTTTTCGGGGAACGGGAACCTGGGTCAGACCCTCCCGGCTCGTGCTTTGGCTGCTCGCTGCTTAACAAGGCCCTGCCGGGCTTGCGGACCTTAATGGTTCGAGTGGCCGGATTTTAAAAGGAGATTTTATTAAAATTGGAAAATGGGGGATGTTATGATTCGGTTAGAGCATGTTACGTTAAGATATCCTGGGGGCAAGGGGATTTCGGATATCAGCTTTTCCGTGAAGGAGGGGCGGGTAACCGGGTATCTGGGGCCCAACGGAGCCGGGAAAACCACTACGATCCGCTGTCTGATGGGCTTTATGAAGCCGGACGGCGGAAGCTGTACCATAAGGGGGATGGATTGCTTCCGGGAGGGGACGGCAATCAAACGATTTCTGGGGTATATCCCGGGGGAGATCGCTTTTCCTAAGGGGATGAGCTGCCGGGAGTATCTGAACTATCAGTGCGATCTGCGGGGCGTGAAGGATACCTCCCGCATGAGAGAGCTGATGGAGCGCTTTGAACTGCCCGGCAAGGGAACCATGAAGCAATTTTCAAAGGGGATGAAGCAGAAGGTGGGGATTGTCGCCGCTTTTCTCCATGACCCCGAAGTATTGATTCTCGACGAGCCCACCAGCGGCCTCGACCCCCTTATGCAGAATGAATTTATCCGGCTGATCCTGGAGGAGAAAAAGCGGGGCAAAACCATCCTCCTGTCCAGCCACATGTTCGAGGAGGTGGAACGCACCTGCGATGATGTGGTGATCATCCGGGAGGGACAGATCGCCGCCCGGGCGGACACGGAGGAGCTGACCTCCTCCCGGCGGAAGGGATATGTGGTGCGCACCCCGGAGCTTGCCAGGCTGAAGGCCTTCGGGTTTCCTGTGGGCGAGGAGACCGAAGAAAGCTGCGTTGTGTACGTCAGGGGCAGCGAGACAGACGCATTTTTCAAGCAGCTTGCCGCCATCACGGTTCTGGATCTTGATACCAAAACCCAGACTTTGGAGGATATTTTTCTGCAGTATTATGAAACGGGGGAAAAATCACATGAATCTGACGATTTTTAAGTGCACCTTGAAACGATACTGGAAGCTGCTGCTTCTCTTTGTGGCCGTGCTGTGTATGTATCTGGCCATCATTATCAGCCTGATCGAGCCCGACGATATGGCAAAGGTACAGGGATTGTTCGGAACCATGGAAGATTTCATGGGGGCCTTCTCCATCGACATCGCCGCCATGACCTCTCCTTTGAATTATACGGCCTCCACTTTTTTCAGCGTTCTGGTGATGGCCTTTACCATGGTGTTCTACGTGATCCTGTCCGTGGGTCTCATCGCCCGGCAGGTGGAGGACACCTCCCTTTCCTGCACCCTGTCCGCGCCAGTGAAGCGCAGTACCCTGGTTCTAACCTGCGGGCTGTTCCTTATCTTCTCCATGGCGGTTCTGTTCCTGGGCATCCTGGGCTGCGGCCTGGGAATGCTTGGCAGGTACGGCGCCTTTGACGCTATGGCCTATGGCAATCTGGTGGGCGTCACCTTCTGTCTGTGCACGGCGGTGGCCATGCTCTCCTTTTTCCTGTCCGTGGCCTTCTGCGGCAGCCGCCTCGGCGCCGGGCTGGCCGTCGGCGTTCCCATCGGCCTTCTATTCCTGCAGATGGCCGCCGGCGCCGGAGGAGACAGGACCCGGTGGCTCTCCTACCTTACTCCCTTCGGGTATCTCGACAGCGTGGGGATCGTGACGGGTGAGGTTTCCTCCCTGGGCCTCTATCTTGTCTTTGGGGCTGCCGTTTTGGCGCTTCTTGGCGCCTCGGTGGCTGTGTTTCAAAGAAAGAGGCTGCCGATTTAGGACCGCATGGGCCCAAATCCGCAGCCTCTTTTTGATTCCCAAGATTATTGATCCGCGTACTTCTTTACGATGGCCTCCATCTCCTCCCACTTTCTCTCCATATCAGCCACCAGGGAAAACTGGGTGCGGCAGCGGATGAGGTTGTGGTCCTTCTTATGGACCTTGAAATAGACGTCCCCCTGGAGGTAGTCCGTGAGGAAGCGCATGCCGCATTCCAGGGTCATGATCTTGGCGCCCATGGGGAGCATGCGAAGCTCATTTTCCGTAAGGCTGCCCTTACAGCCCTCGATATAGCCCCTGACATACAGCTCATAGAGATTTAAGTCCAGGGAGACCCTGCTCACATCCTCCTCGTCCTCGGCGGCGGTATTGGCCCCGAAGCGGATGGAATCCCCGAAATCGTAGACAGACAGGCCCGGCATGACCGTGTCCAGGTCGATGACGCAGATGGCTTTGCCCGTTTCGTTGTCCAGCATGATATTGTTGAGCTTGGTGTCGTTGTGGGTCACCCGCAGGGGAAGCTCTCCCCTTTCCAGCATGTCGGTGAGGACGGTCATGTCCGCCTCGTGGCTCCTGACGAAGGCGATTTCCGGCTGGGCATTTACCGCCCGGCCCTGAACGTCCTCCTGAACGGCCCTAAGGAAGGTCTGAAAACGCTTGCCCGTGTTGTGGAAATCCGGGATGGTCTCGTGCAGGGTCCCGGCGGGATAATCCGCCAGCAGGGACTGGAAATTGCCGAAGGCCACGGCGCTTTCATAGAAATCCTTCGGATTCTTGACGGCGTCAAAGCTGGCGGCGTCCTCGATAAAATTGTACATGCGGTAGCAGGAGCCGTCCCCGTCCCGGTAATAGGACCTGCCCTCCCTGGTGGGTATCACGTGCAAGGTCTCCCGCATGGGGTCCCCGCCCCGCTTTTTGATCTTTTCCACCAGATGGCGGGTGATCCCCGTGATATTTTCCATCAGCTCCTCCGTGTTCTGGAAAATACCGGTGTTCATCCGCTGAAGGATATAACGCCGCCTGCCTTTGGGCTGCTCCTCTACCACCAGATAGGTGTCATTGATGTGACCGCTCCCGTAAGGCTCCGCCGACAATACGGTTCCCTCTATGCTGAAATTTTCGATCACGTTCCTTAACATTTCAAAATCTGCCGTTTCCATGGTTCTGGCGTTCCTCCTCTAGTCCCAAAGCTTCGCCGGGTACAGCCCCTGCTTCTTCATATTGGCGATGGCGTCCATAACCACCTGCTTATCCTCTTTGTAGGTGACGCCGTACCAGCGGTCCTCAGACTTGAGCACATCCACCACGGCCTTGTCCTCGGCCAGCAGCTCTCCCACCACCATAGGCAGGAAAAATTCGCATTTTAAGGGATTTTTCTCAAGATTTTCCCGCAAAAATACGGGGAACCGCTCCTCCAGCTCCTTTAAAATGCTCTTCTGGAAGCCCCACATGTTCATGGACACGGTGGACCCTTCCGGAAGGATGTGCCAGCTGGCGCCGTCGTCCTCGGTGTAGGCGGCTCTCCCGTCCACCCGCTCGATCCTGGTGCGCTCGGTGATCTCCACAAGATGGCCCTCTGCATCGGTTCTGCACACGCCCCGGGCCACATAGCCATTTTCGGTGAGAGTATTTTCCAGAATGTAGCCCACCATGGCATAGCGGTATTTCTCATCATCCTGATGGGTGGTGAGATAGTCGTACATCACCTGGAAGGCGTGGCGCCCGTAGTAATCGTCGGCGTTGATCACCACGAAGGGGGCGTCGATGACTCCCTTGCAGCTTAAAACCGCATGCCCTGTGCCAAAGGGCTTCACCCGGCCCTCGGGCACCGCAAAGCCCTCCGGCAGAGCCAGCTCCTGATACACATAAGTGACCTTGATCTTTTTGCGGATCCGCGCTCCGATGCGCGCTTCGAAATCCGCCTGGTTTTCCTTCTTAATGATGAAGACGGCCTCCTCAAAGCCCGCCTGGATGGCGTCGTAGATGGAAAAATCAATGATGATGTGGCCGTCCGCGTCCACGGGATCGATCTGCTTCAATCCCCCGTAGCGGCTCCCCATCCCTGCCGCCATAATGACCAATACCGGTTTTGTCATATTCTGTTTCCTCCTCGTCTTTTTCTATTTCGCATGCTTTTGCATTTTCTGCTTCTGCCTGTCCGGGAATCTGTTTTCCCTGTATGATTTAGTATAACTCATATCTTCCAAAACTTCTTTGCACGATTTTCTATTGTATTTGCACTATCTGCCCTTTTGTAGTAAAATAGTTTGGACGGCGGAATCTGTGACCGCAGATTCCTTTTTTATAGGAAACGGCAGATTGATCTGTGGTTTCCTATAGGATTTTGCAGATGAAGGAGGCCCTACATGCCCTATATTCCTGTTCCCCTAAAGGAGACCCTCTCCATTTCAAGCCTTGTGACCGTTCACTATTACGAATACGGCAGCAATTTTCACTATTCCGGGGAAAGCCATGATTTCTGGGAATTTCTCTGTGTGGATAAGGGAGAGGTGGAGGTTTTTGCCGGAGAGCGGTTTTACACCCTGTCCCGGGGAGATATTATTTTTCATAAGCCAAACGAATTTCACGGGCTAAACGCCAACCACCGGATCGCCCCCAACCTGGTGGTGGTGGCCTTTTGCTGTACCTCCCCCGCCATGGATTTTTTCCGGGAACGCATCCTTGTCATCGACGACTACGAGCGGGATCTGCTGGCCCGGATGATCTCGGAGGCCAGGCACTGCTTTCTGGACCCCCTGGACGACCCCTATCTCACCCGGATGCGCTTAAGGCCGGACGCTCCTTTAGGCTCCCTTCAGATCCTGCAAAGCACGCTCTGCCTGCTGCTTCTGTCCCTGCTTCGCCGCTATCAGAAGGAGACGACGGTGCAGAAGGAAAAGGATACCATACGGCGGAAGAAGGACGACGAGGCTTACCACCGGATCGTGGCCTGCATGGGGCAGCACCTTCATGAGCATCTCTCCTTAAGCCAGTTGTCCAGGGAGACGCTGATGGGACGTTCACAGCTTCAGAAGCTGGTGAAAAAGCGCCACGACTGCGGGGTCATCGACCTGTTTCTGCAGCAGAAAACGGAGGCCGCCAGAGAAATGATCCGGGAAAACAGGATGAATTTCACGGAAATCTCCCAGGCTCTGGGCTACAGCTCCATCCACTATTTTTCCCGGCAGTTCAAGAAAATCACCGGGATGACGCCCTCGGAGTACTCCTCCTCCATCAAGGGGTTGACGGAGGAAAATTCCCCCTCCATCAAGGGACTGACAGAGGAAAATTCCTCGGACTTCCTTTCGGATGAAAAATCCTCCGAAGCCGCGCACACGTTCAGGCCTCGGAGCTGCCGCGGTATTTCTTGATCCTGGACCACAGCGCCCTTTCATCCTTCTCCCCGCCGGCATGGCGGCCAAGATAGCCTGCATAGAGAATATCGATCAGTATCAGGATGGGAAACTGGGGAGAGATCACATTGCCGTATTCCAGATTTTTCTTCACAGCCGTCAGCATCACCTCATCAAAGGCCTCCTTCCACCGCTCCTCCCTGCGGGAGGTGATAAGCACGGTGGCGGCTCCCGCCCCGGCTGCCTCCTTCAGCATGTCCGTGATTTCCCTGGTGGCCCCGCTTAAGCTTAAACCCACCACCAGGCAGTCCCCGTCCACCTGGGTCATGTGGATCATCAGCTCGTGAAATTCCGTGATGGCCCGCACATCCAGCCCCAACCGCAGGAACCGCAGCTTGAATTCCTGGGCGGCCAGGCCGGAGTTGCCAAAGCCGCAGACGAAGATCCTGCGTTTCTGCTCCAGCAGGCGGACCACGCGCCCGATCTGAAATTCATCCATCAGGTTATAGGTCTTGTTCAACAGCTCCTGGTAGGCGTTCAGCACCTCCAGCGACTGGGCGGAGGCCTCCGGCGCCGGCTGCCTCAGGGAAGGGCTGTAATGGTAAATAAATTCCTTGAAGCCCCCATACCCCATCTTCTTCGCGAAACGGGAGAGGGAGGCCTCCGACACGTGCAGCCTCCCGGCCACGGCTTTGGAGGAAAAATCCATTTCCTCGGTATTTCGGATAAAAAAATCCGCTATGATGCGCTCCATGGGCGTGAAGCGGTGGTAGTTGGCTTCGATCACGGGAATGACGGTAAGCTGATAGTTCATCTTTGGGGGCCTCCTTCTCACAGGTACAGTATACGTTACTGTTTATGGGGTGGGGAAATATTCTAACAGTTTTTGTCTGGAGGTCGCCCTGGATAGTGCTTTTGTTAACGCAGACACGCTTTCGCTCAGATCAAGACGCAACGGTACTAGATTCGCCGCCCGCAAGCAGTCGGCTCATCAAGTGCCGGCGTCTTTCAATGGTCTGCTTATAACAAAAGCACTATCCAGGGCTACGTTCCAGTCAAAAGCTGGAAAGCTTGTCTATTTTCCCCACCCCATAAACAGTAACCAGTATACTCCTTTTGTTCTCATCTTTCAATAATTGTTTCATTTTTTGAAATTCCTTTCAAATTGATTCTGTTTTTCCCGGCTTATAAGACTCTTTTTTGCATCCGGCTGATTTTTCTTTCTGTTTTCAGGCCTCCCGTGGATTTTTTCTCTGAAAGGCACTATAATTTAAGAAAACTACAAGGAGGAGATTTTTATGCGCATTTATCAGGTAAAGGATTATAAGGAAATGAGCCGGAAGGCCGCCAACATTATTTCCGCCCAGGTTATCATGAAGCCGGACGCCGTATTGGGGCTGGCCACGGGCTCCACGCCCATCGGAACCTACCGGCAGCTGACCGAGTGGTATCAAAAGGGGGACCTGGATTTTTCTGAGGTCCGCTCCGTCAATCTGGACGAATACAAGGGGCTTTCCGCCGACAACGACCAGAGCTACGCGTACTTCATGGGCGCCAACCTGTTTGACCATGTGAACATCAAGCCGGAAAATACCCACATTCCCAACGGCTTGAATGAGGATATTGAGGGGGAATGCAAGCGCTACGACGCCGTGATCTCTGCCCTGGGAGGCGTCGATCTGCAGCTTCTGGGGATCGGGAACAACGGACATATCGGCTTCAATGAGCCTGGCGAGGCCTTCCAGACAGGCACCCACTGCGTAAAGCTTACGGAGAACACCATCGCCGCCAACGCGCGGTTTTTCGCCTCCATGGATGATGTGCCGAAATTTGCCTACACCATGGGCGTCGGCAATATCATGCAGGCCCGGGCGATCCTCCTGGTGGCTTCCGGCGAGGCAAAGGCCGAGGCTGTGTACAACTCCTTCTTCGGCCCCGTCACCCCCAGGGTGCCCGCTTCCATTTTACAGTTCCATCAGAACGTATACCTTGTGGCGGACGAGGCGGCCTTATCTCTCTGCCGCGCCAATCACTGCATTTAGGAGGCTTCTATGATCATAAAAAACGGCCTGGTCTTCGGTGGGGACGGCGCCTTTGCCCAGCGGGACCTGTATGTGAATGATAACCATAAAATCGCGGCAGCCCCCATGCCCGGGGACAGCGAGGTCGTGGACGCTTCGGGCCTCTATGTGCTTCCCGGCCTTGTAGACGTCCATATCCACGGGGCTGTGGGACACGATTTCTGCGACGGCGATTCCAAGGGGCTTCAGGAGATTGCAGCCTTCCTGAAATCCCAGGGCATCACCTCCTTCTGCCCTACCTCCATGACCCTGCCGGCGGAGGAGCTGAGGCAGATTTTCCAGAGCGTGCTGAAGCTGCCAGAGGGACCTGCCTATGCTTCCGTGGCCGGAATCCACATGGAAGGGCCCTTCATCTCCCCGGCCAAAAAGGGCGCTCAGAAGGAATCCTACATTGTAAATCCGGACATCGCCTGTTTCCGGGAGCTGAACGATGCCTGCCAGGGGATGATCCGCCTTGTGACCATCGCCCCCGAGCTTGCAGGGTCTATGGAATTTATAGAAGCCCTCCACGAGGAAGTGGCCATTTCCCTGGGACACTCGACGGCGGATTACGAGACGGCCCTCTCGGCTTTCGCGGCGGGAGCCAGTCACGCCACCCACCTCTTCAACGCCATGCCTCCCCTGCACCACCGGAACCCCGGCATCATCGGAGCGGCCTTTGACAGCCCGAACGCCTTCGTGGAGATCATCTGCGACGGGATCCACCTGGCCCCCTCCGTGATCCGCATGGTCTTTCGCCTGTTCGGGGATGACCGGGTGATCCTCATAAGCGACGCCATGCGGGCCATGGGCATGGAGGACGGCACCTACGAGCTGGGCGGCCAGGACGTCTTCAAGAGGGGAAACCGGGCCACCTTAAAGGACGGCACCCTGGCGGGCTCCGCCACCCACCTCTTTGACTGCCTGCGGCATGCGGTGTCCTTCGGAATCCCGCTGGAATCGGCGGTAAAGGCGGCCACCGCCAATCCCGCCAGGAGCATCCGGGCTGAGCACATCGGCAGCCTTGCGCCGGGGAAGGAAGCGGATATCCTGCTGGTGGATCAGGAACTTAGGCTGGTGCGGGTGATATAGGGAAAAATAGAGAAAGAGGACTGCCTTCCTGTAAGGAAGTGCAGTCCCCGCAACAGATCACAGATATTGCTCCAGCTTCTGCCCGTCACCGAAACCCTTTCATTTTTCCGCAGCTGATCACAGATATTGCTCCAGCTTCTCATAAATCCTCCCGGCGATCTTTTGCATGCCAAGATCCCCCGGATGATTTGCCACACCCTCATGTTCAAAAAGTCCGATGGCCTTCATCTCATCCTTTTCTCCCAGATCGCCAAGCTCTGCCAGAGGAATCCCGCGAGCCTGGGCGAACTGCCGGATCGCCTCGTCCCCACAGTGATGCCAGAAGCCTGTTGTGATCACGATTTTTGTTGTTCCCGCTGGATTCAGATAAGCCAGAAGCTTTCCAAGCTCCGCCTGAAAAATCTCCCCGTCAAACCCATCCATGGGACAGTTTTCAATAAAACGCAGCACAAGGATATCCGCGTGAAATGCGCGGGCGCTTTCAAAAAGCGGATACATTTTTTCTGTTCCGTCCTTGTATCCGCGCTCCCAGGACGCCACCTGGCAGATGCAGTAAGCCGCCTCCTCCCTGACCGTATCGCTTTTCGCCGTCAGCCGGTGAACGTACTCCCTGTCCGTTGCGGAGGCCGCCAGCCCCCATCTGTGATTCCAGCCAATGTCCGGGGCCGCGCCGTGAAGGGTAATGGAATTCCCCACAAACATCACCCTGACGCCCTTCCC
>CALWDR010000115.1 GCA_944376745.1 uncultured Lachnospiraceae bacterium
GGAAGCCCTCCTGCAGCCGCAGGGAAGCGGCCAGCATCGGATCACATTTTACATTGATCACATCTACCATACCGCCGCCGGAAAGTCCCAGCTTGTCCCGCCTCACCTCCATCACCAAGCCGTACCACTTTCCGTTGTCTCCATGACGCAGGACAGCGGCGTTATCAGACCATGGGTAGTCCGGATCAGTGCCGTATTTCTTTTTGGCGTAATCAAATACGTTCTGTCTGTTCATAGTTATCCCAGCTTTCTTTCTACATTATTATAAGTCACGGAGATATAAAACACAAGAAAAATCCTCCCCCTGCCTGCATTGGTTATCGAGTGAAACGAGATTGGCATGTTGAAAAAGCCTTAGGGGTCAAAACGCATTTTGACCCCTAAGCACCTGCAAAAGCTCCTTTTCTCTCAAAACCTCCTTTTTCCCAAAGCCCCCTACCTCCGAAGCCTCCCCATCACCCGGCCGCAGACCTGCCGGCACTTGCAGCCGAAGCCATGCTTTTTCACCCGCAGGATTCCCCACATGCCCGACTCCACATCCCATTTCAGGGTCCCGGAGCGGTAGAGGTAGTCTCCCGGACAGGAGACGCCGCAGGCGGGCTCTATATCATAGGCCGCGCCGACACTGACAGCCCCCTGGAGAGGAACTACTCTGGAAAATGGGTCCTCCGGCTGCTCCGCCCACATGTGGCCGTGAATGGTGAAGCCCACATTTCTGGGTTTGTCGGCGGGCATAACGGCGCGCAGTACCACCCGCTCTCCGGCGTAGGCTTTTAAAAGCGGCGTGGCCGGGTCCCCGTGCACTTTGCTGCTGAATACCTTGGAGATCCGATGATCGGCGGCCAGGCGGTTATAAAACCGCTCGCTGCGGTAATTGTAGCCCTTCTCTCCCGTATCCTCCGCGTCTGCCGGCTCTCCCTCCTTCTCCGCCGTCTTGATGAGATTGCCCTCCGCGTCCAGAAGGCGGATTCCGTTCTGGATAAAAATGACAAATTCCCGGAAAGTATCGATCCCCGGCGCGGTGATGACGGCCTGCTCCTCGTAAACGCCCTGTTTCGCGGACATGCTCCGGAACCACTCCGCTCCAGCCGGCTCGACAATGACGGTCCCAAACAGGCCGTGATAACGGTGATTCCTCATGTCCCCAAAGGACTGCAGCAGACAGGAGCCGTACTCTCTGTCCGCGTACCACAGGTATTTTTTGCTCTCTCCGGGAGCCACAGTCTGTTCCCGGTTGTTGAAGCCCACGTTGATGCCGGAATCCGTCACCGCATCATAATGAAGAAACTGGGGATTTAAGGACACCCGCCCGGAGGGCGTGTATTCCGTATCCAGCGGCACCCTGGGATAATCAAAATAGGGCACCGGCTTTTCAAAGAGATTGTGGAGGGTGACTTCGATCCATTCCCCCACATTTGCCCGCAGGATCAGGGGCTTTATCTCCTGCCTGCCCTGGCGTATGGCGGACACCTCCTCCACCGGCACAAACACCAGGCCGTCCGGGTCGTGGTCTCCGTACCGGTTATAGGAAATCCTGGTCTGAAGGGCGGCAATCTCGTATCTTCGGATAATGGCCTTTCTGCCGGGACAGGGCGGCAGGGGAATCATCCGCTCCCTTCCGTGACAGAGGGGCTTTAAACAATCCTTTTCCCGGTCATACACCCGGATTATGCCCCACAGGCCCAGCCACACATCATCGATACCGCCGTAATAATAGAGGTAATCCCCGCTTCCGTAAGGCTGGTGTATCCGCAGGTTAAAGGCTTCCGAGATCCCCAGGTTCTGGGCGGCGGCCAGAGGCGACCAGGTATCGTTGATCTCCTTTTTCCAGGAAAGTCCCGTGACGTTGAAGGAATGCTGTTCCTCGTGGGCCCCGTCCAGAATCCGCAGCACCAGCTCGTCTCCCGGATAGGTCTCCAGAATCGGGGTCGCCGGGTCCCCGTGCACCAGGGAGCTGAAGATATAGGCCGCATCCTCGCAGCAGCGAAGCCGCTCTCTCATGGGCTCACAGCGGTAGTTGATGCCCATCACCCCCGGATCGTCATGGCCGCCCGGCGCCGCCGGCGGATTTAAGGCTCTTCCCTCCTTATCGAACAAAAAGGCAAAGTCATGGACAAACAGGGCAAATTCCCGGAAGGAGCTGCCGTCCCTTCGCCGTATCACCGCCCGTGTGCCGAAGGACAATTCCTCCCCGGTGCGGATATCGTGGAAGGTGGCCCCCGCCTCCTCGATCAGCAGCGCCCCGAACACGCCGTGCATCTGATGGCTGTTGGCAAACAGATGGTCGTGAAAAAATACGGTATTTAACTGGGTATCCGCGAAGAACCGCTCCACCAGAGTCTCGTATTTTCTTGCCCCGGCAATGTTGTTCCAGCCGTTGGCCGAACCGTCGGACACAATGGTGTCAAATTTCACCAGATGGATGTGAAAGCCCGCAATATCGGTGATGGTTTCCATCTGAAAGGGACTTTCCTCCAAAATTTCCGGCAACAGGTTGGTGAGCCGCACCTCGATGCAGTCCCCGGCATTTGCCCGGATGACCAGGGGCTCCGCCTGGATCTCCTGGCATTCGATCTTGCGGATATAGCTTTCCAGGCCGCCGTGGCGCCTAAGCTCCTCCTTTGGCACGAAGAACCGTCCCTGGGGGTCGTGCCAGCCAAACTTGTTGTAGGTGACGCAGGCCTGGATCAAAGCGATTTCAAATATCTTTACTGGTTCCGGGCACTTCTCCTCTGGCATTTCCCCGCAAACGCTGCCGCCTGCCTTCCGGCTGCCGTCCCCATGGACCTGACAAACTTCCTCACTGCTTTCCAGGCCGCCGTCCCCATGAACCTGGCAAACTTCCTGGCCGCCGCCCCCATGAACCTGGCAAACTTCCTGGCCGCCGTCCGTAAAATCTTCCCGGTTTCCGTCCGTGTGGCA
>CALWDR010000116.1 GCA_944376745.1 uncultured Lachnospiraceae bacterium
CGGATACTCCCGCATCAGGATCAGCATGGTGCGGAAGGTATCTACCACAATGGAAGCCGTCTCCTGATAGCCCCACATCCAGTTCATATCGATGTGGGCGTGGGCCGCGCAGGTCATCTCATATTTCTTGGCCTCCGGCGCCAGGTCGCTCAAACGCTCCTCCGCCTTCCACACGTCCTCGATGGTCAGCGTCCCTGTCTGCTTCCTCTGTTCATTGAGAAATTCCAGCGCGGACAGGATCGCGTCATCGAAGCGCCCCTCCTTCACCCGGGACATTTCCGCCAGGAATTTCAGCTCCGCCAGGACTCGCACCACATGCTTCTCCTGACCCGCGTCTCTTGCTATGCTCTTGTACAGAGCGGATATCTGTGCTGTCTTCATCTTGCATTCACCTTCTGTCTCTTTCACTCTCTCAAAATCTATTTTACCAGTTCTCCGGTGCAGACCGCCCCCAGGTTGTCCACCCGTCCGGCCTTGCCCTCGGTATCTGCAAAACAGTCATAGCCCCGGCAGTAAACGCCGTCAAGCAGGAGATTTTTCACAGCGCCCTTCTTCCCGTCGATCTTGAGCACCGTTCCTCCCGGCGTATCGTCCCCACAGATCGCCGTCACATCCTTCAGGATCAGGTTATCCACCTTCCCCTTGATCTGGATGGCGCCCTCGTCGGTCTTTGCCGCGCCCTCCTCCAGCATGTACAATCCGTCGATGACCACCGTGCCGATCTTCTGCATGTCGGCCAGCTCCTCGTTGGCCTTCCGGCTGATAAAGGGAACTCCGATCTCCGCCACCGGATGGCTGTCCTTGGGATAATGGTGGCGGATGTTCTTAAGGGTCAAACACTCGATGTTGCCGCCGATGCGGAACAGGAAGGGGTTCGTGTAATGGTAGTTGGGCTCCGTCTGCCGCAGATCCACATTTTCGATGAGGATGTTCCCGTAAGCGCCGCAGGCGTCGTGGAACCAGGGCTGGATGTAGAAGCCAAAGCATTTGTAGGTGCCGGTGACGTTCCGTATGGTCACCCGGTCCAGCCGTTCGGTGCCGCGGGACAGAAGCCGGATCCCCTGGTCCGCGTTGTCCATGAACACCCCGTCCACCTCCACGTCCGTGATGTCCGAAACGCAGTCGAACTCGTCCGGGGCAATGGCCAGGATATCGTCTCCGGTGCGTCCGCTTAGGTTCTTCACGGTGAGGAACCGTCCCGGTCCCCAGAAATGGAGGCCGTCCTGATTCTGTCCGTCCATGTGCTCCGGCAGGTCGATGTCCACATTTTCCACCACCACATGACGCCAGTTGCAGATGACCGCCGCCCAGGCTCTCTGGTTGCGGATGGTCACATCCTTGATGGTCAGGTATTCCACGCCGTAGAACTCAAATACCATGACCATGTGGACATTTTCCCCGATTCCATGGTTGATCTCCGGGCAGCTGGGCTCCGTGTGGTGTACCTGATGGGACGCGTTCTGATTGTAGGTTCCTCCCAGCAGGGACACGCAGCGGGTGCGGATCTCCGTCTTGCTGGGATTGCCGTTGATGATGACGGCGCAGTTGGAATTGTCGTCCAGGTAAAATCCGCAGTCCTTTGTGAGGCACTCGATGGTGGTGTTGGAGTACACCGTAAGGCCGCTTACTAAAGCCGCCCCGTCCATCACCAGATGGACGCCTCCCTCGGTCTTGGCCAGATCCAGCACCGCCTGAAGCTCCTTTGTCACATTCGTCCCGCCTCCGGTGAACACATTGCTGTCAAGGGTTGCAACGCTGCTTGCGTATACTGTCTTAATTGCCATAATGATCTTTCTCCTTTTTACTCTTAGCTTCTATTCTTCTATCTGAAATCCGTTCTCCGGTTTCCATTTCTGATTTCGATCTTTCCTTCCAGATCCTATGAAATCTGATACCCAATTTTTTTCAATCCTCATTGAGGAACGGTATCTCCTTCTCCGTGATCCCGTCCGCCTGGAAAATCTTAAGGTTTCTGGGGCGCCCGTTTACAGTGTCCGCCACAAAATTTCCGCCCTCGGGATTTAAGATCATCCGAAATTCCGTATCGCCGTGCCGGTACCGAAGCCTCCGGCAGCAGGCCCGCTCCTGGACCTCCATCCGGTCCTCTATGAGCTCCCCTTCCTCCGCATACCGGCGGAAGCTCTCCATATCCTCATACTCCCTGTCGGAAGCGCAGATACAGATAAATCCGGCCTGGGCCAGCAGCAGCTCCCGGGCTTCAAAGCTTCTGGCCGCTCCGTGGTAATTATAATAGGAAATCATCAGGTGATGGTTCCGCAGCTCTATGCCGGTGGCGATGTCCCGGCCAAGGTCCGTGGCAGCAAGGGGCTTGATCGCAATGTAAACGGTGCCCGCATGCAGGTAAATGTTCTCCAGCCGGTTGGACGCATAGGAGAAATCCTTCACCCGCTCTCCTCCCGCCCAGATCTCGTAATCCTGATAAAAATAGCAGGGAAGCAGCAGCGTCATCCGCGCGCTCTTTACATGCTCCCGCTCGATGCCGGTGGGACGGTACAGCATCACGCTGATGTTGTCCTTCTGGGAACCGTATTTTAATCCCTCATCCCGGAAGGAGGATTTTATGGCCTCCCCGTACACCGCATACTGATTGGTCTGGTCCGGCAGATGGTCGTTGAAGAGGTAGCGGCTGTACATCACCGCCGTGTCCTGCAGGCGATCCGCCTCGGGGCGCAGCCGGAACTGTAAATAGAAGGAATTGCTGATGGCCCCGCTGTGGAAATGGTTTTCCGCGGTCCCCAGCGCGTAATCCTCCGTCATGTAGGTCTCGCTGTATCCCTGGCCGCAGGAGCAGTGGCAGTATTCCCCGGGCCCCACCCCTTCCGTATCGCTTCCCGCCAGAAGGTTTGCCGGCAGGCATTCCGTGCGGTAGGACACATGGTAGGGATACGTCTTGTGAAGGGCCAGCTCCCTGAGGTGCTCCGGGCAGTGGTAGGTGACGCCGATGATCCAGGCCACATTGGGAAGCATCAGCTTCTCTAAGGAAATATGGACCACCTGGTTCTCATGGGGCGGGAAGCAGTCTCTCACCGGATTCGCAAATACCTCGTCGCCGAACACCTTCCACATCAGGCCCGAGATCAGGCCGGGATGGCCGATGCTGTCCGCGCCGTAGGCCCGGGAATGGGGCCCTGCCAGCATGGCGGTGCCGGGATGGTAATGGGTGGCGATCTCCAGCCACATCCGCTCCTCGCATTTCAGCGCCTGCTCCCGCACCCACGCATCCCCGGCGTGGTTGGCAAGCTGGGCAAAGGCCAGGGTGTCGATGGGCGTATAGGTGGGGCTTTGGTACTCCATGATGGCCCCGGAGCGCATAAACACCTCGCAGGCTTCCGCCAGGCGCTGTTTTCCAAGCTCCACAAGCTCGGGCTTTCCGAACATCTCCCCGGCGATCACCAGCACATAGGTGGCCATATTGGAAAAATTGTCATTGTACATGGTGCTGTGGAGCCGCTCATTTTTCACACCCTCCAAAGACTCCATCACATAGGCCGTCATCTTCGCCCGCACGTCCTCCTCCAGATGATCGCCGAACATTTTCATGATCTCCAGCATCTGCATGGGCATGAAGTGGCAGCGGTACAGCTCCACCTCCCGCAGCATGGCGTTTGCCTTCTCATAACAGCCGCAATGAAAATAAGAAATGATATTCCACACCTTGGAGCGGGAGTCGATCTCAAAATCCCCGGGGAGCTGCTCCAAAACCTCCAGATATTTCTCAAAAAAGCGTTTCTTCCGTTCCTCCTGACCCTCCGCCAGTCTGTCTACTGTCTGACACATAAAAGCTCCTCCTCCTTATCCCGCATAATTTCTGACGCCTTCCTCCAGAACAAAGCTGAAGGACCGTTTCCCCATCCGCTCTTCCCGAAACAGGAGTCTTCCGCCCTCGTCGGCGGACTGCCGGGACAGAAGGGAGATCCGCGTGCTCTCGATCCCATCCATATCCTGGCTGAAATCCTTCATTTCTATCCTTCGCAGGCAATCCGCAAACAGATCCGGCGGCGTCATCAGCTCCATCTCCCGGGCCTCATCCTGACTGATCAGAGTCAGGCGGTCATTCATCACCTCCAGGATACCCTCCGTCCCCACAATGCGCAGCCGGTCATCCCCGTGGGTGGGCGCCGCCTTGGGCCGGTAATAATCGGAATTGATGCTGGCCAGAATGTTGTCCTCCAGCTGCAGGCTGCACAGGGATGTCATCTCCAGTTCCCCGTAGCCGTGGTTGTAATGGTTGTCCTGCAGGCTGGAAACGGAAATGCACCGCTTCCGGGCGATCCAGAGGATCAGGTCGATGATGTGAATGGAGATCCAGGGGGTGATCCCGCCGAACTGCTCCCGGTCCCTGTAAAAATCAGGGCGTTTCCCAAGCTTATAGGACTTCTGCCCGGTCAGCATCCGCAGCTGTCCGATGCTTCCCGCCTCCACCAGCCTGCGGGCCGTGTAGAAGGTCGCCTCATAGCGCATGGTCAGCATGGCAAAAAGTCTCGCGCTGCTGTTTCTCGCCACCGCCTCCAGCTCATCCAGCTCCTTCAGCTGCGTGGCCACCGGCTTGTCCACAAACACATGGATCCCGCGCCGGAGCGCCTCCATGGTCATGGCGCCGTGCTCGCCAAATATGCCGTCGATGACCACCAGATCCGGGCGTTCCTCCTCCAGCATGGCCCGGTAGGAATGATACCACCTGACCTTATGCTGCCGTTTCTCCACAACCTCCTGCCGGAAGGTCCTGTTGGGCTCGCCGGGATACCCCTCGCAGAAACCGGTCACCTGAATATCCTGCCTTCTGTCCAATTCCGGCAAAATCGTTAAGCCATGTCCACTGTTGCCAATAATACAAATTCTCACGGTTTCCCTCCACAAACATTTTATTCGCGCATCATCCGCCCCGCGGACGACCTGCCCTGCATTGCCGGCCCGAGGGCTGCATCTGCCTGTCACGCCAGCACTTTGCCTATGAAAAATGCTGGACTTTCATTTCTGGATATATTATAATATACAAAATGACAGGTTTGTCAAAAGTAATTGCGAGAAAATATGTAATTTTTGTTGAAGGAAAAAAAGGGGATTTTTTTATGAAAACGCAAGACTCTCTTATTTTAGAAGCCAGGTATAAGAACTCCAACTCCTGCTTTAATAACCATTTTCACGACGCCTACGAGATGATCTACGTCATGGGAGGCAGTATCTCCGTCACCATTGAGAAGAAGGAATACGTTGCCTCCAGAAATTCCCTGATCCTTATCAGCAACCTGGAAAATCACTCCGCCCGGCTCCTGGAGGCTCCCTTTGAGCGCTATTACACCACCATCTCCACCCCGGCGGCAGACCGGATGATCGGGACCCCCGCCCTGATCTCCATATTGAAGAACCGGCCCGCCAACTTTATCCCGGTCTTTGACGCCAGCGCCATAGAGAAGGAGCTTCTGCTGTATTTTGGCACCGTTGTAAGCGAGTATGACGAAAACCGGGATTTTCAGAACGAGATGTGCGCCTGTAGCTTAAAGCAGCTTCTGATCACCCTGTTTCGCACCTACCCGGAGCATTTTCCCAACTCCGAGAGCAATGCGGCCTCGGTGGTATACAAGATCCAGAAATATATCGACGAACATTACGCGGAGCAGCTTCTGATCGAGGAGATCGCCCGGACCCACTACATCGACCTGTACCACCTGTCCCACAGCTTCAAGAAGCTGACCGGGTACAGCCCCAAGCAGTACCTGATCCACACCCGCCTGGCCCACGCCAAGGAGCTTCTCTACCACACCCAGGACCCGGTGGGGACCATTTCCTTTAAATGCGGATTTTCCGACACCTCCAACTTTATCCGCCTCTTTAAGGCGGAGGTGGGCATCACGCCCAACCAGTACCGCAAACAGGACATACACAAAAATCCTATATTTTGACGCAATTTTTTATCACAAAAAACAACGGGTATCGTTTATTCTAATGGTAAATACGCGGTGCCGTCCGCAAGGGTTTCTTCTATAAGAAGGGAAAACAGCGGACAGGCCCGCCAGGACAAGGAGATGACATCATTATGAAGACCGGAAGAATATCCGTTGTGCTGGTCGGCGCCCTTGGGTACGGAGCCTACTACCGCCAGCTTCTTACCACCTGCGTTCCCCAGGAACGTTTTCATCTTGTGGGCATCGTGGACCCGCTGGTGACGAGCATTGACGACCAATGGCAGTTCCCCTACGAGGTGCCGCTCTACCCTTCCCTTGCAGATTTTTATGAGGGACATCAGGCAGATCTGGCTATTATTTCCAGCCCCATCTTATCCCATTATGAACAGTGCCTTACCGCTTTTGCCCACGGCTCCCATGTGCTGTGCGAGAAGCCTCTCGTCCCCACGGTGGAGGAGGCCCGAAAGCTTCAGGAGGCCGCGGCTTCCCACCACAGGCTTCTGGGCGTAGGCTTCCAGTGGTCCTTCTGCACGCCCATACTTTCCCTGAAGCGCGACATTTTACAGGGCGTGTTCGGGAAACCTCTTTTCCTCACCACCATGATCTCCTGGAAGCGCTCGGACCGCTACTACAAGAACAGCTCCTGGAAGGGGCGCATCCATGCCCCAAACGGCGCGCTCATCCGGGACTCCGTGGCCACCAACGCCACCGCCCACTATCTGCACAACCTCTTTTTCCTGATGGGGGACAGAATCGACGCCGCCAGCATTCCCGTCAAGGTGGAAGCCTCCGTATACCGGGCGAAGGATATCGAGAGCTTCGACACCTGCTTTATGCACGGGACGTTTCAAAGCCAGGCAGAATTTTGTTACGTTGCCACCCATGCGGGCGACAGGGAAGTGGCGCCCCGGTTCCGCTATGTATTTGAGCATGCCACCGTGGAAATGACGGACGACGGCGTGACCGCGCCCCATATCATAGCCGCCTTCCAGGACGGGCGCACCGTCGATTACGGTAATCCCCAGTCCAACGAGAGCAGCGCGGAAAAAGTCCTGGCAATGTTTGACGCCATCGAGAAGGGCACGCCCATCCCCTGCGGCGTCAGGACCATCCTGCCAAGCCTCGCCGTCACCACCGGCTTATTTACGAAAATGCCCATTTACAATTTCCCCAGAGAGCTCTGCTACCGGGAGACGGAGCCAGCCGGCACCTATGTGCACGACCTGACCGACGACTGCCTGACCTGCGCGAAGCAGGGCAAGCTCCCCTTCGAGCTGAGGCTTCCCTGGGCCCAGCCCGAGACATCCTACGCGCCGGGGGCATTTTTAAGCCAGGGCAGTGAAAACCCAGAGAAATGACAGGACTGCCAGTTCTTATGCACTGTACCAGGGCCGACCTTCGGGACGCCCGAAAGATTTCAATGAAATAAAGTATTGGAGGAAACGATTTATGTTACAGCATTTTATCAAAGGTACCGCTATTTTAGACCGCATGATCCCCGGAATCCGCAGGGATATTGTAAGAGACACGCTCTCCCCGGATTACGGCGGCGTCTGCCTGCCGGAAAAAGGCTTCGCGGAGCCCGGCCAGGGGCCCTACATCGGCCTTTTTATCTCCGCCTACTACAACCAGCGCTCCGCTTACTATCATGACGACGAACTGCTTGCGGACGCCCTTCTGATCCAGCAGTTCATGCTGCGCAAACAGCACGAGGACGGCACCATCGACCTAAGGGAGACCAATTTTCACTGCGCCCCCACCGTGGGCTTCAGCGTCCAGACCCTGGGCTACGCCTACCGTCTCATCCAGCGTGACAGCCAGAAATCCCCGCTGGAGGCCGAGACGGAGGAGGCCATCCTTACCTTTATCCGCCGGGGCGCGGAGGGGATGAAGCACGGCGGATTCCACACACCCAACCACCGCTGGGTCATCACCTCCGCCCTTTCCTTATGCTACAACATCCTGGGGGATGAGGAGTGCCGAAAGACCCTGAACCTCTACTTAAACGAGGGCATCGACTGCGACAAAAACGGGGAGTACACCGAGCGCTCCGCAGGGATCTACAACGTGGTCAACAACCGCTCTCTGATGATCGTGGCGGAGGAACTGGGAAAGCCCGAGCTTTTAGAGCATGTGCGCCGCAACCTGCGCATGGTGCCCTGCTACTTTGACCCGGACGGGACGGTATTTACCCTGAATTCCACCCGCCAGGACAACTACAAGAAGGTTTACCCCATCGTCTACTACGAAAATTATATGATCATGGCCTGCAGGGACCACAGCGGGGAATTTGCCGGCCTGGCCGACTGGCTCTTTGACCGCATTGAACGCATGGCCGCCTCCGTGGCCGCGGACTACGACCTTTACACCGCCGTGGACCTGCCCACCTGGCTCCTTCGGATGCAGCTTGACCAGTCCCTCATCGACACGGAGATTGCCGGACAGCCCCTGGCGGACCGCTATCACCGCTTCTTTGAGGAGTCCGGTGTGGTCCGGGACCGCGCCGGCGACACCACCTACACCATCCTTGCCAACTCCCCGGCTTTCTTCTTCCTGCAAAGGGGGAACAATAAGATGTCCGTCCGCTTCGGCACCTGCTACTACGCCAAGGGCCAGATGCAGTCCCAGCAGATCCTCCCCATCGAAAATGGGTACCGTCTGCAGTACGCCTGCAGCTGGGGCTTTAAGCGTCCCTTCCCCAACGGCTCCGACACGCCGGACTGGCGCAAGATGGATCACAGCCTGCGGGAGAAGGTGCTGTACAAGACCCTGACCATGACCGTGGACATCACAAAGGATGCCGAGGGACTTGCCCTGACATTCTCCAGCGACGGCATGGACGAGCTTCCCGCAAAGATGGAGTTCACCTTCGAGGCCGGCGGCTATTTCACCACGGAGGACATCTCCATGCAGGCCCATCCCGGCGACGCCCTCATCCTGAAGAAAGGGGACGCCTCCTACTGCTATGAGGGCGAGACCATCACCCTCTCCGGCGGCCAGATGGAGCACGCCTACACCACCAACATGCGCGGCACCTCCGTCAACGATCCCCAGCGCTTCACCGTCTATGTGACAGCGATGGGACAGTTCACGAAGACGGTACGGGTGTTGTAAGGGGGAAATGCTTTAGTGATCAGGTTTCAGATACTCGTGAGGACTGAGACCGAGGGAGGACCTGCGGGCCCTCCTTTTTTTACTGCTATAAGGGCGAGACCATCACCCTCTCCGGCGGCCAGATGGAGCACGCCTATACCATCAAACATGCGCGGCACCTCCGCCAACGATCCCCAGCGCTTCACTTATGATATTTCTCTATCACACACGTATGCTCCTTGCTCTCTCTGTCATAATTCATTGTGAACCTCTTCGATCAACTGCGCAACCTTCCCGCCATCAATGCGAAGCGTAGCCTCCATCAGTTCCTCCGATTTCTGTACTACCTTCACAAGCTCCGGACTGCTGCTGTTCTTAATCGCCCGCAGAAATTCCTCCTTCACTTCCTGATTGGGTATGAACACCGACTCTGTGGATGCGTCATAGGCCAGATAGCCCAGATGAATCAGCAAGGTCAGGACATCGTCTCTGCTATGAAAGGTTGTCATATCATTCTGAAATGTTCCCGTGTCTATTTCACAGCTCACACCGCTGAGCATGGTGATAATCGCGTCCTTCAAACCATCAAAATTCATACTGATATAGGTTCTTAGGGATTCATAGGTTTCCGTCTGTGTCCAGTAACTGCCAAAACGCTTTCTGCTCACAGCCTCCAGCACGGATTTGGGACTGTAGATATGAAGATGATCGCCTAAAAGGTATCCGTCATACCAGTGCCGGACCTCCTGGAACTCCATACCGGAGTCTTCACACAACCCAAGAACCTCCTTCTCGGTAAAACCTACATATTCCTCCAGGGGATAAGCGTCTATCATGGTAAATTCATAAAAATCACTTAACGCCGACTGGTTTCCGTATTTTTTAATGGGCAGGATTCCCGTCATATAGGCAGCCTCTACCATTTTATCTGTCAGGCTGCTTCGAAAAAGGCCCCGAAGAAGCTGCACATATTCCTCCTGCAGGTTCTTGTCCTCTTTTTTCTCTCTGAACAGCGCGTCCCATTCATCTATAATAATGATAATTTTCTTTCCGGATTCCGCGTTAATCCTTGCAAGAGCCATCGGAAGAGACGTCTCTTCTCCCGCGAAATGTCCGGGATAGACCTCCCTTAATTCTTTTATGACTGCTCTCTGCAAGCCTTTTACAATATCCCTTGCATCGCTGGCCGTCGAAATAAACCAGGTCATATCCAAAAACAAAACGTCATACTGATTCAAATATTTTTTGTAAGAATCAAAGCCTGCAATCTTCAAATTTTGAAAAAGCTCCCCGGAATCACAGCTTTTGTCGTAATACGCGCATAGCATCTGCGCCGCAAAAGACTTTCCGAACCTCCTGGGGCGGCTGACACAGGTCAGTTTTTGTTTTGTTCCAAGAGTGCCGTTGATATAATCGATCAATCCTGATTTATCCACATACAGCCCTTTTAACACAGATTGAAAACCGGTATTGCCAGGATTTAAATACATTCCCATAATGCACGCCTCCCTTCTGAAAACTATATACTTATATTAGCATGGATCTTTAAGCGCAGCAACTACATATCTGAAAATTTGTGTCGCAAAATTTGTATCGTCAGAAGGGAGGCATTGTATGGTTCATTGACGCCTGATTTTTCCCAGCCGATAGGTCCGGATTCCAAAAGCAGGGATGAAATCGCAGAAGATTCCTTCTACGTCTGGCAAAAGCCATCTTCCGGACGGGTTTCCATCAGGAGAGGTCTCCTCCATTTTGTCAAAGCGCTCTCTGTCAGGCCGGAAAAAGACCTGCCCTGCTTTTCCGGCATTAAATATCCTCACATAGTGTTCACCGTTTTCAAAGTAGAAAGCGCCAAGTTCCACACCCTCCGTCAGGATTTCAAAGATACTGTCATTTTTCTGCTCCGGCACAAAGAAACTCCGGCGAGCCATGGGCGGATGAAGAAACCTTTCACATTCATGCCACAGTCCGGCCTCCTGCCAGTCTCCGCCATGGGACATCAGCTGATATCGAAGCTCATGGCGTCCGGTCAGCGTTCGCCGTCCCCACCAGTAACCGCCGTCATAGCCCCAGGCCAGAGCCAGTCCTAGAGGCGTATCCTCACCATGGCTGTAGGCTGTGGTGTGGTCACAGAACACGCAGAACCCCTGATTATCATCCGAGACATCCACCCAATGCAGCAGGATGTTGTGCTTGATTTCCTCCCAGGATTTAAAATGTGTATTCGAAAGCCTGCTGCGGCACACGTCATAGGCACAGTCCTTGTGGACCGTTTTCTGCCGGAAAGTAGTGGGAAAGCAGGCATTCAGGCGAAAACGCCCGTCATGGTAACTGCGATGGGGATCACAATGCCCCTCTTCAAGCACAGGGATCTCATGAGGCTCTCCGATATGCGTTGGCTCCTTAAAATCAAAAACAACCTGAATCTCCAGTCGCGGGGATCCGGCCTGTAGCCTGTAATGCATGACATAAGGTGTCCGGGCGATTTTACCGCGGATACATATCAGCGCTTCCAGTTCTCCGTCTCTTTCTATCTCCCCCTCCGCCGGCTGCTCCGTATTGGAACAAAAACGTCCTTCCTCGACAAAATATCCACGAAATTCATGGAAGGCCGCCCCCCTTGGCACCAGATCCTGCTGCAGGGTCCTGTCATAATAGGACGTAATGACGCCGCCCCTTTCCAGATCGACCCGGATGGACAGATATTCATTCTCCAGAATAAAATTCTTCTTCTCCTGTCTGACCCGCACCACAGATCGCTGTTTTGAAAGTTCCCGCAAAGGACGCACCGTAAAGGTCTTAATCCCCAGTGCCGGAAGCTCTGCCAGAAACAATAATTCTCCGGCATTGCAGGAGCCGTCCCGATACCAGCGCTGCGCAATGACCTGGCAGGGAAGCTTTTTTTCTCCATCGCATACTTCAAAGCCCCGGATACCACTTTTCGCGGTCATGCGCATGCGCACCAGACGCTTCTCTGCCTGTGCCAGAGGATTAAAAACCGTAACTGTCCCGGCATTTTCCTCCATCCGGGAAGGTATGCTTTCCGTGATACAAGCAAAGGATTCCCGATTCAGCCTGTCAAAAATAAATTCCGCCGCATAAACCTGAGCAGCTGCTTTAAAGGCCCAGTTTTCCTCGCCTTCCCCGGTATCCGCGCAAATCCAGCCGTCGTGGTGCTGGGTCATCAGCAGATGTCCCATGGCTTCCTTCAGCCGCGCTTCCTGCCCCTGATAACCAAATAGCACGGCCACCGCGTGCAGGCGCTCTGTATCCAGCAGTTCCGCCTCACATCGGCGGACCTGCCTTGCCATGCGCACCAGCGTCTGGTCCCCCCATGGAAGGGCTCCCCGAAAAATCTCCTGGCCAGGCTGCCAGGCCGGTCGCTTCTCATTGGCAACCGCTTCAAAATAATGGCGTACCGTAGTATATTCGATATAATCCGGTGAAACACCTCCTTCATCACTGACTCCCGGTCGCGCAGACCAGCCTAAATCCTGAAAATACATTCCGACAGGATGAGTAATCCCCGCCTGGATACATTTTTCCATATATTCCTCCTTGGCATGCTGTGCTTCCGTGGAATAAACAGGCAAAAGGCCCTCACAGGTATACCGTGGGATGGTGGGGACAGATGTTCCGTCCGGCCCCATCCAGTCCACGGTCTCAGCCGGGTAACCTTCCGAATATCCGGCCCAGGCTGTCGAGGCATTCTTCAGGGAGGCCCGCCGATAACCCAGCTGGCGAAGCATCTGGGGCAGTGCGCTGGTCCAGCAGGGTTCCTGTACAGCGTAAGTGTCCACTGAAATCTCCGGAAAATGCTTTCGCAGAATTTCCCGGCCCAGGATCAGATGACGCAGATTACTCTCGCCATCGGTAATCCATCCGTAAGGCTGTCCGTAGCTTCCCGCAACGATTTCCACACGGCCGTTTTCTGAGTTTCCCCGCACCAGGACGGACAGTTCCTCGTAGGCCACAGGATCCCGTTCCTTCAGATAATCCCAGGAAACAGGCTCCACGTCGATGTTAATGCGCCACTCCGGGTGTGCCTTCAGACATTCCAGAATATCTCTCCAGGCCCCCAGAGGCATATGTCCCCGGATGCCGCCGTGATAGCCGTCCAGATAATAAACGATTTTATTTTTCTCCTCCATCAGCATTCCTATTTCTCCTTCCGCAGCAGATTTCCGGATAATTCCATACGGATTTCCCCGTTTTGAAGCTCCGCGCAGGTTATATGGAGCCTGCCGCCGTCCCTGGTAAGCTCCCAGCGCTCCGCATGGGGGCTGGTACGGCAACGTACCACCAGCACTGTCTTATTCCCCTCCTGCCCACAGCAAACCGCCATGACAAGAGGCTCCCGCCGCTCCGCGTGGAACCGTCCGATGGAAAAGGGCTGCATATTCCGCATACTGCACCGGTTTACCGTCCAACAGCCCGCTTTGGCCCGTACCGTCTGAATACTCCCCCCGTCACTGAAGGAAAGCGCAAGAGAATCCCTGTCGGATGTCACCCATACGCTGCGGAAATCTGCGGGATTTTCTTCAAGCAGATAAATTCCGTCCATTTTGGGAAGGGCTTCCTTTGCCACAAGGGGCTCAAAAGAGTAAACGCTGCCCTCCTGTCCCTCTCCATCCATATCATCCAAAAACGCGAAGAGATGATCCATCTCCTGCTGCATATTTATGCCGAATGCCTGCACGGCCACCACCATATCCCGCTCTGGCAGGATAACACATAACTGGCCGTAAGCACCGTCGCCGCGATACCCCTCCCGGCTGTTACGCCAGAGCTGATACCCGTAGCCGCTGCACCAGTCCGGCGTGCCGTTTGTGGAATTATCGGAAACACAGGAAGATGCCTCCCGAATCCATTTCTCAGAAAGGATCCGCTCTCCCCGATACAGGCCGCCGTTCTTATACATCATGCCGAGTTTTATAATATCATCGCTGGAAATGCTCAGTCCCGCGCCCCCGATGCAGGTGCCATCCACGCACCGCTTCCATGTAATGTCGGTGATCCCCATGGGATAAAAGAGATTCTCACAGGCATAGTCAAAAAAATCCTTCCCGGATACCCGCTCTATCACGGAACAAAGCATACAGCTGGCTCCGGTATTATAGGCGAAATGCGTGCCCGGCTCATATACCGGCTCTATGCCGAAAAATGCTTCCAGGGAATTTTCCGCCGCCGACATCTCCGGAATAATGCATCTGTCATGTCCCGTATTCATGGAAAGTAAGTGCTTTACCGTGATATGGGACATTTTCTCCGAAGCGTTTTTCCGCTCAAAAATATCCACCAGCCGGTCCTCCGTCCGCACCAGTCCCTGCTCCACCGCAATTCCCACCACCGTGGAGGCAAACATTTTGCTTAAGGAATACACCTCCCGGGCATCCCCGCAGGAATAGGGTTCCCGGGCCAGACGCAGAAGACACTGTTCTCCCCGGTAAACCTGCAGGGTATGCACCTCAAAATTGTCACGATCCATGGCGTCAAAAAATACATTCAGTGCCTTTCTGTTCACGTTCTTTTCTACAAACCATTCCATCTCTTGTCCACTCCTTCTTATTTTAATTCATTTTTATTTTCTTATCCCTTTATAGGAAAATTTTGTAAAAGCCGCATACGCCTCCTTCGCTTCCTCCGAGAAGGCGAAAAGACCAACATAAGCGCCGATGAAGCCGCCGCAGGTCTCCGACCCAAGAAAAGAGCCGTCCACCCCCTCCGCCACCGGCAGATACTCCACGCCGTCCACGCCGGCATAGAAGCTGTACCGCGTGCGGTCCGCCCTTATCTTCAGATATACCTCACCGCTCACCTCAGCAGGTTCTCCCCGGACCGCCGAAGACATTCCAGCCTTCTTTTGCGCAGCATTCAGTATCAGGCGTCCCTCCACCGATTCTTCAAAATACTGCCTTTCCTGCCGCACTACGGTTCTCGTCCGGATGCAGACCGCTTCTCTTATCCCCTCCTCATTCCGTCGATACTCCAGCCGCAGCTGGTTGGCGTCATTCTGAATTACCACAAGCCCCGCTCCATCTCCCTGCTCAGGCGCGAATCTAAGGGTTGTGGCTGCCTCAAAATCCATGTGCTGCAGCCGGCGTCCCAGAAAGCTTACATCTCCCTTCCTGTCCCGGAGCATGGCGATGCGCACACCCCAGAAATCCGCGGGAAGTCCATTCAGCTCCCATGGCACCAGTTCGTTTTTCAACAGCCTCATCTTCAGACAGCCATCCTCCATCCTGTAAAAAGGTTCTTCTCCGGGCGTACCAATCTGATTCCATTCCAGTCCCAGCGTATCCCTGCTAAAATCCGCCTCCGTTTCCAAAGGCAGCGCTCCTTCACGGAAAGGCTGCTCTCGCAGGGAGTTTGGCTGGGGATAGCTGAATTCCACCCGCCCGGTACCCGGACTGACCACAGGCCATCCATCCTCCCACTCCACAGGCGCAAGAAAGGTCTCCCGGCCAAGAATCTTGTGATAACCGTCCATAAGACGGGAGGCCAGCATCACCATATACCAGCTGCCGTCCTGAAGCTCCACCAGATCCCCATGCCCCACATTACAGACAGGGTACAGCTTTCCAAGATGGCGGTGAGTCAGAATGGGATTGCCCTGATAGCCCTCGTACTGCCCCATCACCGTTCTGCTGCGGCTGATGGTAACCGCATGCATATGCTCCGTGCCGCCTTCCGCAATCATCAGATAATACCAGCCATCCTTTTTGTACAGGTGCGGCGCTTCCGGCGCCCAGCAATGAACCAGGGCTCCTCCCCACAGAATACTCCGCTCTCCCACCAGCTTCATTTCCTCAAGATCAATCTCGCTGCACCAGATGGCCTGATGACCACCCCTTTCATCCTCTATGTATGTCGTACCGGTATAATACGCCTTCCCATCCTCGTCAAAAAACAGCGACGGATCGATGCCGTCCGCGCCCTCGATAACGTGGATCTCGGACCATGGCCCCCGGGGGTCCTTTGCCGTCACAATAAAATTCTTCCCTCCCGCAGTCACATTGGTGGTAATCACATAGAACCTTCCCCGGTGATAGCGGATCGTTGGAGCATATATCCCACAGGACAGCAACTGATAATTTACGGGCAGCTGGGAAGATCGGTCCAGCACGTAGCCCAGCTGTTCCCAATGGGCCAGATCCCTGCTGTGGAAAATGGGAACCCCGGGAAAAAAGCTGAAGCTTGAGGTTACCAGATAAAAATCGTTGTCCACCCGGCAGATGGACGGGTCCGGGTGAAATCCCGGCAAAATTGGATTTTGAATCATTCTCTTGTCCTCCTTTTGTAATACTGCGCCTGGGCATTCCATAACTGCGCATACTTGTTCCCCCCATCTGCCAGGAGCTGTTCATGACTCCCTCGCTGAATCAACCTGCCCTCATGAAAGACCAGGATATCATTGCAGAAACGGCAGCTGGAAAGACGATGACTGATATAGATGGCCGTTTTATCCCCTACTATTTCGTTAAAATGATTGTATACCTCCGCCTCCGCAATAGGGTCTAAAGCTGCCGTAGGCTCGTCCAGAATGACAAAGGGCGCATCCTTATAAAGCGCGCGGGCGAGGGCGATTTTCTGCGCCTCCCCGCCGGAGATATCCACACCTTCTTCACTCAGCTCTTTGTACAGATACGTATCCAGTCCCAAATCCAGAGCGTTCAACCGTTCTCCAAAGCCAGCCCTGCGAAGACAGGCTTCCGCGCGGTTTCTGTCATACCTGGCGCCTGCCGCCACATTCTGTCCCAGTGTAAAAGCAAAGAGTCGGAAATCCTGAAATACCACCGAGAAGATCCCCAGATATTCCAGATAATCATATTCCCGGATATTGATGCCGTTCAGTAATATCTCCCCCTCTGTCGGATCGTACAGACGGCACAGCAGCTTAATAAAAGTCGTTTTCCCGCTGCCATTCTGTCCTACCACGGCAATCCGTTCCCCGGACCGGAATTTCAGATTCATATTTTTTAATACATACTCCTCGCTTCCCGAATATCGAAAGGATACATTTTTAAATTCCACCTCATAGGCGCATCCCTTTGGCATTTCAACCGGTCGCTCTCCCTGACGCATCGTATGGGGCATTGCCAGAAATTCCAGAGACATTTTCATAAAAGACGCGTTATTGCGCATATCTCCCAGTTCTTCGATCAGTGTGGAAACGCCCCAGGACATTTTTGTAATAGCCGCTATGTACTGCGTAACCGCGCCTACGCCAAAGGCGCCTGCCCATGCCTTGAGACAGACAAAGATATAGGCAACGCCTGTGAAAGCCACGGAAACAGCGGACGAGGCAGCAGCAAATAATCCGATTGGCCCTCTGGACAGCTTTGCGTAAAAACCTTTGGAACCGAACATACCGGTCTTATCTTTGTTATACTTTTCACAGATAATATCCTGTCGGTAGATACGCACATCAGCTGCAAGCTCTTGTTTATAACCAAGCCAACTGAAAAATCCGAACAGGCGATTGCTTACCCGGTGTTCTTCCGCGTTCAGCGAAAAATAACTCCATGCTTTGTTTGACAATGCGGGAGCCAGATAGGTGACGGCTACCATAACCAATATAATTGCAGCGAGAAAAAGAGGATGATTCAATACCGTTAATCTCCCGGCCTCCGGAGGCACCTTCCTTGTAAAGAGTGTTACCGTCAGCGCGATTCCTCCAACCAATGTCATGACCGCCTGCAACAACAGCTGCGTACTGATGAAGAGTCTGAAAAGCCCCCAGCCCCCACTATTTTGGTACTCAATGATAGCGGACAGCCTCTCATGCGTCTTACTGTCATCAATACTTGCAAAATCCATATCCAACAGTTTCTTTGTAAATATCTGCTGATATTTATAATAAAATCCCGCCGTTTCCGAATCTCTCCAGGTAACAAAATAAGAAGAGATCAACGCGATCAAAGCCTCTGTCAACAAGGTAACTAACACAAGCTTTATCAGCGCGGCAGGGTCCCTGTCTGTGGCAAGCTCATCAATGATCAGCGCCGACAGATAAATTCCTACGTAAGGACTCAAAGCCTCCCAAACCGCAAAAAGGAAGCGGGACTGAAACATCCGCGGATACTCCCGGTAAAGCAGACAAAGCGCTTCCCGATTAATTGCATATACTTCCCTCCATGGTAAAAGCTTCTTTTCTTTATGCTTCATCACTGTCAGCCTCCTCCCTGTAATATTTGCTCTGAATCTCATACAACTGCGCATACCGTCCCCCAAGGGCCAACAGCTCCTCGTGGGTTCCTTCTTCCGTAATGTGATTCTTTTCCAGAAAAATGATACGGTCACAGAACCGGGTGGAAGCCAGCCGGTGGGAGATATAAATGGATGTTCTCCCTTCAGTCATTTCACTGTATTTCTGATACAGTTCAGACTCCGCAATAGGGTCTAAAGCTGCCGTAGGCTCGTCCAGCAAAAGCACCGGCGCATCCTTATACAGGGCTCTGGCCAGCATCAGCCGCTGGGTCTCACCTCCTGACAGCGAGATTGCCTCGTCATAGATCTGACGGTTCAGACAGGTTTCAAATCCCGCCGGAAGAGATTCTATTTTCTGCAGCAGCCCGGCTTTCTTAGCACATTCCCTTACCCTTACCATATCAATCCCATCCTCGCTCTGAGCCACATTGACAGCAATGGTGGCCGCCAACAGAGAAAAATCCTGAAAAACCGCGGAGAATAACCGATAGTAATCCCGGCGGTTATATTCCCGGATATCTCTTCCATTTAGCAGGACCCGCCCCCTGGTTGGGTCATAAAATCCGCACAGTACCTTTACCAGCGTGGTCTTTCCCGCACCGTTTAACCCAACAACAGCCAGTTTTTCTCCCGGATGCAGGGTGAGATTGATGTGTTCCAGAATATTGTTTTCACTTTCCGGATAACAGAAGGATACATCCTCCAGCCTAATCTCATAGGAACCATTTGGGTCTGCCTTCAAGGGCTCTCCCCCTTCCAGATCGAAAACCTCCGGATACTCCAGACATTCCCGCACCGTAGAGATATCGAGACTCTGCTTATATAAAATAGTCATATCATTCAGCATTCTGGTTATCCATTGCGCGAATCCGCCTACGGCAGTAAAATACAGCAAAAATTCCGATGCGCTTAATCCCTGCCCCAGGACAAAACGAAGCAGGTAAGCATATGCAACGCCGTTGCGCAGAAAAGTCAGAATCAAATCGGCGATTTTGGCCCACCGGTACGCACGATTTGCCCTCTTGTAAAAAGCAACCAGAGCCTGCATGGCTTTCGTTCTGACCTTCTCAAACCAGGGCCGCATGCCAAAAAGCCGAATATCCTTGCCTGCGCTTATATCCTCAGCGTTCCGCCGGATATACAGCACTTGTTTCTCATATTCCGCCAGCTCTTCCCGATGTCGGTACTCATAATCATACAAATGCTTATTGACAACATAGCCTATGACAGCCGTAACCATAATTACAAGCACCATCCAGATATCAACGGAAAAAAGCAGCAGCATATAAATCACAAATCCAAGCACATTTTTCAAAAGATTGGTAAGCGTGTTCCATATCGCTTCCGTTGACTGGGAATTTCCATCGGTAGCTTCTCCCGCCTTTGTGCACAGCTTTCGGAACTGCTCATCTGTCACATTTGGATAGGATGTGGTAGCCATCTTACGATTTAAAGCAGCAATCAATGCCATTCTGACTTGTATCCGTCCTGGCGACAGATTTATATTGAGATATCTTGATACTGCCGAACACAGCATCAGCAGCCCCACAAACAGCAATATCGTAGCCAACAGTTCCGGCATCGAAACCCTTCTCTCCACCGCTGACAGAATCGAAGGTGATATATAGAGATTTACCAGATCCGTTGCAACCACAAATATCGCCGACAAAAGCGCCAGTACCAGCACCTTTTTCTCCCTTTCCTTCCAGGCGAGAGAAATCATATAGGCAGAGTTCTGCCACAGGTTGTATTTGGGCTTTTCCTTCTTTTTCCTGATTATCTTAGATTCCTTCATGTTCTTCTCCTCACTAATTCACCACAAACTGCTCGTTTGTGCTCTGATAATGCGATGCCTGAGCAATCCACATTTCTGCGTATGTTCCTCCAAGCGCCAGCAGTTCTCTGTGTGTACCAGATTCCAGAAGCTTTCCCTGCTCAAGAACTAAAATTCTGTCGCAAAAATAACAGCTGCTCAGGCGATGGGATATGATGATCGCCGTATGCTCTCTGGACAATCGCTCCATCTGTTCGTTTATCTCTTTCTCCGCGATCGGGTCCAGAGAAGCGGCCGGCTCGTCCAGGATCAGATAACGCGCCTCCTTGTACAGAGCCCGGGCAATCGCAACCTTCTGCTCCTCGCCGCCGGAAAGCACGATCCCATCCTCATTTAAGTGGCGGAAGATTCTTGTTTTTTCTCCATCCTCAGGAAGCGTGGAAAACAGCCCCACTTCCTTCAAGATCCGTCTCACTTTCTCTGTGTCATATCCCTCCTCCACAGCAGAGACGTTAGAGCCGATGGTTGCATCCAACAAACGGTAATCCTGAAAAACTGTCCCGAAAAGACTGTATAATTCTTCCCTTTTCATGCTGTGGATGTTTCTGCCATGCACATAGATGGCTCCCTCCTGGATCTCATACAGCCCCATCAGCAGCTTGATCAAGGTACTCTTTCCAGCGCCGTTTTTGCCTACAATGGCAATGTGTTCGCCCGGCTTGATCCGCAGATTAAAATTCCGGAAAATCCATACATCACTCCCCGGATATTGAAATGACACATTTCGAAATTCTATTTCCGCCTTCGGATCCGGCTTTTCTTCCCATCCTTCCTTCTGTTCTGCTTCCTCCTCCACAGCATCTCCAGCCTTCTTTATCTCCCACAGATCGCAATACGATTCATAATAAGACATGGCATAGCGTATATCATTGATCTGCTGAAATATCGCCGTAATACAATTTGCCGTTCTGGTCACCGCGTTTGAATAGAGGTAAAAGCCTCCCAGAGTAACTACCCCGTACAAAATCTTACAGACAATGAACCCATAAGCGAGAAATTCCTGCAGCCGCGTTGCCAGAACCGCCAGCGTTTGAAACCTGGTATTATTTCTCTCCATGGAGTGGTGCATACAGCGTTCCTTCTGATTATAATCGTCTATCTCTCCTCGCAGGAACCGATAGAGTCCGTTAAGCCGGATATCGGCGCCATTTTCATAATCCGCGCGCAAGCGTACAAAATATCCATATTTCCTTTCCACTTGCGAAAAATTTTCCACAATCTTTTGTTCCCTTTTCTGTCCCTTCCGGCGTGCAAGAAGCGTCAGCGCGCACAGCCCTGCCTGAATCGCCAGAAAGAGCCAGGTGCTTCGAGCAATGATCTCCACCAGGAATGGCGGCCTGTCAAGGTATACGGGCGAAAAAGGCATACCATCCGTGAAAAGAAGCCCTGCAAATACGGAAAGATAGGTGATCAGGCAGAGCACATTGGAAATCAGGCCGAAAAACTGATTTTGGAGCATGCCGGTAACAGGCCCTGCCATATGCTTTCCCGCGCGAAGTTTCTGAAGCTTCTCATAAATTTCCGATTTTTCCAGCTGCTCATACCGTGCATGTATAAAAACATCATCCACCGCATGATCAAGGCCATGCTCCACTTTTTGCGCACTTATCTGTACTTTACGGTCCGCAACCGCCTTAAGGATATGGGCAATCATGGGGACCGTCACGCAGACGGCCGTATATAAAACCAATACCTTCCATCCGGCTCCCTGCAAAAATGCATCAATCAGGAGCGTGGGCAGAAAAAGCAGCACCAGAGGCGTCAGAATCCCTAAGGCTGCCTGCAGCAGGCACCACAGGAAATAGGTATGGGAAATGCTGTAAATCTTCTTTATCATGACTTGATACTTTTTCATTTTTCTCCGCTCCCCTTCCTGTAGGGCCTGCTCTGAGCCTCCCACATTTTTGCGTACAGTCTGCTCCCCGCCAGCAGTTCCTCATGGCTTCCCACACATGCAATCTTCCCCTGGTCCAACAAAACAATCTTATCACAGGTTGTCACGCTGCTCAGCCTGTGGGAAATGATGACACAGGTCTTATCCCGAAAAACCGTTTTGAATCTGCTGTAAAATTCCATTTCCGCAATCGGATCCAGCGCTGCGGTGGGTTCGTCCAGAACAACTGCCTGCGCATTCCGGTAAACTGCTCGGGCCAGCGCCATCTTCTGTGCCTGCCCGCCGGAAAGCTGCACGCCCTGGGGATGATACTCCTTCCGCAGCATCGTCTTTAAGCCTTCCGGAAGCTTCTGTATCTCCTCTGTCAGGCCGGAAACTTTGATCGCCTTTTGGAGCTTCTCCATGTCCTCCATTTCCGCTTTTGTAAATGTGATATTTTCCTCTAAAGAAAAGGCGTATTGGAAGATTTTCTGCATGACAACCGAGAACATTTGAAATCGGTTTCCGGAGTGTATCTGTTTTCCGTCTCTATCGCATATTTTTATGATTCCTTCCGTCGGTTCATAGAGCCCTGTCAGAAGCTTGACCAGGGTGGTTTTTCCAGCCCCGTTCATCCCCACGATCGCCACGTGTTCGCCGTTTCTGATCTTGAGACTGACATCGGAAACGGCCTTCCCTTCTGCGCCTGGATAAGAAAAACTGACATTTTCCATACGGATTTCCGCAAAAGGCTCTTCCCCAGTATAGGCATCCTCCTCTCCGGCCTCTTCCAACTCCATCGCCTTCTTAAAATCCTCCGTATAAACAAGGAACTGGCGGATCTTCTGAAAATTCTCAATGATCAGAATGAATGTGGCGGAAAATCCTGTCATGCAGGAGAGATACATCACGAAATCATCCACGGCAATCATCTGATTTCCCATGGCATAGATCAGATATCCATAGGTTGCTCCATCCCGTATCCATGCAAGGATAGCCGCCCAAATATCTGCTTTCTGATATTCCTTCTGAATCTGTCCCGTAATCTGTTCTTTTTCACCGGTGACCCGCAGATACCACCCTGCCAGCCACCCGCCAAGCCCATAAATACGAATATCCTTTCCAGCCGCCACATCCTGCATGGTCTCATTAAGATAATTTCTCTCCCGCTCCTCTTTTTCCAGAGCCGGACGCAATGTGTTCTCTCTGTTCCTGGCCTTTTTCATCAACGCGGCGTTTACCACAATGGACAATGCCAGGATCAGCGGCAGCACCGGGTGCAGGCCCACCAGGATCATCACAAATCCAACGACTGTAAGGACCGAGGACAGCAGCTGCTTCAGGCTATCGAAGGTTCCCGCCATTCCACTGAAATCACTCCAGAACAGCATATTCGCGCGAAAGCAAAGCTCCTGTATCTCCGGCTGTTCCAGCAATTCATATTTCATCTTCAGCATCTTCTCCGTCAGCATGTCTCCAAAGCAGCCATTTCTTAATATGGACAGATGTCCCTTGAACCGGCCGGCAAGCACACTTTCCAGAAGATACACCGCAAGTCCGCCAAGGACAAAGACCAGACCGATCAAAAGCCATTCCCGGGCATCTGCCCGATGCAGGATTGCTCCCAGCATATATTTTGGCGCCAGGACTACGATATAGGGTGAAACCGCTCCAAGGAGTATTACGAGCACAAAAGTGATAAATATGCTCTTGTCAAACTTCCAAATGATCTGGCAGAGATAATGCAAGTTATCAAAAATCTTCTTCATACACTGACACTCCTCCCGATTTTTACATTATTTTTGAGCAATCCTTTTAATAGCACAACACTTCCATTCTATAGCATTTCACAACAATTTCGTCCGGCATTTCCAGTTCTGTTTCCTCCATAACCTCAAATCCACATTTTAAGAAGCATTGCTTCGCCGGGATATTCTCCTGATCTACGCAGGCGCTTACCCTTATGAATCCCCGCAGCTTTAAGGTTTTTAGGGTTTCCTTAAGAATATATTCCCCAATTCCGCGTCTCTGATATGCCGAAGCTATCACCAGCCGCTTAATCGATACCATACTCTGGCCATTGGTCAAAAGCCCTTGGATCTCCATCCACCCCACCGGAGTATCTTTATCCAAAATAAGATATCCCTCTTCATCATCATTTGCCCTCCATCCGGCAACTATCTCTTTCCAATCATCTACTGTCGTTGAATTTGCATGGAGCGCTTCCTGTATCTTTGGCGTGTTCATGAGTGTATACAGGAACATAACATCTTTATCCTCCGCTTTTTTCAGCATACAGTTATTCCCATTGGCCAATTTTATCTTTCTTAACAGCTCCGCCCCATAGCCAAAGGCCACGTCCATATAGCAGTCTGTCATATTTCTCACAAAATCCCGCAATATTTTTTGATCATCAGTATATATAAATTTCAGTTTTTCTCCGGCCCTTTGCAGAAGTTTGACGTCCTGGGTGAACCGAAATTTCTGCATCATACCAATAATAATCTGCATTTTACTGCAACTCCCTTGATACTGTTCTAAGCTCCTAAGTATCAACGGATTATTTACATGAAGTTCTTGCACCATCCATTTCATGGAATGCAAAAGCAGGCTACGATTTTCATGTATCTTAACTGCTGACAGATATGTAAATTTATAATCTCTATTTGCTGATTCTATGTCTACTATCCCATCTTTTATGGAGTCAGCCAAGGCAATCGAGCAGGCGCTTCCGAGATACCAGATAGTTACATCTTCCAACTGAAAATCCTCTGTTAATTTCTCTTCCTTATAAACACTGATATCTATGTAGTTTTGAATTTTTTTAAGACAGTCATAAAAGGCATTCTCATTTCTATAATTATCTTTCAGCCGTATTCTTGTAATTTCGAAGAAAGTTTTCCTCATCCAATATCTACGTCTATAATCTTTAAGAAAAAAATCTCTTGCGTCAGCATAAGCCTCACGAACTCTGTTATAACTAATCTGCGTTTCTTTAGAACCACTATTGTCTAGATTCACAGCAAAAAATATTTGTTTTTTCTCATCATATCCATAAATCAAACTTTCATGCAACAAGAACTCTTCAGTTTTCGGATCAAAAATTTTCCTAGAATTCATCTCCAAAACAACATAATATCCCTGGTCAATTTGGTTTACTAACAAATCAACAACTACGTTTTTTTCTACTTTAAAAATATCTATTTCCGATATATCCAGAATATCATTAAAATAAGATAATGGATAGATTTGACCCGGTGATCCAAAAACAACGCCACCTTTTGTTTCCATATATATATTCATATGATTTGTAAGCCACAAATCAAAATACGGAGAAGTCTGCAAAATCGCAAACTTATCATAACTCCAACACTCAGAAGTAATCATCACATCCTTAGCAATTTCTAATTTCGTCATAAAAATTTCCTCCTCGATCCGTATGTATTCCTCTGAAAATGTATGATACAATATATGTTAGTCATATTTTTAACGTTATACGGTTATATTTCACTACAAAAAAATAATTCACATATCCTACCTAATTTACCTATGTCTTCTCCCCCCACAAATATTGGTTTCTGAAAGCGACTAGAAAATCTATTGCATACACGTTCAATATCACTTTTATTTGCTGGTAATAATTTGTTCGTAAGAATTCCTCCTATTTCCATTCTGTTCATAGGGAACACAGATAGGGCTATTACACGGGCATCTACAATTGCTTCTATATATTTTATTGTCCTTTCAATATATTCTTCCTCATCAAACAGGTTAATACATAGAATAACGGCATCAGGTTCCGTTGCGAGCAAAAAGGAATGTTGTTCTAATATATATAAGGATAGATTACCTAAATTTTGTGGAATTGTTTGAGACTGTGAACCAACTATGATAATATCAGGATTTTTATCTTCTATTTTCCCCATCATATTATTGATTACAGCAATGCTATCGAGTCCCTCGACTGTTACTGTAGATTCATATCCCATAGGAAATACTTCATCAAAACCAAATAATATACTTGTAGGTTCTGTTCCAAGTTGCCCTACTTTATATCCATTATTCTGAAAATAATTTCTTATATGAACCTGTAACGTAAATTTACCTTGTCTAGAACTTGTACCAAATACTCCTAGTACAGGTATTCCAATTCGACGTAACTTTTTTCGAAATAAATCTGGTATATCTTTTTTCCCTATCTGTGGAATATATAATTTTAATCCCTTTTCTCTAAATCTATCTCCATATTTATCACTGTCACTAAAATCAGTTAAGGATACCAACGATTTTGAATGTTCAATACATTTCTCTGCTATATAATGTATATAATCCCTTTTGATACTTTTTTCCATCTCTTTTACGTGCCCTACAATAAATGTATCAAATGGATATTCCCAATCAACACAATCGATGGACTCTATGGGAACAGACTTTTCTGTTCTACCAATTCCTACTATATCTTCTGGGAACTTATTCACTTGTCTCATATATTTTACATCGTATATTTTTACTATTTCGAAGGAAAGATTGTTCCGAAATCTAATAAGGCTATGTAACTCTTTATTAAAAGGAAATATTACCGCTTTCTTTATATCTAACTCAGTTTCTTTTTCGTATTTTCCCTTAACATCTGGCAAAATTATATGCATGGCATTTGTCTTTAAATATTGGCATATCTCTGTTTTTTCTCTCACCCCACTCAACATCGCCTTTGCTACCATTATAGTTACCATGCATGCATTGAAACTGGTCCCATTACTAACAAAATAATCTCCATTAACCCATAATGCTTTATGTGTAAGATTGGGAACCAATATATTTACACCATCATGTTCTACCCAAACATACCCCTCTTTAATATCATCCGATACATCTACACCAATTACATTTTCAAATGCTGCCGGATAAGATATTGAGCCAAAATTGTCAAACGCAGCAATAATGACGCTGCCATTATTTACTGCTTCTGAACAAATACCTCTTAGTACATTCAAATTCTCACAGCATGTTATTCCATTACTCAAATGTATAATTTGAGGTTTTATATTATCAACGCAATATTTCAAGGCTTTTTCATAAACTTCTTCACTCGTATACATAGAATTGACGAAGATTTTTATTATATAGTATTCTGCATTTGGTACTTCCGATGCAATTAAGTATGCAACAGCAGTTCCATGCCCAATTATATCTTCCGCACCAGTTTGTATATGTATTTCTCCAATATCATTTTGAAAAACTGTTATTTTTTCTTTAATATGTGGCATCTCATAATGCCCCCATATGCCACTATCTATAATTGCTATCTTGATTGTCTTGTCACCCATTCTTTTCCTCCCTAATTTGCTAATATTCTAAAGTCGGGATCTGGCATCTTCAAATCGCCGACTTTAGAATCATTAGCTTCACGCTAAACACTAATTAAAATTGCAGCAGGTTGCACATCCGCCAAGTTCTGGATAATACAATGCAACTTTCTTTTTCAGCTTATCAGCTGGTTTTCTAAGTTTTTTCATATTTCTTCCTATCCCCCTTTCCTTAAATATTATGAAAATAGCTATTCGCTAATCTCACGCTAAATTAATCAGAAACCTCTATTATTTGAAATTTTCCCATCTTTTCTTCATTGCGCGCAAAATAGCTTTGCTCTTTATCTAAATTATGTGGGCATACGAATCTATTTTTTATTTTCATAGTCAACGGGCAAAGCAATCCCATACATTCCGGATAATGACCACATTCTGCACATCCATCTGGAATCGCTCCTTGTCCCACCCACATGGAATTTTTGTAATCATCAATAAGCAAATTCCCAGATGAATCTATCTTTCCAAGACAATTTATCTGTTCCATATCTGAATCAAATAGAGCCATTGCACATTTATATACTTTTCCATCATAGTTAATTAAAAATCCATTTTTTCTGGATGCAATACACATCTCACTTCCCAATCGATTCAAAGCCTGTCCTCGATCCATTCGCAGACCTTTTTCAGTAATTTTATCAAGATACCTCTCATATTGTGTTTTATCATATGATTCCATTACTAAATCATAATTTGAACAAATTCTTTCACCACCCCAATTCTTTACCCACTCCCAAATAATTCCAAATCTTTTATCATTACCAAATTCCTTTCCAATAAATTCAACATAGTCATTTAAATAAGGTATAATTTCCGGCGAAATGTTTATTCTGATTCCAATACGAAAATTGTTTCTATGAATCTTATCTCTTATCGCTTTCAAATTACTTAATATCACAGTATAGGAATCTTTGTCTGTCACATGAGGTCTTTGAAAATTATGTGTCTCCTTATTACCATCTATCGTAACCATGTATGAAAGTACATGATTCTTCTGTAGTTCATCGAATACTTCATCCGTGAGATTATAGCCATTTGTTGTCATTTGACCATATAACGGTACTTGCAGATTTCGGCACAAATTTTTGGCATACTGCATAATATCAATAACTATCTCTTTTTCTAACAATGGTTCACCACCATACCATGAAATAAACAATCCATTAAATCTTTTCACATTTTTGTCTAAATAACATTTAATGGCTTCGACTGTCTCTGTTTTCATAACATGTTTCGGTCCATCTTGATAACAATATTTACATCTAAAATTGCACGCATCCGTTGGAATAATAGTAAGGTGCAACATATCATTACCATATATTATTTCATTACACTTATAATCAACATATTTCTTTTCATCTACATCATCAGGTAGAAGAATTTTATTTTTGACCAAACTATCATATATCTTCCTTTGTTTTTCTGTATTAATCAAGGACGGTTCTTTCAAAATACATTTTACGTCTTCACCGTCTTCAACAGGAAACTTTATATTAACATTGTAGAGCACATTTGTAATAAGTACTCCACCGTCCATTGCTGTAGAAACCAAATTATATCTGGACTGCTTAAACATTATTTTCCACGCCCCCTTGTTTGTCCTCACACAACTTTGAAACCATCTCAAAAATATCTGTATATGTACCAAGATTTTCGCCAGAAAGAACTTCATCTGGAATTGATATATCAAATTCATTTTCAATATCGCACATAATCGATATAAACTGCAGCGAATCTAGTTGCAATTGCACAGATTCTTCACCATCCTCAATAGCATACCCATTATGCTTAAAAATAATTTTTATTCTTTGGTCTATTGATTTACTTACTCCTCTGGCCCCGTATCTATCCATCATATCGGAATACTTATCCTGTAAAATAGTTTTGAATCTTTGTTCAATCAATTTTCCTCTCTCCTTTGTAAATTCGTTTGTATAATTTTCTACTTTTGGCATCCCAAAATTCCATTTATAAATTCATAAATTAGCAATCCCAATTTCAAATTGGGGGGTATTTCGCCGGTTCCTCCAGAGGCGGGATTTCGCAGCTCATTTTTACTGGTTGCCTCCTAAACTCTACTTTCTTCCGTCCTCTAACTTGTCATTTTCTTCTTGTTCTTGAATACACTTTATTATTATTGTCTCTTCGTTCACATTACCTACCGTTGAAACATAATATCATCTTGCCCAGAAATGTCTGTCTCCCCATTTGGTTCGATATTCTGGATGTTTGTCGAATAGCATCAGCGTACTCTTCCCTTTCAGATATGACATGAATTCTGATACACTCATTTTCGGTGGAATTCCCACATACATATGTATATAATCCCTACATACCCTACCATCTATCAGCGTAACTTGTTTCATCTCACACAGCTTTTTTTATAATTTCTATGATGTCTTTTTTTAATTTCCCATACATTATTTTCCTCCTACTTTGGAATAAAACAATGTGATAGATGCAATTCCAACGTGGTCGAGTAGATAAGGGGAGTCTCACCCCAAACCTCTCACGGAACCGTACGTGATAGTCTCCCATCATACGGCTCTTGTCGTCTTTACATTGGCATATAGCCTGCTTGCCATTGATAGAACATTTTAGGGTTTGATAAAGCTATTCGATTTAGCAGAATTTGCGATTTCCGATAGCTTCGGTTTACCTTTTTATGGTTTTTCCTTATCCATCTGACAAGCTTCTGATTCACATAATTTATCCCCTTTTGATAGGCTTCACTCGGTGTAAATTTGCAGAAATAGTTCATCCATCCTCTGATAATCGGATTTAGTACCTGTGACAATAATACGATATCCGTCGTTGCTGTCCTTTTTATCATGGTTCTGATTTTCTCCCGGAAGGAACGGGCAGCTTCTGTACTGACCGCTGGTGTGTATCCCATAAAGTATTTACCACCTCCGCTCTTTACTAGTCTCGGTCGAAAACAGTATCCCAGAAAAACAAAAGACGTTTCTACCCCGTCCGGAACAGGCTCATTGTCTCTTCTGCAAAAAACTATCTTGCTTTTCTCCGGATGTATCTCTAACCCCGTCCGCAACATCTGTTCTTTCAGCATATCTAAAACAAACTCCGCCTGTTTTCTGCTCACACAATGGATGATTCCATCATCCGCATATCTTTCCCATGGGCAGTTTGGAAACTTCCTTGCCATCCAGCTGTCAAAAGCGTAGTGCATGAACAGATTTGCCAATACTGGACTGATGACTCCTCCCTGTGGCGTTCCTGCCTTTCTTTCCTTCAGACTTTTGTCCGGCATTACTATTGGGGCTTTCAGACATCTCTCGACATACATGAGAATCCATTTTTCCTGACAGTGTTTTCCTACCAGTTCCATTAGTTTCTCATGATTGATATTATCGAAGAGTCCTACAATATCAAACTCCACGACCCATTTCATCTTAAAACACCTGCTTCTTGCCGTTGCTATCGCGTCTAAAGCTGATTTATTTGGCCTGTAGCCATAGGAGTCGTCAAGAAATATCGGCTCTAACAGTGGTTCCAGCCTGTTTCGCAGAACCATCTGCGCCACTCTGTCCTCCACCGTGGGTATCCCCAATAATCTCTTCTTTCCATTTTTCTTTGGAATCTCCACGCCACGTACAGGCTTGGGATAATAACTTCCAGAGGACATCCTGTTCCACAACACATAAAGTTTGTTTTTCCAGTCCCTGTCAAACTCTTCCAGTTCTATCCCGTCCACTCCTCCGGCACCTTTGTTCGCCTTTACCGCCTTGTAGGCGTTCAGTACTTCCATTTGTGAAATATGAAATGCTTTCCCTTCTTTCATGTAATCCTCCCATTTCTGGTTGTTACCTTCAAAAGTTCTGACGACAGAATCCCTTTGCTCCATTTCCATTACAGAAACTTCAACACTACTACGGATTCTTCCGCACCTGCAGCGTTCATCCCTACTTTCATACTCGCATATTTGTTAGCTTGTATTTTTCGGTTCGCATTACGCCACAGGATTCTCCTGTTCCTTTCATGAGCCTGTGTCACGCTCCTGTAGCCTCAACACCGACAGCCGCCCATACAATAAACAGGTATCCTATGGACTTATCCCGGCGACCACACAATTCTCCGGTTTTGACTGTACTTGTAAGCATTAACGATGCTTCATCAGCTCTTCACTTTCGTTCAGCTTCATGACACTCAACTGACAGTTTTCATACTGCCTTTTCCTCATACGCTCAACACCATGGCTTTTGACCACAGCGCCTATGGGTGTTTTGCAATCTGTACCTGTATACCGATTGCGGAAGGCCTTCTTCCATCTCACGAAAAGCATTGCTTTTTCGGTTACTGAAATTCTTCTCGGTAACCTCTTGCATTCAGGACACACTATGTGTTATACTCTGATTATCCATATGGATACCTCCTATGTTTTATGATATGGCCTGCGAAACCAATATCATCATAACATAGGAGCTTTTAATACTCTGGGCAACACTACGGCTTTGCCGATTCCCCCATCTCAGATGAGGGAGGATTAAAATACTTTTTCATTCACAGCCAGCTTCTCAAAAAGATCCGCAAACAGCCGGTCCCTGTGAATTTCCGTTACCGATTTGATAAAATGACGCCGGTTGTCAAAGCCATAATGATGGTCATATTCAGGAATTGGGCTTCGGATTAATTCATCGTTCATAAAACGCTGGTCATCATTCAGCAGCCACGCCACTGCCCAGGCAGGGCAGGTGTACCAGCGGAACCCCGCAGCCGAAGACCACCCTCGCCGCTGCCACATCCTGGAGCATATTAAACGCGAAGGTGTTACTCCAGTGATAGGCATGTCCTCCCAGCCACACTACTACCGTATTCTCCTTCATGGCGGGATTCTTCAGGACAGCAGAGGCCACATTGGTGATGGCTCCGATGGCAACAATATACAGCGGGCGCTCCGGAGTGTAGGAATTCGCAAGCTCCGCCATAAAATCCGCGGCCTCTGACTGGACAGGTGAGGTCTCTTCCTTAAGATACGCTTCGGAGCCTTTGTAAACCCGACCGCACAACTCTTCCCGCTCCATGAGCTAGCCTTAATAAATAATCCGAACGCTCACCATCTCATACGGTCCCGCCTCATACACTGCCGTTTTCTCATCCTCTATAAGCACCGGTGCCAGCGTACTTTCAAGAATGTCGCAGAGGTATGCGCTTTTCAGCTTCCGCCCCGGCAGCCCGAACCGGACGGTTCTCGCCTGACCACAGGGATTGTATGCCCGAAGGATGAAGCCGTTTCCGTCCTCCGCCTCCTTGACAGCGGACAGGACGGCGCCTTCCAGCGCAAACAGGCTCTTTTCCCTGTCCTTGTCCCGAAGGACTTCTCCGCAGGAACGCGTGATAACCGGATGGATAAAGCGCTCCGCCAGCAGGGCCAGATTCCTCTCTTCCGGGTCGCAGGCTCCCGCTCCGATACGGATCTGATGCTCCCCAATCTCCGGATAGGGATCCGGGCCGCTGGTGGCGCGGATCAGATTCAGGGACAGCCCATCGCCGTCACCCCGGAAGCCGTACTTACAGTCGCTCAACAGACACAGAGCGCTGCCGCCTCCCTTATGCAGAGCACAGCCCAGTCCCAGGGCGGGGACATCCTGACATAAGGGGGATCGATCCAGAACGCCGCCGGGAATCAGATAGCGGTATTTCTCCGCTTCATACCCGCAGGGAGCGAAAAACCGCAGCTGCGGAATGCCTTTTATGTCCGTTCCCAGCATGGTCCAGACGATCTTCAGAGAAAAATCAAGAAGCTCGCTCCCCTCATCCAGCCGTATGCACACCTTAAGATTGAGATTATCCCTGGCAATCGTATAAGCCAACTCCCTGCGAAGCCCCTCCGTACGGATATACTCCGGCCGCACGGCGCAGGTTTCATTCAAGTCCACCCAGGCAGCCGTTTTTCCGACCCGCCAGGCGGTCATGCCGTTGCTGGTCTCTTCGGTGATCAGTCCAAAACCGAAAGCGGGTTTTGCGGAGTCAACCAGCTTCCTTCCATCGGATTTGCGGACAAAGGAGACGCATTTCATGGTTCCGGCATCAAATACCGCCCGTACTTTGTCGTTTTCCAGGCAGAGAGGCGCATCCGTAATATAGTCTACCCGAGGTCCCTCGTAATTTGCGTCCAAAGGCAATGTATCATCCGTCCACGCTTTTACACTTATGATCTTATATCCCAGAGCCGGTACCGGCGTCCATACCAGAAGCTTACAGTAGGTGTGAAACCAGAAGCCCTGCCCCTGCTCCAGCATCTGAAAGGGATATTCCCGTCCGTCACTGTCCACTACCCTGGTACCCCGTTCGTCCTCCTGCCAGTCCCAGACGGTTAGCTCCACCGGATCCCTTCTGACCTCCTGGGTAACATTGAACAGAGCAAAATGGCGGACAGAGCCACTGCCCCAGGCATAAGTAGAGAAACCGAAGTTATGTCCCCGGTCCGTCCCATGGCCTACGCCGGCTCCCATAGCATTGTCTTCGTCAGCTTTCACCGGAACGTCCTCCGAAAGCGCATCGCAGACAGCGTCCATGGCGTGAATACCGTTTGCTCCGGCACGAGCTATGATATTCTGAAATTCTCCCAGGGCATATTCCCGACAGTCTACGGTTCCGGATCCGGGTATGATGTCGTGGAACTGGTTGAATAAGAGCTTCCTCCAGGCATCCTCCAGATTCTCCGGCCTCTGGTATCCCGGCACCTCCAGTCTGGCCATACTCTCCAAAATTTCCGCCTCCACAAGCCGCGCTTCCCCCACCCGGTTCGCTCTCTTGATGCCGGACTGCGAGGTATAACAGCCGGTGAACACATAATTCAGCTCCTGCTCCACCACCGGGAACCGATCCTTCTGTTCTTCCAGATAATCAAAATATTCCCGGTAGGTACCGAAACGGATTCTCGGAAACAGCGGCCAGGCATCCATATCCAAAAGGCTTTCGATATCCCTTCTGGTAGGACCGCCGCCATGATCTCCAACACCATACACATATAAAATCCGGTCGATTCCATATTTTCTGCAGAAATCCGGAATCCCCTGGCAGAGATTACTGTCGATGCAGACGTTGTACCACCGGGGTTCCCGGTACGCAAGTACCTCCGCCCCGGATTTTCCGCGCCAGCGGTAGATATGTTCTCCCTGATACCCCCGGCAATGATAATACCGAGTGACGCCGCCCCTGACCAGAATTTCCGGCAGATTCGCGCTGTGCCCAAAGGTATCCGGCTCAAAATCCAGATTCAGCGACTCTTCCGCAATATCCAGAAGCCCGGACAGATACCGCTTGGTATACAGAAGGTGCCTGGCCATGGATTCTCCACTGGGCATATTTTTGTCATTTTCCACCCAGGAAGAGGCTGTCACCTCCCAGCGTCCCTCCTGCACCCGCTGCTTCACCTGCTTTAACAGCTCCGGGGCATATTTCTCCAGAATCCGATAAACGGATGCCTGAGATTGTGAGAACACAAACTGTGGATATTCTTTCAGCAGCTTCAGCATGGTCCTTACCGTATCCAGTGTCAGCGCCACGGTCTCCTGAAACCCCCACAGCCAGTTCATATCGATATGCGCATGGGCAGCGCACACCATGGTAATGCGCTTCGCCCGTTCCGACAGCGGAAGCAGAAGCTCCTCCGCCGCCATCGCCGTCTCCACAGGAATCTGCCCGTTCGCCCGGTAATCCTCCCAAAGTGTGGCGGCAGCCTGCTCAAGCAACGGCCAGTCCGGATCCTCCCTGTCCGCCAGCAGCTCCATCATATATCGAAGCTGGGACAGTATGCGCTTCTCCCAATAACTGTGGCAGGTATTTTTTCGCAATAATTTATAAATCTCATAAATGTCCGTCATGTCGTTTCTTTCCTTCTTAAGACTCATAATATACCCTGCTTCCTACCTTACGCCAGATCAGAAGACTCAGGCTCATAGTGACGATCAACAGGATCCAGCCCATGGCGCAGGCGTAGCCCATGCGTCGGTTGTTCATAGCCATGGTATACATATTGTAAACATAGAAATTAGTGGAGTTGTCCGTTCCGGCTCCTGTCAGAAGGAAAGCGTTGGTAAATACCTGAATTCCCCCAATAAAGCCCGTAAGCAGGTTATAGAAAAGCAACGGCGATATCATGGGAAGTGTGATTTTCCAGAACTTCCACCAGGCATTTGCTCCGTCAATCTCTGCCGCCTCGTAATAGGTACTTGAAATTCCCTTAAGACCTGCCAGATACATCATCATACCGCCGCCGCAGTTCCACAGGCCCATGATAACCAGAGCCGTTTTGCTCCATGCGGGATCCGTCAGCCAGGCCGGTCCCTGAACGCCAATATAAGCCAGCAGCTGATTCAGCAGGCCGTACTTCGTCTGGAACATCCAACTCCACACCATTGTGGTCGCCACAACGGAAATGACGCAGGGCAGATAGTAGATACACCGGAACACCTTGATTCCCTTCACCTTGGAATTCATCAGAAGACCAACGCCAAAACCGCAGATCAGATTCAGCGGCGTAGAGACCAGCGTATACCACACCGAATTCCATATGGACTGGAAAAATCCATGATCCGAGGTAAACATGATTTTAAAATTTGTCCACCCGATAAAATCAAAGTCCTTTCCCATGGAATAATTGGTAAAGCTGTATACCAGCGAGGACAGCAGCGGATACAATGTGAACACGAACAGCCCGATCAGCCAGGGGCTGGCAAAAAGATACCCCGTAATCGCCTCTCTTTTCTGCATTTTTGATAATCCGGCTTTTCTTATTCCTTTTTTCATTATGACTTTCCTTTCCTGTAAAACAATTTGGGGCAGAAGGAGCATTCGCTCCTCCCGCCCCCCGATTCATAAATCAATGCTGTTGTCAGTCGTTCATCAGATGGTAATTATTGATTTCCTGGGTGACAATCTCCGCCGCGTCATCCAGAGCCTGCTTCGGCGTCTTGGTTCCATCCATAACATAGGTATACGCAGAGCTTATCGTATTTGTGAAATCCGGATACGCCAGGCAGCGGTCGTGATATCTGCCATAATCGTAAGACTCCATAACGGCTGCCCAGTACTCATCTCCCAAATCCGTTCTTTCGGCCGCTACCGCTTCGGCCGCTTCCGTGTTGCACATCAGATTGGCGCTCTTGGTTCCGTAGGTGATCTGCGCCTCCTTACTGACCAGCCACAGACCAAAATCGATCGCTGCGTTCAACCGGTCCTCATCTCCATGGTCGGTGAACTCCAGATCAAACCCACCGCTCCAGGTCCAGTGGTTATTCTCGCCATCCGAGGTGGGAAGAATTGCTGCGCCCCAGTTCAGTTCCGGATTGTCCCGCATGATAGTGGCTGCAAATTCATTGGTGTCTACGATCATCGATACGTCACCCATTACAAAAGGACTCATGGTAGAAGACTGCGTTCCCTCATAAAACAACTGATAATTGTCATAGCCTCCGGAAGCTTCCTGAATATCATAGGCCATCTGCAGAGCGTCGATTCCCTCCTGGGAATTAAATACCGGAGTCTCTCCGTCCAGTTCCTGTCCTCCATACGTCCAGATCATAGTCCAGGGAAACAGATTCCCCAAACCCGTATGGAAGCCCATGCGTTCGATATTGCCATTTTCATCATAGGTGGTCAGCTTCTCCGTGTATTCCAGTACCTGATCCCAAGTGGCGGGAGGCTCTTCGATGCCCGCCTCGGCAAAATGATCCTTATTGTAATACAGAATACGTACATCCGTCAGATAAGGAAGGCCGGCAATCTGGTCATCCAGCATACAGCACTCCATAGAGGCCGTCCTGAACTGACTGGGGTCAAATCCCCTTGCCGCCAGATGATCCGTCAGATCAACGGTCTGTCCATAAGCAAGACGCTCCGTGGCAGTGGCCAGATCATACAGCAAAATGTCCGGTGCCGTGCCGCCTGCAAGCGCCGGTATGATCTTGTTCCCGTAATCCCAGAAGGAAACGGACAACAGATTGATTTTTACATTGGGATGCAAATCCATATACTCGTCTACCAGTATCTGAAACTGCTCTCCGTCCATATGCTGCCAGAAATCGATCTCAACTTCCCCATAGGTAGGCTCATAGGGCTCCACCTCTCCATCCTGCCCTTCGCCATTCTCCGGCTTCTGTTCTTCTTCCTGATTCTGCGGTTCGTTATCGTCCCCCTGGGTATCGTCTCCGCAGGCCACCAGAGAGACGCACATCACTAACGCCAAAAACAATGCCATCCATTTTCTCTTCATAATCAATACCTCCGTTTCTGAATTTTTGTTGTTACAGCTTACTTTTTACCCCTTCAGGCCCGACATCACAATGCCCTCGATAAAGTATTTCTGACAGGACAGGAATAGGATGATGGTCGGAGCGGAAATCACCAGCGCAGCCGCCATCAGCAGCGACCAATCCGTACTGTTTTGCGTCTGGAACGTCCGCAGTCCATAGGTGATGGTGTATAAATTGTTATCATTCAAGTAAAGCAGCGGCCCCTGAAAGTCATTCCAGGTCCACATAAACGTTCCCACCGCCACCATAACCACCACCGGCGAACAGAGGGGCATGATGATCTGCGAATAAATCCGCAGGTGACTGGCTCCGTCTATCTTGGCGCTTTCCGACAGTTCGTTGGGAATCGTGCGGAAAAACTGCCGTATGAGAAAAACATTGCCCGCGCTGGCGGTAAAGGAGGGTACGATCAGCGGCAGATACGTATCGATCCATCCGAAATTCCGGTACATGATAAAAGAGGGAATCATGGTACATACCCCGGGCATCATCATGGTGCCAAGCAGTACCATGAACCAGACGTCCCGTCCCGGCCACCTCAACCGTGAAAACGCGTATGCCACCAGCGTACAGGACAGTACCGTCCCCACCAGATTGAACACAACCAAAAACAACGTGTTTCTTAAATACAGTAAAATCGGAAACGCTGTTATCGCTCTGGCAAAGTTGCCCCACTGGAGCACTTCAGGCAGCCACTGCATGGGGTACGTCATCACTTCTGCCCGAGTCTTTAACGCCGTAATCAGCATCCAGCATATGGGAAAGAGAAATATCATCGCCCCCAAAACCAAAATCAAATATAGAAAAGCCTTGCTGATTACCCTCTTTCTTTTCGCTCTTGATCTCATATCACTACAACCTTCCTAACCGACAAAACTCCTGTTATATCCGTTTTCTTTCCTCTCTCCATATATTATTCCGTCTTCTTCTTTTTCCTGCTCACTACAACAAGGATTGCCGCCACAACAATGACAACCGCCACAACGATTACCGCGATAACAGCCGGAGACAGGCTTTCTTCCTGCTTTTCTGTGTTGGGATCATTTTCCGGCTCACCTGCCGGCTCCTCATCCGCTCCTTCTTCCGGTTCGCCTGCCGGCTCCTCATCCGTTCCTTCTTCCGGCTCATCCACAGGCTCGACGGGCTCCTCTGTCTCCTCCGGAACTGTATAGTTATAGAACTGCGGCGCACCCTCCTCTTCGGATTCTGCCTCCGCGTAAAGCCCCCGGCTCTCGCCTCCGTCTACCTGAATGGTCAGGGCCGGACCTGTACCTGCGCTTAAGAGCTCTACTCCATTATCTTTTGTCACGCCGTCGGAGCTTCCGCCGTTCAATGATTTTCCATCCATGGTACAGGCATCGTCATACACCGTATCATCCGCCAGGAAAGCCATCTGGATGCTCTTCATGATAGCCGTCATAACGCCTGTGGACTCGGAATATGCCGCAATCTTATCTCCCTCCATTGTCACCACCGGATCCACATAAGTGCCCGCATACTCCGGGTCAAATCCCAGTTCCTTCAGCCGGGCCGCATGCTCCTCAAAGGAGGCAAAGTCAAAGGATAAAGTAACGATTTCATTCGCTCCGGTATCCGACACCGCTACACTGAGCCATTCTTCACTTCCCGGCACCTTCTCGGCATATTCATTTTCGAGCCAGGTTTTCAGATCATCCCCGTGCAGCTTGAAATAATAATAGGTACAACCATTTTCATCTGTTCCTACCTTGTCAATCCTCCCCACTATCGTTCTGGTACCCGTACCGTCGGAGTTAAGGCTTAAATCCCCGCTGATACTCACAGGGCTGCAGGCGCTCATTACACTCATAAGCAGCAGCACAAACAGTAAAATCAGACCTTTTCTCCATTTTTTCATTCTCTTTCCTCCATTCGTCTTGATCTGTGTTCCCTCCCCTATCATTTAACCGGTTATCAATCATAGGGTGATGTTACTATACCATTCATATCAATTTGCTCAAACTGATGAAAATAATTTTACCCCACCCCCTATATTTTTGTCAATATTTTATATATATCTTTTCTATTTTTCTTATTTTCCATTGTATTAGTTGTTATATTTTTAAGTATTAGATTTTTCCTCGTCATAATTGCCAATATTTTCTGCATATCAACCATTACATTTAAAAAGCATCCAGAAAATTACTCTTCCAGATGCTTTCCTTATCCTCTCTTCCTTTCACTCCAAAATATCTGTTGTGATAAAATCCACGCCCCAGGAGACCAGCGTCCGGGCGTCCTCTCTGCTGTCACAGGTCCAGCAGTTTACCTTTAATTTTTCCCTGTGAAGTTCCTCCACAAGTTCTTTAGACAGCGCCTGGTAGGCGATATCAATCTGAATCCCGTACTCCCGCGTAAATGTCCGAACCTTCTCGTTCCATTCCAACACCAGACAATACAACTCCTGCTCCGGAAGAAACCGTCTTAGATTCGTCAGATTCACCCACTCAAAGGAGATAAAAACCACATGCTCCAGATAATCCAGCGTTCTGATCTCCTCAATTAAACGTTTCACATCCTCAGGACAGAACACATTTTTCAACTCCAGTACGCAGACTTTCCCGTATTTTTTGCACACGGTAATGTACTCCGCCAGATTCGGAATGATCAGATCCTGCCTGCCTCCTGGATTTCCATTTCGCTGACCCATGGTCTCCTCCCGCTGACAGCAGTCACGCAGACGGATTTTACGGATCGTTTCATAAGGCATATCTGACACTCGCAGCTCCTCCCCTGTCATGCGTTTCGTCGTATCATCGTGCAGCATCACAAATCTGCCGTCTGCCGTCATCCGAACATCCGATTCTATCCCATAATAACTGCGGTTTCCCGCAGCCACAAATGCCGGAATGGAATTTTCCGGCTCCAGGCCGCACAATCCCCGGTGGGCCACCATCCGTGTATTTCCTCTGTTGATCTTTATTGTATTCATAGCTGTTTCCTCTCTGCCTTCCCGGGCATGGTAACAAGCAGTCTATCAATATCCCCGATTATTTTTTCCTTTGGCTGCGCCAGTTCAACAAAGTGATCCGTCCCGTCCTCATCCGGTGTCCATATGGTTCTCCCCTTCTCGTCAAAGCGCACCGTTCCGGCCGGAGACAGCCTGTAACGAGGATTATCCGGTATTACGGCAAAGTCAACGGTGAAAACATCCCAGCTGAAGCGCCCCTTGTTATTCGTATATAGCTGATAGGCGATACGTACCGGGTGATCCTCCGGCAGGAAGGCCGACAACGTGCTTCCTGTGACCAGCAGTCCCGCCTCTCCTCCCAGGTAAATCTTTGGCGTCGGCCAGTTTTTTGCAATGTTCCGGGCTGCGCCGACATCACACGCCACATTGAATTCCTCTATCTCCGCAATGGGTTTTCCGGAATCTTTCCTCACCAGCTCCGCCATTTCCGTGACAGTCGGGTAAACTCCTGCCATGGCCGTGAGACGGATCACCTTCTGCTTTACAAGCGTTACACCATCCAGGTCGGAATATTCATCCGCCCGGGAATTTAAAAGCGCAGAAAGATTATTCAGAGGTCCGATCGCAACGCATTCAACACTTTTGTCCTCCTGCTCCGCGAGAATGCGGCGGTACATGGCAACCGCCTCCTCCGGCTGTGTATCCCGGTATCGATTTGGCAGATGCGTGGTAATATACCGGTTATAAATCATATGGTGTTCTTCTGCCAAAAAACCTTTGCCATGGTAAGTGGAAACAGCAATTTCCGGTCGGCCGTAATAACGATTGATCGCGTCGATCGTGCCTGCGCCATAAGGATTTGAGGTGCAGTGGGCAACCCCCAGAATTCTGCACCTTCCCTGGTCCGCAAAAATATGCAGCAAAGCCAGTGCCGCCGCGTCATCACAGTCCGGCCCCATATCCGTGTCCAGTATAATATGTTTCATATCCATCCTTCTTTCTA
>CALWDR010000117.1 GCA_944376745.1 uncultured Lachnospiraceae bacterium
AGGTCAACACCCGTCTGCCCCATCTGTCAAAGAGGATCAGGGTGTTTCTGGGGCTTGGCTCATAGCTTTCCAAAAGGGTTACGGCAATAGCCATCTCAAGTTCCCCGGCCAGCTTTGCAAAGGCCTCCGTATATGGACCATCCCCGGGGATCGCGTCCGCCCGCAGCTTATCCGCCTCCGCCCAGACATGATAGCCGTTGCTCCACACGTCCGGGAACAGAGCGAGATCCGCGCCCAATGCCCTGGCCTTCCGGCAGGCTTCCCGGCCTATTTCCATATTTTCCTGCCAGGAATTTCCCGGAAGGATTTGCAATAAAGCTACCTTTAATAAATTCATCTTTCGCCCTCCTGGTTCCTTAAAATCTTCTCCATGGCCTTCCCCTTAGCCAATTCGTCCACCAGCTTATCCAGATAGCGGATTTCCCGCATCAGGGGCTCCTCAATGTTCTCCACCCGCACGCCGCACACAACGCCCTTGATCACCGGGCCCGCCCGCATAGGCCGCCTCTATCCACCGAAGCATCTGCTCCGCAAAGGCCCGGGCCTGTTCCGCCTCCGGCTGCATCCTGCGGCGGGAGCCATAGCACGCAAGCGCCTCCAAGATCAGCGGGCGGCACCACTGCGGCAGGTTCTCAAGGCCCCATGCGCCGCCCTCCTGCTTGGAAAGATACAAGCCATCCCGCAGGAAGGCAAGCACCCGGCACAGGTTCAGGATCACATAGACAGGCTGGCCGGCGATGTCCTCCCCCGCATTTTTCACGTCCCGTAAAATACTGTCCACATAGGCTTCCCGTGGCACCTCTCCAAATACCTCCCCGATGGATTTTCCAAACAGCGTGATTCCGTATTGCCTTATCATAGTGGCGTGAGCCGCCAAATCCGGGTCCAGGCCCCGCATCTTTTGGACATAATCCTCGGGCTTTTCCCGGAGCCACTCTCGGTGCATCCCGGAAAAATGCAGTTCAAAGGGCGTCGGGTACACAAAGGGCTTTAAAACCTCCCGCTTCACCATGCTGAGTTCGATCCCCTTTGCGGGGCCCTGCCGCTCCAGCCGCAGCACCTCCCTCAAAAAGGAAAGCTTCCCGGCGTCCGTCACCTCTTTTTCCGTTACCAGAAGCAAATCCACATCGCTTTTGTCCGGGTTGAAGCAGCCCATAGCCAGAGAGCCGTGCAGGTAAATGCCCGTCAGCGCCTCTCCCAGAGTCTCTCTGGAGGCCGCGGTAAATTCCTCCAGGAGCTTTTGACACTTTAGGAACCCCTGCTTGGTCCGTTGCGTCCGCATGTCCTTTCTCTGTATCCCACACCGCTTCCCTCCGATGGATTCCTGATTGGTCTGTTGCATCTGCATACCGCTTCTTTCCTATTTTCCCAATTCCTTTAAAATCCCCATCACAACCTGCGCCGATATGGCGGAGGCCTTCTCGCAGTTTTTTTCAAAATTCTCTACGCCCGCATGGTCCGCCGTATCCGTGATGGTCCGCACCGACAGAAATGGAATCCGATTCACGTAGCAGACATGGGCCGCCGCGGCACTCTCCATATCCACCGCCAGAGGCGCGAACGCTTCCTTTATGGCCGCCCTGCCCGCATCCGTGATAAACCGGTCCCCGGTGACTATGGTTCCAAATAAAAGGGGATTCTCCCCGCGCCTCCCATACTCCCGCGCCCGGTCCAGCAGCTCCCGGTCCCCGGGAAAATACGGGGTGGAAATCCATGGATGAAAGTCCGTTAAAATATCCCCGTCCATATCGTGGAAGGCCGTCCGCTCCGCCGCCACCGTGTCAAACAGCTTCACATGCTCCGCGATCCCTCCGGCGGTTCCGCCATTTATCAACGCCGTCACATGGAAGGCGTCGATCAGAAGCTGGGCAGCTATGGCGGCGTTCACCTTCCCCACGCCGCTGTACACCGCCGCCACCTCCACGCCGTCCGCATTTCCCTTATAAAATTTCAGCATGGCCTTTTCCATGGTCCCCACAACCCGGCTGTAGGGCAAAAAAGGTTCCAGCTCCGTATCGCTGGCACATAAAATTCCGATCTTCTGCATGTTTTTCTCCTCTCTGCGCAAAAATCCGTTTTCAGGACACAGAACTCCCCTCTGCACCCATCCGCCTCACCTTTGCTTCTCTATTTGATCTTCCACTGACAGTTGGGGCAGACCTTGGGGAAAGGCCGATGTCCCATGAGCAGCTCCCCGCACTGGGGACAGCGGACCGTGGCGCCGCCGAACACCACGCCGATGACAAACACGCCGACTCCGATCCAAAGCAGCAGATTCGTCTCCAGCCTCTCCCCTGCCAGAATGTCGGCGACTGCCAGGGTCACTCCGATCCAAGCCAGCGCAAGACTGATCCTCCGGCATTTTCTCGGTCCCAGCTTCCGAAACTGTCGCATATCCTCAATTCTCCTTTGCTACATACTATTTATGGGAAATTTTTGTGAACTCCCCTGAAATAAAAACATTTTTGTTTCATCACGTTTTCCTGTGAAACAAAAGAAGCCCTCCGCAAAAGCCTTGGAGAGCCTATCTGAAACCCGAGCTGCGGCACGCCTGTCAAACGTTCCGCCTGTCCTGCCAAACATTCCGCCTGCATCGGCAAACATGCCGCCTGTCACCAAGCGTTCCGTCTGCCTCGGCAAACATGCCGCCTGTCCTGCCAAGCGTTCCGCCTGTCTCGGCAAACATGCCCCTTATCCCCTGGGGTGCGCCTTGGCGTAAACCTCCCGGATGCGGCTCTGATTCATCCGCGCGTAAATCTGGGTGGTGGAAATATCCGAGTGGCCCAGCATCTCCTGCACCGCGTGCAGATCCGCGCCGTTGTGCACCAGATGAGCCGCAAAGGAATGGCGCAGGGTGTGGGGAGTGATCTCATGGCGGATTCCCGCCTTCTTCCCGTACCCTTTGATCAGCTTCCAGAAGCCCTGCCGGCTCATGGGCTGTCCGGAACAATTGGTAAACAGCCAGGGATTCTCCTTCTCCTTCACCAGCTCCATCCGCCCCTGATCCAGATACCGAAAAACCGCCTCACGGGCCACATTTCCGAAGGGGACGATCCGCTCCTTGTGCGCATCCCGGCACTTGATATACTCCATCTGAAGATTGATATCCTCCATTTGCAGGTGGATCAGCTCCGACACGCGAATGCCGGTGGCATACAAAAGCTCCAGCATGGCGCAGTCCCGCAGCTCCTTGGGCGTGCTGCCCTTGGCCTGGTCCAGCAGACGCTCCACCTCCTCCGGGGAAAGGATCTCCGGCACCTTCTTCTCGATCTTAGGGGCATGCAGATCCTCCGCCAGGTCCTCCTTTTGGATTCCCTGCCGTTTCAGATATGTAAAAAACGCCTTCATGGACGCGATGCTTCTGGAAATCGTGGAGGGCTTCTTCCCCTCCCTCTCCAGGAACAAAATATAAGAATTCAGACTGGTGGCCGTAATCTCTGTAACCTGAGTTATCCCCTGCTCTTCCAGATAGCTCCAGAGCTTTTTTAAATCCCGCTCATAGGAGACCGCAGTATTATCCGACATCTGCTTGACTTCCTTTAAATATTGAATAAACGCCGATAACTCTTGTTTCATCCTTCACAACCCCGCACATCATTCTCTTATTTACAGGAACCGCTTTGCAAGCCCTATCATCCCAAACCTGTGATAGCAGACGCTTCGCGAATCCTATAATCGTAAACTTATTATAATAACATCTTGCGAGAAAATCAAATGGTATTTTTCCCGTATTTCCGGCGTTTTACAGGAAACTACAACATATCGGCAGCCACTTTTTACAGCCCCCTATATCTGGTAAAAATTTTCTAAAAAAATTTTAATATTTTCTTAAGCAAAAAGGGATTGACATAGCTTTCCAGGAAAATTCCGGCCACATGCACCGCCAACAGCACCGCGCAGAGGCCGGCAAACAGAAGCATCCGCTTCACCCTCCTGCCGCCGGTCCCATGCCCTCCAAACCGGACGCCCCCTCTTTGGCGCAGGTAGGCGGACAGGTAGAGGACGGCGATATAGAGAGGAATATACAGAAGATACTGGGGAAAAAACGCGGTTCCCATCAGAAGTATCCCCTTGACTCCGTACACCGCCACCGAGGCCGCCATGAGAAATCCCGCCGCAAAGCTCTGCCAGGCCAGGAACACGCCGCCGGCAACCGTGCCCCAGTTGTTGAAGGCAAATATCAAAAGCACTGCCAGAACCGGCATCCGCTGCCGCAGGACGTAATAAAACAGATCCTCGGAACGGACAGGAGCGTACTTGAATTTTTCCAGGAAAAAGGTATTCCAGATGCCGAAGCCCCCAAGCTGTTCCCGGTCCATCAGGTTCGCACCCACGATTCCCGCCAGAAAACACAAAAGAACCGCCAGCCAGATATATTTCATGGCTGCCGGTTTCTCTTCTGTCCCCCTTGCTCTGCTTCTGCCCTGCAAAATCCCCCTTAGCGTCTGATTCATGGCTGTACCTTCCCCCTTTTGTGAGACTCCGGAATGGCCGCCCAAAGGCGGACATTCCGTTCCGTTGTCTCTCCATTATACGCCAGCCTGTTTCAAATCATGCGTACTTATTTTTGTATGCCAAAATTGCCGCCACGGTCTTGGAATCCTGAATTTTCCCCTCATAGATCCACTGTACCAGTTCCTCCAGAGGGTGCGCCTCCAGCTCCACATACTCGTCCGGGTCCAGGTGCTGCCGGGACGGTATCAGATCCCTGGCCACAAACACCTCGATGGCCTCGTTGCAGAAGGCAACCGTAGTCTTGATGGAAATCAGATATTCCAGATTTTCACAGCGGTATCCGGTCTCCTCCTCCAGCTCCCGGGCCGCGCACTGTATATGGGGCTCCTCCCGGCTGTTTCTGGCTCCCGCCGGTATCTCCAGCGTATCCCGGTTCAGGGCGTTCCGGTACTGCCTCACCATCAGAAGCCTGCCGTCCGGCAGCACGGCCACCACCGCAGCCGCCCCCTTCCGGTGCTCGATATAATCCCACTGGGCCTGCTTGCCGTCCGGCAGCTCCACGGTGTCCGTGTACATGTCCACGATGGTCCCCTGATATTTTAATTCCCGTTTGATCCTCTTGATCTCCTGTCCCATGCTTCTCTTCCTTTCCTACTACTGTATTTACATTGTCAATGCGTATCCCGCCGATCCTATTTTCATCTATAGGGAAGTTCAGAAAACGCTCCTATAAAGTGAAAAAAGAGACTGCGCAAGCAGCCTCTTTTACTCATGATCCAACGTCTTTGACTATTTCGCATAGTCCGTGACACGCGATTCTCGAATGACGTTCACCTTAATCTGACCGGGGTATTCCAGCTCTGTCTCGATCTGCTTGGAAATATCCCTGGCCAGCAACACCATATCCGCATCGCTGACCTGCTCGGGAACTACCATGATCCGAACCTCTCTGCCCGCCTGAATGGCATAGGATTTCTCCACACCCTTGAAGGAATTTGTAATATCTTCCAACTGTTTTAATCTGTTTGAATATGTTTCCAGTGTCTCTCTTCTGGCGCCAGGTCTCGCCGCCGAAATCGTATCGGCTGCCTGTACCAGACACGCAATCAGCGAGGTAGGCTCCACGTCGCCGTGGTGCGCTTCCACCGCATTGATTACCAGGGGGGATTCCTTATATTTCTTACACAAATCCACACCAATCTGAATATGTGATCCTTCTATTTCATGATCCACGGATTTACCGATGTCATGCAACAGACCGGCTCTTTTCGCAACTCTCACGTCCACGCCAACCTCCGCGGCCAGAAGGCCGGATAATTGGGCGACCTCTATTGAATGTTTCAGAGCATTCTGTCCATAGCTTGTGCGGAACTTCATCTTTCCCAGCAAGCGGACCAGCTCCGGATGTATTCCATGTACTCCCACCTCTAAGGTAGCAGCCTCTCCTTCTTCCCGAATCATGGCTTCCACTTCTTTTTGTGCTTTTTCCACCATTTCTTCGATTCTTGCCGGATGAATACGGCCATCCACAATCAATTTCTCCAAAGCAATCCGGGCCACTTCTCTGCGAATGGGGTCGAAGCCGGACAAGATCACCGCTTCCGGGGTGTCGTCGATAATCAGATCCACGCCGGTCATGGTCTCCAGTGTCCGGATATTTCTGCCCTCACGTCCGATAATGCGCCCTTTCATCTCATCGTTCGGAAGCTGAACTACGGAAATTGTAGTCTCCGCTACATGGTCCGCCGCGCATTTCTGTATGGCAGTCACCACATATTCCCTCGCCTTTTTACCAGCTTCCTCCTTGGCTTTGATTTCCATTTCCTTGATTAACTTCGCAGTGTCGAGCTTTACGTCTTCTTCAATGGTTTTGATCAGATATTCCTTTGCCTGTTCAGAGGTTAATCCAGAGATTCTCTCCAGTTCCTGTACACGTTCTTCATGCAGTCTGGAAACTTCTGCACGTTTCCGGTTGATTTCTTCCTCCTTTGCCGCAAATCCCGCCTCTTTCTTCTCGATTGCCTCCAGCTTCTTGTCCAGATTTTCCTCTTTCTGAATCACCCGGCGTTCGTTGCGTTGTATTTCGTTCCGCCTCTCCTTGATCTCCTTGTCCAGCTCATTCTTCGTGCGAATGGACTCCTCCTTGATCTCAAGCATCGACTCGCGTTTCTTTGTCTCCGCGGTTTTCACAGCCTCGTCTATTATCTCTCTCGCCTTCTCCTCCGCGCTTCCGATCTTGGATTCCACAACCCTCTTCCGGTACGCGACAGTCGCAAAATAAGTAACAGGCACAGCAATCACCAGCGTAATTATGACAGCAATGATAATGTGTGTCACAGGAGCACCTCCTTATTTAGTTTTCATTGTACATATATTCTTTCCTGTTATTCATACATCCTGTATTTGTAACACAATAACAACATCTTGATTTTATACTTTTTTCTACTTTATGTCAAGTATTATGTAAAAATGAAAAAAGGAATTTCAGCTTTTGTCAGGAGGGCGCCCTGCGAAAAGTAACCGGAACGTTTACTGCTCCGCTCCCTCCAAGGAAAGCTCCCGCAGAATATCTCCCGCGCGGAAGCCCTTCCGCAGCAGGAACTGATACATACGCCACTTTTCCCCCACATCCGCCGTCTGCGGGTCGTAATGCTTCTTCTCCATCCAGCGCCGGATCTTCTGTCCCTCGTCCTCGCCGTCATACTCCTCCTCAAGCGCCCGCTCTGCCAGCTCCCGAGATACGCCCTTTCGCGCCAGCTCCAGAGCCAGCAGGCGGCAGCTCTTGCTCTGGCCCTGACTGCGCACGTAATTGCAGGCGTATCGAAAATCGTCCACATAGTGAAATTTCTTCACATAGCCGACGGCGTCCTCGATCACGTCTCCGGGATAACCATTCTGGCCAAGCTTCTCCCGAAGCTTGGCCTCCGTGCGGTCCATCTGCTCAAGCAGGTGCATGGCCCGCTTCCGGGCCCGGGGGATCAGAACCTCCGCGCGGATTTTCTCCCACCGGTCCTGATCAAGCTCCGCTCCCGGCTCAAGTGCAGGCTGTCCCGCCTCCTTTTTGTACAGCGTAAAGAAGTCTCCATTTTCGAGATAAACGGTAATCTTTCCCCTGCCCTTCTCCTCCACTCTCTCTATCTGCATCATCCTCACCCCGCCAGTTCTTGCATCATAAGCCCCGGATACTGTCCACAGGCTCTTTTCACCGAGGTTCCAAACATCTGCCGTTTCCAGTTTTCACCGAGACTCCAAACGTCTGCCGTTTCTAGTTTTCACCGAGGCTCCAAACGTCTGCCGTTTCTAGGCATCCCTGCCCGGCTTCGCCGCCTGATCGGCCTTGGCCTGCTCCTCTTCCTTCTTCCCGGCCTCGCCGCCCAGGTTATAGTGAGCCCGCACCTTGGCCTCGATCTCATCGCGCACCGCGGGATTCTCCTTTAAGAACTGCTTGGCGTTCTCCCGGCCCTGCCCTATCTTCTCATTGTTGTAGGCGTACCAGGCCCCGGACTTGTTCACCACGCCGCACTCGGCGGCAAGATCCAGGATATCGCCTTCCCTGGAGATCCCCTGTCCGAACATAATATCAAATTCCGCCTCCTTGAAGGGCGGAGCCACCTTGTTCTTCACAACCTTGATGCGGGTGCGGTTTCCCACCACCTCGCCTCCCTGCTTCAGGGCCTCGATCCTTCTCACATCCAGACGGACGGAGGCGTAGAACTTCAGTGCCCGGCCGCCGGTGGTGGTCTCGGGATTGCCGAACATCACGCCCACCTTCTCGCGGAGCTGATTGATAAAGATGACCACACAGTTGGATTTGCTGATGGCGGCAGTCAGTTTCCGCAGAGCCTGGGACATCAGGCGGGGCTGCAGGCCCACGTTGGAATCTCCCATATCGCCGTCGATCTCCGCCTTGGGCACCAGGGCCGCCACGGAGTCCACGATCACAATATCCACCGCGCCGGAGCGCACCATGGTCTCCGTGATCTCCAGCGCCTGCTCTCCGTTGTCCGGCTGGGATATGTACAGATTGTCAATGTCCACGCCGATATGCTTGGCGTAGACCGGGTCCAGCGCGTGCTCCGCGTCGATAAAGCCTGCGATCCCGCCCAGCTTCTGCACCTCCGCCACCATATGTAGGGCCACCGTGGTCTTACCGCTGGATTCCGGCCCGTAAATCTCAATGATCCTCCCCTTGGGCACGCCCCCCAGCCCCAGCGCAATATCAAGACTCAGGGAACCGGTGGGGACCGTCTCCACATTCATATTGGCGGAGGAATCTCCCAGCTTCATAATGGAGCCCTTGCCGTAATCCTTCTCTATCCTGGCGATTGCCGCGTCCAATGCTTTTAACTTATCTTCTCTTGCCATATCTTCTCTCCTTTTACGAACTAATGTTCGCTTCTCTTTACTCATATTAATACACTTTTTTCTGGTTGTCAACTACTTTTTGGGGAATTTTGCGGATTTTTTGCCGAGCCAAAACATGACGCGCCGCACCGGGCAGCACGCCCGGCATAGCCGGCCTGTGAACAGTCCTCCGAATCCATTTTTCTGTGAAAACAAAACAAGAACAGCTGCTGCTGCAACTGTTCTCATTATAAATGCTTTTTCTCCATTCGTCAAGAGCGGGGATGCCTTTCGGGCACCTTACAGCATCTGCTTAATCTGCTCCAGGCTGTGGAAGCCCACGGCCTTGTTGGCCACCTGCCCGTTCTTAAATACGATGAGAGTGGGAATGCTCATCACCCCGTACTGCTGGGCCAGCCTCTGCTGTTCATCCACGTTGACTTTGCCGAAGACTGCCTGATCGGCCAGCTTCTCCGCCGCCTCGTCGATCACCGGCCCCTGCATCCGGCAGGGTCCGCACCAGGTTGCCCAAAAGTCCACAAGCACCGGCTTACTGCTCTTTAATACTTCCTGCTCAAAATTTTCACTGGTTATCTTTAAAACTGCCATAATCATGTTCCTCCGTTTCTTTCCTGTGGTAGTTTCCTCAGGTTTGATTTGATTATATCTTATCATACCACAGTTTTCTGTGACTTTGTTACTTTTTATACTTTTTTCATAGATTTCTTTCAAAACCGTACCTCAGATCGTAAAAGAAATAAGGAGCATCATGGAACAAACAGAGCCGACGGAAGCCCGCCGCTGCGGCTCTGCCAAAAGATAACCTCCACACCGCCGAAGATAAAGCTCCGTCAGAAGTTAATATCACTTAACAAGGACTATAAAAACATACCTCTTAATGGATATACCCTCTACGCAAGTAGGGGGTATTTTTATAGAATTTCTTCGAAAGACATTTCATATAATCGTCTTGCGTTTTGCACATAATTCTGTTATAGTAATGTACAAGAAGGAGGTGCATAACATGCCACAGATCAGACCGATCACAGACCTTAGAAATACTACCGAAATTTCTGAACTTTGCCATGCAAGACGTGAGCCGCTTTTTATTACCAAGAATGGCTACGGCGATTTAGTAGTTATGAGCATTGAAGCATACGAGGAAATGATAGAAACAGCGAGAACAGATGCAGCGATCAGCGAAGCTGAACAGGAATACGCCTCTGACGGCGTTTTACTGGATGCAAGGGAGGCTCTTTCTTCTTTACGGAGGAAACACTTCGGATAAATATGTTGTAAAGCTCTATACTCGCGCTTACCGGGATTTGGACGATATTTATACTTATATTGCCGAAACGCTCTTAGAACGCGGCGCAATTCGCCGCAGCGGCGCTTATGCAAATGGAAAATATCGTCAGTTATTTGTCAAAAATTATTGCGTTATTTATCGTCTGATGAAGAAAAAGAAAGAAGTGCATATCGTTACAGTACGGTATACGCCGAGCAGTTTCTAATGATGTCCTCTCCTCAAGAAAGGACATTGATTGAAATGCAAGACTATGGTTTGCGCCTGCACAAATAAAAACTGCCCCTGCGCCAACCGAAACAGCCCAAACACCACCCCCAAAGGAGGCATCCACTATGGCACTACCAAAAGAAAAACTCCACACCATCGAAGACATTTACGCCCTGCCGGAAGGCCAGCGGGCAGAGCTGATCGACAGCCAGATGTACATGATGGCCCCGCCGAACCCGCGACATCAAAAGCTCTGCTTCTCTCTCGCCAGAAAGATTGCGGATCATATTGATTCCAAAGGCGGCCCCTGTGAGGTCTATCCCGGCCCATTTGCCGTTTTTCTGACCACAGACGATACAAATTATGTCGAGCCGGATATAAGCGTTATTTGCGACAAAAACAAGCTTACAGACGATGGTTGCAACGGCGCCCCGGACTGGGTGATCGAAGTTGTCTCTACCAGCACCCGCTCTAGAGATTACGGTATCAAACTTTTCAAATATCGCAATTCCGGTGTCCGTGAGTATTGGATCGTGAATCCTATGACAAGGATCGTCAATGTATTTGACTTCGAACACGACAAGGGAACCAGCCAGTATACTTTTGACGAAGAAATTCCCGCGTGCATTTATGACGGCCTTACGATTCATATAGCAAGCTTACTTAAATAAGCATTGACACCTACGCAAATAAAACCGCCCCGGTGTTACCGGCACCAGAGCGGCCATAGACAATAGCCCCGAAGAAACTACTGTACGTTCAAACAGATTGTATCATCTTCGGGGCAGCCACGCAAGCGGAACATACTTTCGCAGGTTGTTATTTTTATACCCAAAAGGGAGGATGATACCATGCCACGCAAGAGAAAAAGACGCATGAAGCTGCCCAACGGCTTCGGCAGCATTAAGTACCTGGGCGCTGGCCGGCGGAACCCCTACGCCGTGTACCCGCCCGTCACGGATTGGACCCCGAAAGGCCCGGTCACTCCCCCGGCCCTGGACTACGTGAAAACCTGGGAGGCTGGCTATGAACTGCTGACCGCCTACAGCATTCCTTCAAGAACGATATCACCAATGCTGTGTACGGCCACCGAACCGTGGAGGAGCTCCGGGAAGAGATTGAGAAGATAGAAATCCCCTATCTGAAGGGCTGAAAATTTGTTGCTAACCTGTTGCTAACGGTTCCTATTTTCCCATAATATATGGCTATATTCGAGAACTTTAAAAGGCCTTCAAAACCCGCTAAAATCAAGGGTTTGAGAGATGTTTTCCTTATATTTTGCCGTTTTCTGAGCTCCGTCAGAAGTTAATATCCCGCTAATGTTTCCGTTTTCACACTTTTTTACTTGTACTTCTCTCTATTAGATGATACAGTAAGTTAAGATAAAGATAAACTTTTACCTTGGGAGGAACCCTGTCACTATGAAGTGCTTACGGTACATATATTCCTTTTTCAGGAAGCACTATTTTACATATTCCGCGCTGGTCATGGTACTTGCCACCGCCGTCGCCTGGCTGTTTTTCCGCTTCGGGCGGCAGGCGACCACAAGTATCCTTCTGATCTATATCCTGGCGCTGGTCCTCATTTCCTGCGGGACTGAAGGCTACCGCTACGGTCTGGGCGCAGCGGCGGTGTCCGTTGTGTGCATAAACTTCCTGTTCATTGAACCGGTCTTTACGCTGACCTTCACCCCCTCCGGCCCCATTTCCTTCCTGGGACTGTTTGCCATCTCCGGCATCGCCAGCCACACCGTCACCAGCCTCCGGCGGCAGGCGAAGCAGCTTGCGGCCCAGGAGCGGCAGTTGGCCGAGGCGGAGAAGGAAAAGATGCGGGCCAACCTCCTGCGGGCCGTATCCCACGACCTTCGGACCCCCTTAACCGGGATCATCGGCTCCTCCTCCGCCTACTTAAGCAACGCGGACTTCTATTCAGAGGCGGACAAGCAGAAGCTGGTGCAAAATATCCACGACGATGCCAACTGGCTTCTGGAGATGGTGGAAAACCTTCTGTCCGTCACCAGGATCCAGAATGACTGCAAGCAGTTAAAGACCTCCCCGGAGGTGGTGGACGAGGTGGTGGCCGAGGCCGTCGTCACATTGAAAAAGCGCCATCCCAACGCGCAGATATCCGTCACCGTCCCGGAAGAAATCTTGATGATCCCCATGGACGCCATGCTGATCGAGCAGGTGCTCATCAATTTCCTGGAAAATGGCCTGACCCACGGCAAAAGTGATAAGCCTCTTCTGCTGACCGTGGAAAATGAGCCAGAGCAGGTGCTCTTTCGGGTGATTGACCACGGCCTCGGCGTTCCCGCGGACCGTCTAGCCACCATTTTCGAGGCAAGAAGCGAAACGCTTCCCGCCGTGGACGGCTATACGGGCATGGGGATCGGCCTTTCCATCTGCAAAACCATCATCACAGCCCACAACGGTACCATAGGAGCGCGAAATCACGACTCCGGTGCTGAATTTTATTTTACTTTACCAAAGGAGGAACATCATGAACCCTAAATTTAGCGTTCTTGTCATTGAAGATGAAAAAAGTATTCTGGATTTTATTGTAAAATCCCTGACCGCCCACGGCTACAAGGTCACCCCCGCCGCCACCGGGAAGGAGGCCCTCTCCCTGATCACCTCCCTCTGCCCGGATGTGATCCTGCTGGATCTGGGACTGCCGGACATGGACGGCTGCAAGATCATCGAGGAGGTGCGCACCTGGTCCAGCAATCCCATCATCGTGGTGTCCGCCAGAACCCAGGAGGAGGACAAGGTGCACGCCCTGGACCTGGGGGCCGACGATTACCTGACCAAGCCCTTCGGGGTGCCGGAGCTTCTGGCCCGCATCCGCACCTCCCTTCGGCACAGCAACAAGCTGAACAACGATTCGGATCTCTACAAGAAGCCTTACCAGGCCAAGGATCTGACCATTGATTTCCTGAAGCGGAAGATCACCCTCCGGGGGCAGGAGATCCATCTGACCCCCATCGAGTACAGGATCGTGGCCTACCTGGCCCAGAACTCCGGGAAGGTGATGACCTACTCCACCATCATGAACAATGTCTGGGGCCCCTACGCGGAATCCGACAACAAGATCCTGCGGGTGAACATGGCCAACATCCGCCGGAAGCTGGAGATCAATCCGGCGGAGCCGGAGTACATCTTCACGGAGGTCGGCGTGGGCTACCGGATGCTGGACGACGAGCCGGTGTAAGAGCAAAATTGCCGGATGCTGGACGACGAGCCGGTGTAAAGGGAAAAGCACGGTCAGGCATCACTGATACGGCAGAATCAAAAAGCATGGAAGCGCCTGTCAGTCACTATCCTAAAGGCGGAGCCATTGTCTCTTTTGGCAATGGCCCCGCCTTTACGTTTCTATAACTGCTGGGAAAATGACGCAATTTTGGCTTTCTGCGGTCTTTTTCGAAGCTTCAGCTTTTATCCGCTTTCAATTCCACCACTACAATCTCCGGCCTGTTATTTATGCGAAAAGGAATGACACTGTTCCCCAGGCCACGGCTGACGACCATGTTTGTGCTGCCTTCCGTATATAACCCGGCGTCATATTTGGGAAACAGCCCTTGTCCCGGAGCGACAACACCGCCTATCACAGGCAGACGGAATTGACCTCCATGGGCGTGCCCTGTCATTACCAGGTCCACACCGCTTTCAACATAAGTGTCAAATAACTCCGGGCGGTGGGAAAGCAGCACCGTGTAAGTCTCATGTTCGATGATAATGCCCTTTAAAACGGATTCCATTATCGCTGTATCGTCCATGGGCTCATCTGTCCCAAAATCGGAAACATCTATGCGTTCACCTCTCTGAAAGCTGGGATCATCCACACCGGCAAGGATAATATACTCTCCATCTTTTTCCAATTTCACCGTTTCATTTCCGAGGACAAGGATTCCTGCAGCTTCCAGTCCTTTTTTTAATTGCTTATAATCAAATATCCTTGCCTCATGATTTCCCGTCACATAATAAGTGGGCGCAATCCGTACTGCCTGCCTGGCAAAAGCAAGGCTGACCTCTATATCCGTACGGCTGGAATCCACCAGGTCGCCGGTCAGGACAATGATGTCGGGATTGGTGCTTTTCAGCATAGTAAGCAGCTCTTGGTTACCGTCCCCAAACTCGGCATTGTGCAGGTCAGACACTTGAACAATGCGAAAACCCGAAAACGGTTCGGGTATTTTACTGTCCGTAATGTTAATTTCATGCACCATAAGCGTAGAATTTCCCCATGCAATCCATAGAATCACCGCCAGCAGCGCTGCTACTGCAAAACCTGTAATAAGACCCTTTCGCTTTCGGTTCATGCTTCCCTCCCATTCATATCCAGATACATATTCAAATACTACAGCTTATTTCATAGAAATTTCTCATTTCTTCTTTTTCGTCATACAACTCTCTATACATCTTCGTTTCAATCAATCGAAATCCTGCTTTTTCTAATGTCATACACGATGCTTTGTTCTCAACATTCGGCGTAGCAATCATTCTGGAAGAAGTATGGTTTTCAAAAAAAGATTTCACGAATTTCTTCACTACCTCTGCCGCATACCCATTTCCCCTGAAATCGGCACCGATAAAATAGGTAATCCCAATTTCCTTAAAATCTTCATAATAGGAGGTATCTACGGAACCAACTACTTTCCCACTCTTTTTCTCTACAATGGCATAAGCCAGATACTCCCGATAAGGATTATTTTCCCCATCCAACTGCATGGCTTCCCTTATAAAATTTCCCATCCAGGTATGACATTCACTACAATCCCCGTAAATTTCCGTTAAGCTCCCGTCGGAAGCCATCTCTATAAAAGCTTGCTCATCCTCTAATTGTATACTGCGGATTATTAATCTTTCTGTTTCCAGATACATCTGCAACACCTCCTTACTTCTCGGTAATTTTCCTTTAGTTCCTCCCAAACTCCGCCAGCCTAAGCCCCGGATTCCGTTCCAAAGTCATGCCCACGCTCCAGCTGTTGACAAAGAGCAGCAGGGGATTGCCCTTCAGATCCCGGATCTTCTTCATGTCGGAGGTGCCGGAAAGCTTGTCCAGGTCGATGTCCTTATTTTCGATCCAGCGGATGTGCTCGTAGGGCAGATTTTCCAGGCGGATGTCCACGTTGTACTCATTTTCCAGGCGGTACTTTAAGACGTCGAACTTCAGCACGCCCACCACTCCCACGATGATCTCCTCCATGCCGGTGTTGTGCTCCTGGAAGATCTGGATGGCGCCCTCCTGGGCGATCTGGTTGATGCCCTTGACAAACTGCTTTCGCTTCATGGTGTCCATCTGGCGCACCCTGGCGAAATGCTCCGGCGCGAAGGTGGGGATGCCCTCGAAGGCAAATTTCTCCGCCGCCGTGGTGATGGTGTCCCCGATGGAGAAGATGCCCGGATCAAAGACGCCGATAATGTCCCCCGCGTAGGCCTCCTCGATGATCTTCCGCTCCTGGGCCATCATCTGCTGGGGCTGGGAGAGGCGCATCTTCCGGTTCCCCTGGACGTGGGTCACCTCCATGCCCGCCTCAAATCTGCCGGAACAGATGCGCATGAAGGCGATGCGGTCCCGGTGGGCCTTGTTCATGTTGGCCTGGATCTTGAAGACAAAGGCGGAAAAATCCTCCCGGAAGGGGTCGATCTCCCCCTGGTCGGAGCTTCTGGGCAGGGGAGAGCTTGTCATTTGCAAAAAATGCTTTAAAAAGGTCTCCACGCCGAAGTTGGTGAGGGCCGAGCCGAAAAATACCGGGGACAGCTCTCCCTTGGACACCAGCTCCAGGTCGAACTCCGCGCTGGCCCCGTCCAGAAGCTCGATCTCCTCCAGAAGCTGGTCCTTAAAGGACTCCCCGATCTCCTCCCCCAGGGCGGGGTCGTCGATGGCGATGTCATGCTCCACCCCCTCCTTGGTGCCCTTTAAGGTGTCGGAGAAGGTCATGACCTTTCTGGTGTTCCGGTCGTAGACGCCCTTGAAATTCTTGCCGGAGCCGATGGGCCAGTTGACGGGGCAGGTGGCGATGCCCAGCTCCTTCTCGATCTCGTCCAGCAGGTCGAAGGTGTCGTTGGCGTCCCGGTCCATCTTGTTGATAAAGGTGAAAATGGGGATGTGGCGCATGACGCAGACCTTAAAAAGCTTCCGGGTCTGAGCCTCCACGCCCTTGGAGCCGTCGATGACCATTACCGCCGAATCCGCCGCCATCAGGGTCCGGTAGGTGTCCTCGGAGAAATCCTGGTGGCCCGGCGTGTCCAGAATGTTGATGCAATAGCCGTCGTAATTAAACTGCAGCACGGAGGAGGTGACGGAGATTCCTCTCTCCTTCTCGATCTCCATCCAGTCGCTGACCGCATGGCGGGCGGTGGCCTTGCCCTTGACGGAGCCGGCCAGGTTGATGGCCCCTCCGTAGAGCAGGAATTTCTCCGTCAGCGTGGTTTTTCCCGCGTCCGGATGGGAAATGATCGCAAATGTCCTTCGTTTCTCTATCTCTTTTCTTAAATCTGCCAAGTGAATGACCTCCTGTATCGTAAGGCTCCGCCTGCGGAGCGCTTGCCCTATATGCGGTTGATAAGCAAAATCACAATCTCCCGCAAACTCTATTATCATATAATAGAGTGCGGGAGATTGTCAATGCTTTTGGAAACAGATTGTCTATTCGTCCGCCGCGTCCTGTTCCGCGGCCGCCGTCTCCGCCATCTGGATGGGTGTGATCACGATATTTTCCGCCGCGATGTTGGTCTTGCGCTTCACAATGTCCTCCACCTGGGCCCGCTTGGCGTCGGTGACATCGCCCATGTTCAGCACCACATCCGCCTTGTCGTCGGTAATGCTCACCACGATGTCCGTAAAACCCTTGGCTTCCAGCAGCATTTCCGCCGCCGCTTCCCGCTCCGCCACGTCCGTCAGCCGTATCATGGCGTCCACCGCGTCCTGCTTCTGGGCCTCAGTCAGGCCGCCGTTGTTGATGATCTCCAGAAGGCTCTCCTTGTTCTTGGAGCGGATCTGCTCCCGGTTCAATTTTACCTCGGCGGCAAAATCCAGGTTCCCCACGTTAGAGCTGGTAAGCACCGCTTCTCCGGGATTCTCGATCGTCTCCCCGGAGCCGTCTCCGGTCCCGGCATTTTCCGTACCGTCATTCCCGGTCTCCGCAAGTCCCTCGGCGCCGGAGCCGTCCGGCGTCTCCGCAGCTCCCTCCGTGGCCGCCGCGTCGCTGTTATCCTCCGTATCGGTGAAAATGTCATCCGGGTTGAACATATCCTCGTCTGAAATTTCATAGGTATCCTCAGACAAGTCCGAGCTGGCCTCCTTGGCTGTGGATTTATCATCAACGTTCCCGGCATATTGTATGTAGCCCGCTACCGCGATCATCAATGCAAGGGCGGTGATGATGATCTGGTTTTTCTTAAATATTTTTTTCAAAGTGTCCCTCCTGTCTACTCACTCATTTTTACTACTTTAATTTTATGCGCCTCCACCGGGAATAATGCCATCACGGCGTCCGAAATATTTTTCACCACGGCTGCGCTCCCGGCTCCCTGGGCCACCACCAGCACCCCCTCCACCCTGGGGTTCACCTCTTTGGCCACAAAAGGGGTGCCGCCGCTTCCATCGTTTTGTATATATATCGTTTCCTCCTGGGAATTTATGACACTGTTTTCTCTCTTTGTGCCCTCAGAATCCTCCTCGGCGGTGCGCTCTTCGTTCCTTGTGACGTCCTTCTCCACCACGGCTTCCCCCGTATCCTGAAGGGTGAGCATCACCTCCACCTGTCCTACCCCTTCCATGGCGCCCAGCGTCTTCTCTAATTGCAGCTCCATGTTCTTTTTATAGGCGCTGTTGCTCTCCGCTGCGGCCTTTGCTTTAGCCGCCGCTCCGATATCCTGTTCTGCCGCCCGGTTCTGCCCGTCCTCCTTCCCGGTATTTCCGGTGGGCAGGGCGATCACCAACAGCAGCACCCCCGCCAGAGCCGCCAGGATCAGATGGTTCCTGTTTATCTTTTTCAATCCTTTTAATGAAAACGGAAATTTGAATTTCATCTCACCCCTCCTTTACGGTGATCCGGATCTGACGGTCCGTGACCTCATAAAAATCCATGATCTTTTCCTTCAGTTTCATCACCTGGGGATACTCCCGGCTGTTGTCGCCCAGGGTGATCTTCTCAATGTGCATTCCCTCCCCTTCCGTCAGCCGCACGGTCAGCGCCACCAGAGCCAGGCTGTAATCCTCGTTTAAGGTGACGGAGGCCTCCTCCACCGCAAGCTCCTCCTCCTGGGCCAACAAGGCCACGTCCCCGGCAATGGCCCTCTCATACTCCGAAAGATAGGCCCTCCGCTGAAACTCCTCCATCCCCTCCACGTCCAGCTTCACCGTGTCCGCCTGCTGCCAGAAGGCTTCATAGGAAATCTGATTGAACAGGTAATCCTCCTTGAACAAAAATTCCAGCAGGGGCGTCAAGAGCATCACCACCAGCAGAAGTCCCCCGAAGAAGCGGACGTATTTCTGGTAACTGCTTTTGGGCAGCAGATGCAGCACCGCCGTCATCAGAATATAAAAGACCACGATATTTTTCACCCAGCCGTAGATCGCTTCCATGTGTCCTCCCTCTACCGGTTCCAGGTGGTGGCCGCCGTCACCAGGGCGATGGTCAAGAGCAGCATCACGTCGGCGGTGACAAGGACCTTGCCCAGGAGCCGCGCTCCCTCCCCCATGCCGTTGATACAGCCGGCCATACGCTTGTCGGCGATGGGCTGAACCACGGCGGCGGACAGCTTGTACATCAGCGTCATGATCCCCACCTTCAGAAGGGGCCCAGCGCACAGAAGAAGCACCACCAAAATCCCCGCGATCCCCACGCCGTTTTTGATGATGATGCCCGAGCCCACCATCACCTCCGCCCCCGCCCCCGCGGAAGCCCCCAATCCCGGCAGCATGCCGACGGTTTTCGAAAACATGGTGGTCTTAAAGCCATCGATCACCGGACTTAAAAGGCCCTGTACCACGTTGATGCCCACCACCAGGGTAAAGAGGAATTTCAGCGTCCACTCCACCAACCTCAGGATCAGCTCCGTCAGCCGGGAGATCATCTCCTCCCTGGTCAGATGGTTCACAAGCTCCAGCATCACATAGATGTGCACCGCCGGAAGCACCCCGTAGATCAGCGCCGCCTCAATGATATAGAGCAAAAACAGCGTGAGCTGGTAGAAGCCCATGGCCGTCACCGTCCCCGTGGAAAATACCATGGTCAGGCAGAAGGCCGGCATCAGGGCCCGCATGAAATCCAGCGTCGTGCCCAGGGTATCGCTCAAAACGCCGCTGATGAGCTGGAAGGATTTCAGCAAAAGGGCTAAAAGGAGCATGTATACGATATAAAAGCTGATGTCCGTCACCGCCGCATGTTCAAAGACGTTGGTGAAGTTGTAGAGGAGGGCGAAGGCCGCCACCAGAAGAACCATTTGCAGCATATAGCCTCTGCTGGCCGCCACCTCATAAAGGACGGCATCCCGGATGGTGCCAAACAACCGCTCCTTGTCTATCTCCTCCCCGGAGATCAACTGCTTTACCAGGCCTTTGAAGTCAAAGTCCCGGGTGGCCTCCTGCTCCTCCAGAAGCCCGTCAAGCTCCGTGAAATCCACCTCGTCTAAAATGGAGGTGTCCAGATCCGGGACGACGTCCGGCTCTGACGCGTGCGCAGACTTGTACACAGTACCGGCGGCGTCCGCTTTCAAACCGCCGCCGAATACACAGAAGAAACCCATCACTAAAATGCCCAGTCCCGCGGCAGCCTTTCTCTTTCCCTTCATACGTTCCCTCCTCCCCCGCCTCAGCTTAAAAATTTGCTGATGGTCTCCAAAAGCGCCAGCAGCACCGGCATGCTGATCACCAGGATGGACAGCTTGCCGAACATCTCGATCTGCCCGGCCACCGCCTGATACCCCGCGTCCCTGCACAGATTGGAGGAAAATTCCGCCACGTAGGTGATGCCGATCATTTTAAGCAGCACCGCCACATATTTTGCGTCCAGACGGATGTAGCTCTGCATCTCATTTACGGCGTCTATCACCACCTGAAGCTTCGTCACCAGGAAAAAGAAAATGCACAGGCAGGCCCCCATGGTGATGAAGATCTCGTACTCCGGGCGGCCTCCCTTCACCTGGATGGCCAAAAGGGCCGCCGCCAGCCCGATCATCGCGATTTTGATAATATCCATAGGGCCTCCTACAGCGCAAAGAGATTTTTGATGGTCTCAAACAGCTCATAAATATAGGGAACGATCCAGAACAGGACGATCAAAAGCCCCGCCAGGCTGGTGAGGAAGGCGTGCTCCTCCCGCCCGCTGTGCTTTAACACCTGGCTGATCACCGTCACCAGAATCCCCACCGCCGCGATCTTAAAAATCAGATTTATGCTCATATGTCCTCCTGTCAGATCAATATCAGAATGAGAAACAGCCCGCACATCACACTGAGATATTGATACATTTTCTGTTTGAGGGCCAGCTCGTCCCGGGCCTTGGAGATCCTGTACTCCACCTGCCGGACATACAGGGCAATATTCCCCACCTGCATCTGCACGTCCAGATAACCGAAATTTTCCGAAAGTCCCGTGAGTATGTAAAATTCCTCCTCCGAAAAATAAAATTCCTCCCGCCGGTGCTCCACGGCGCTTCGCCAGATTTCCTGTAAGGTGGCCTCCCGCTCCTTGCGCATCCGCCCGGCCACCTCCATAAGCAGGCCGCTGAAGGGTTCCTTCCCCTGTCCGGCGATATGCAGAAAGGCCTCGTCCAGGGCAGTCCTGGCAAAAGAAAGCTCTCGGTCAAGCATGAGCAGCATTTCCTGAAAGGCCAAAAGCTGCCTAACATGCTCCGCCAGCCGCTGTTTTAGCTGAAATCCAATGGCAAAGGCCGCAAAGAGGATCAGTCCGGCTCCCAAAAGCTTCACCATATCCGCTCCAGGCCTTCGCCGTACACCGCCGTGGCCCGCTCCCCTTTTTCATTTCTATGGATCAGCAGATACCGCTGAAAAAATCCCTGCTCCAGCCATTTTTTCAGATGAGGCTTTTTCTCCATTTCCTCCATGCTCTCCCCGTGCATGGTGCCCAGGATGTGACAGCCGCAGTGCAGCGCGTACTCCACCGCCTCATAGTCCGTCTCTCCCCCCAGCTCGTCCACCCCGATGATCTGAGGCGACATGGAGCGAAGCAGCAACAGCATCCCCTCCGACTTGGGACAGCAGTCCATCACATCCGTCCTTGGTCCCAGATCGTTCTGGGGATGTCCCAGATAGCAGGCGGCGATCTCACTGCGCTCGTCCACCACCCCCACCTTCAGTCCGGGACAGGAGCCGCTTCCCGTGGAGAGCTGGCGGATACAATCCCGAAGAAGCGTGGTCTTGCCCATGCCAGGCGGCGAGAGGATCAGGGTATTGTAGATCCCATTTTCCCGGCGGATATGAGGAAGCACCGCATCGGCGCAGCCCTTATGCTCCCCGGCAACCCGGATATTCAGAAAAGAGATCTGGCGGATGGTCTTCACACTGCCCCCCTCGCACACGGTCTTTCCAGCGATGCCGACTCTGTGGCCCCCCTGAATGGTGAGAAACCCCGCCCGCAGCTCCTCCTCGAAGGCGTACAGGGAATAATTGCTCATATACAGCACCACGTCCTTGATATCCTGCTCCGTGGCCCGGTAGCCCCGCTCCATGCTCCCGGTGAGCCGCCCGGCCTGTTTGTCCCAATACAGCTCCCGGCTTCCGGTGTCCAGCACCACAGGCTGTCCGATCCGCAGGCGGATCTCCTCGGGCCGCCCGTTCTCACGAAAGCTCTCTTTTATAAATTCTTTAAGATGTACGGGAAAAATATTCCATAACGCTTCCATGATCCGCTCCTCTCATGATTCCTGTCTATCTATGTATATGAGGGGGGATGGGATTTATGAACAAAAAAATCCCCTGAAGGGAAATCGTGCCATTTGTACGATTCCTTTCGGGGGATTTTTCCTAGTTAAATTCATGTTTGCCGACAGCGATCATCTGCGTCAATCGGCTAGGATCACGGATTCACCTTTGGCGAGACTGTCAGCTTCAAGCCAAGCGACTGCATGAGCCTCAGCAATGTATCCAGGTTCGGTATGGTTTTAAAGGATTCGATCCTCGCCACAGAGGACTGCGGCATACCGCACATGGCCGCCAACTCCCGCTGACTGATTCCCATGGCATTTCTCTGCTCGATCATGGCACCTACAATGGAAGCAATATTTTCAATCTCCTCCATATCTTTTTTGCTCTCCGGTGAAATAGCTTTTACATGCTGTTTATATTCCTCCCAGGTTCTCATGCGATTTCCTCCTCTTTTGAGCCAAATAGTCATCACGCTCTGCCTTTGCTCTCACAATTTCTCTACGAGGTGTTTTCTGTGATTTCTTCCGAAAATGATGCAATAAAACAAAAACATCATCCTCAAAATAGAAATAAAATACCCGGTTATTCCCAGGACGCAGTTCCCAAATATTCTCCTCAACATGTTTCGTTACATTGTCCGGTAGTTGTGTCCCTTTATCCTGCAAAAGCTGAATATATAGGCTTATTTGCTTATATTGAATGCGCGCATCCTTACTTGACAACGCTTTCACTCGCAATTCTTCAAGAAAATTCCATAATTCAGACTCCCCGTTCTCTT
>CALWDR010000118.1 GCA_944376745.1 uncultured Lachnospiraceae bacterium
TATGAGGCCAGCGCCAGCAGCAGTCAGGACACCCTTGCCAGGTACGAGCAGCTGCTGGTGGCTTATGATACGTTTGTGAAGGGGGACGTGGCGGGGGCGGCCACAGCTTTGGAAAATCTGGACGGAACGGCCTTTACCGGCGAAGCAGCCACCGTTTATCAGAACCTGAGCGCCCAGGTGAATCAGCAGTACATCGGCATTTTGTACCAGCAGGGCGAGGCTGCCTACGACAGCGGCAATTACCAGGAGGCCGCCGACAACCTGCAGCGGGTGGTGGATACGGACGAGACTTACGAGAACGGTTATGCGGTCTACTATCTGGCTCAGTCCTACCGGCAACTGGGGCAGAATGAGCAGGCGGTCGTCTACTATCAGAGGGTTATGGAGATCGTGCCCGGTACCCAGAGGGCCCGGACGGCGGAGCGCTATGTGGAGGAGCTGGGGGGAGCGGCGGCTGCGCCGGAGGATACCGCCCAGAACGGGGAATAGAACAAGCAAACACAAAAGACGTCAGCGGCTGAAGCGGCGTCTTTTTTTTCTTTTTATGGAGAGAGGGAGATGAATATGGAGCACAGATTTGAAGCGGGCACCGGGCAGTTGATCGTCCGCATGCCAAGGGAGGTGGACCACCACTGCGCCGGGCAGCTCAAGCAGGAGACGGACCTTTTGATGAGCCGCTACCCGGTGCGGGGGCTGGTGTTTGATTTTCAGGATACCGTCTTTATGGACAGCTCCGGCATCGGCGTGATCCTGGGCCGCTGCCGGAATCTGAAATTTGCGGGGGGATGCACGAGAGCCGTCCACTTAAACCGGCAGATTCAGAAAATATTTCAGGTTTCTGGTTTACATAAAGTAATCGACGTGGAGCTGTAAGGAGGAGGAAATGGTGCGAAAGGAAATGAAAATGGAGTTTACATCCCAGTCCGAGAACGAGGGATTTGCCAGGGTGGCCGTGGGGGCCTTTATCGCGGGCTTAAATCCCACGGTGGACGAGCTGGCGGACGTGAAGACGGCGGTGTCCGAGGCGGTGACCAACGCCATCATTCACGGCTACGACCAGAAGGAGGGCAGGATCTTTATCACCGCCAGGGTGGAGGAAGATCAGGTGGAGATCAGCGTCATCGACACGGGGCGGGGCATCGCGGACATCGAGAAGGCCAGGGAGCCGCTTTACACCACCCGCCCGGAGCTGGAGCGGTCCGGCATGGGCTTTACCTTTATGGAGGCCTTTATGGACGAGGTGTGGGTGGCCTCCCGGGTGGGCGAGGGGACCCGGGTCACCATGAGAAAGAGAATCGGAAAGGCTTAGGGACATGGATGAAACCATCGCTTTGATCGAGCAGTCACACCATGGGGATAAAGAGGCGAGGGACAGGCTGGTACAGGGAAATCTGGGACTGGTGTGGAGCATTGTGCGCAGGTTCGACAACCGGGGATACGAGATGGAGGATCTGTTTCAGATCGGCAGCATCGGTCTTATGAAGGCCATCGACAAATTTGACACCACCTACGAGGTGCGCTTCTCCACCTACGCGGTTCCCATGATCACCGGGGAGATCAAGCGATTCCTTCGGGACGACGGCATGATAAAGGTGAGCCGCAGTCTGAAGGAAAATGCCGCCAGGATACGGGCGGCGGAGGGGCGTCTGCAAAAGGAGCTGGGGCGGGAGGTGACCCTGGCGGAGCTTACGGGGGCCACTGGAATTTCCCGGGAGGAGATCGTGATGGCCCTGGAGGCCAGCGTGGAGGTGGAATCTATCTACAGATCCATCTATCAGTCCGATGGAAACGACATCTGTCTGGCGGACCGGCTGCCGGAGAAAAAGGACCGGAACGAGCTTTTGCTGAATCAGATGCTTTTGGGGCAGCTTCTGGAGCAGCTGGAGGAGATGGAGCGGGAGCTCATCGAGCAGCGCTATTTTCAGGACAAGACCCAGGCCCAGGTGGCGCAGAAGCTCGGGATCAGCCAGGTGCAGGTCAGCCGCCTGGAGAAAAAAATCCTGCTCCGGCTTCGGAAGCTGGCGGCGCCTTAAAAATTTATGTATAATATTTGAAAAAAGACGCATACTACCACCAAAAGAAGCTGGAAGGAAGTGAGCGTATGGGTCATAAAATCTATCGAATCTGCCTTTTGTCAGTGGTGATTCTCGCCATTGTGGGGGGCATTTTCTATTATCTGAATTATGTGCGGGACAGATCCGATATTACCGAGGGAACGCTGGTGAACAGCCGGGAATTTTGGGATGCCTATCTATGAGCGAGACACTTTATATCAAAATTGACAGAAATGTGGTGGTGCATAAGCCCGGCGTCGTCTTAAAGGACATCGCCAGCCTCACCTGCACCAACCGGGACATTGTCCACAGGCTGAAGACCATGAAGGTCCACACCTTTCACCAGCCGGCGGGCAGAAAAGGAAAAAAGCAGCAGATTGAGGTTTTTTCCATCCTGAAGATCATCGAGGACATCGGCAGGGAATACCCGGCTCTGGCCATCGAAAATCAGGGGGAGAAGGATTTTGTGCTGGAATATATCCCCAGGGAGGAGAAAAAATGGCTGGGAATCCTCAAGGCGGTGGTCATCTGTATCCTGGTGTTTTTCGGTTCCGCCTTCACGATCATGACCTTCAACAACGACGTGGGCGTGTCGGACGTGTTTCAGAAATTTTACGCCCAGGTAATGGGACGGAAATCCAGCGGCTTCACCACCCTGGAGGTGGGCTACTGCCTGGGCCTGGCGGTGGGGATTTTGATCTTCTTCAACCATTTCGGGCGCAAGAAGGTGACCCACGATCCTACGCCCATGCAGGTACAGATGCGAAAGTACGAGCAGGACGTGAATACCACCTTTATTGAAAATTGCGGCAGGAAGGGCACAAATGTGGATGTGGATTAAGAAAAATATGGAAAATGCGGCGGAAAGGGCATAAGTACGGATGTGGATAAAGGAATTATTTCTTGGATTGATCGGCCTGGCCAGCGGCTTCGGGGTGGCGGCGGGGGTGTTCGCCTTCGTGGTGACCCTTGGGGTGGTGCCCCGCTTTGCCGGGAAGACCCACACGGTGAACCGGGTGCTCTCCTATGAGACGGCCATTTTCTGGGGCGGCATTTTCGGGACCCTGATATCGATCTTTCACCTGGAAATTCCCCTTCCCGGCTGGATGGGGCGGGGACTTTTGGGGGCCTTCGGGCTGTCGGCGGGGATCTATACCGGCTGCCTGGCCGTGGCCCTGGCGGAGATCATCAATACCTTCCCCATCATGTTCCGCAGGACCAGGATGAAAGTGGGGCAGGAGTGGGTACTGCTTGCCATGGCCATGGGCAAGATGGCCGGCGCTTTTTATTTTTACGCCAACCGCATGGGACAGTAGGGCGGCGGGAGGACAATTTCAGCCATATATGTGGAAAGACAGGCCGGAAACGGTAGAAAAGTAAGCCGGCAGAGGAGATGATGATCATGCGACTGACCAGAGAAACCACAACGAAGGAAGACAAGGCAAAACAGCAGCAGGATTACAACGATTACGTAAAACAGGTGACGCCCACCCATTCCCTGTGGGCTAACATGGCGAAAGCCTTTCTGGTGGGGGGCATCATCTGTTGCCTGGGCCAGATCATTTTGAATGTGGCCGGAGGCATGGGCCTGGACAAGGAGACGGCGGGAGCCTGGACCAGCCTCCTGCTGGTGCTTTTAAGCGTTCTTCTCACAGGCATGAACCTCTACCCCTCCGTGGCCAGCTGGGGAGGCGCCGGGGCTCTGGTGCCCATCACCGGCTTTGCCAATTCGGTGGCGGCCCCGGCCATAGAGTTCCAAAAGGAAGGCCAGGTCTTCGGAATCGGCTGTAAGATCTTTACGATAGCCGGGCCGGTGATCCTGTACGGGATCTTCACAAGCTGGGTGCTGGGGCTGGGGTACTGGATCGGCAAAAGCTTCGGTTGGTTTTAGCAGCTGTATGGCGTGCCGGATGGGGACTGCCGGAAATGGAAACCGTAAGTGCGGGACGAGAGAAGGGAGATGAAAAACATGGAATTAAACAATGGATATGACAGGCCAAACATCGGAGAGGGCGCCGAGAATGTGCCCATCGGTTTTGGGTTAAGCCTGGCCATGAACGAGCAGGCTATGAACCGCTACAGCGCCATGGGAGAGCAGGAGCGAAACGGCTGGCTGCTGCGGGCGGGGCAGGTGAGCTCCAAGGCGGAGATGGAGGAGCTGGTGAGAAGGATGTCAGAGGGACAAAAGTGATTTTCAGTAACAGAAAAACGTAAGGAATGAGATTCATGGCAAATGTTATTGTGAGAATCATTTGGATTTAACAGGAATGTGAGCAGATGAGAGTGGGATAGGTCACTCTTATCTGCTTTTTGAATGAAGTTTACAATCGTGTATTGACAATTGAGGATTCAAAGAATATAATGATTTCACCGAAATGATGAAATGGAGTAAAACGATGAAACTAAATTACACGGAAAAACAATATGTACAGCTTGCAAAGGAAAAGTTCTGTCAGATATTTAAAGAAGTACCTTTTGTATCAGATATAGAGATTATATCAACAGGTTTACAGCGAGGCTTTGGAGATTTTCATGCCACTATTTATTTTGCGGATAATGAAGAAACCATTCAATTTTGCGTTGAAGTAGAGTCGAGAGGAGAACGGCGTTTTGTTAATGAGTTTATGCTGATGGCTTCACAGCATGCAGATGGGGCTTTTTATATGTTTATGGCGCCATATATTTCAGAAGCTTCTGCAGAGGCTATGCGCGAAAAAAAATATGGATATATGGATTTGTCAGGAAATTGTTATATTTTGACAAAACGTATCATGATTTATATTACCGGTAAACAAAATAAATATGTAGAATTGAGAACAAAGAAAAATTATTTTTCCAAAAGCGCTTCGGCGGCATCGGTGATCATGCGTACTGTCCTGAATGATTACAAAAAAATCTGGCAGGTGAAAGAATTAGCGCAAATAACGGGAAAAGCAATAGGAACGGTTTCAAATGTAAAAAGTTTTTTGTTGGATCATGCGTGGATAGAAGAACTTCCAGGAGGATTCAGAGTATGCAATGTAAGAGAAATGCTGTATGATTGGGCAAAGGGTTATCAGAAAAAAGATGCTCGATCATTTGAGTATTATTCGCTTGACAGTATCCCGGAAATAGAGTCGGCCATAGCAAAATGGAATGAACAACATGGCGCAAGTGCTGTATTAGGGTCTTTCTCCGCAGCAGTCAGATATGCTCCGGCAGTACGATATAATAGAGTTCATGTATATGTGGAACCGCAGGATTTTGAAGAATTTATCGCGGACTTAGATTTGAAACAGGTGGCATCTGGCGGGAATGTAATGATTACAGTTCCTCATGATGAAACACCGTGTATGTTTTCGAAGAAAGTCAATGGGGATGTTGTGACTTCTCCGGTTCAAACTATAATTGATCTTCTGACAGGAGGCGGAAGAGGAGAGGAAGCTGCTGAGGCAATCATACTGAAAGAATTTAATGAAGGAGACCATGATAATGAACGATGAAAATTTAAAGCAAGTGATTGATTATTCACAGGGGCAGAGGGAGGCTGCCTATATGGTCCTTGGAGATATTGTGAAAAAGTTATAAAACAATTAGAAGATTACTGCAGCAAAATGGATATCGCAGACATACGGAAAAGTATTTTACATTTGTGAAAACGGTATCTGTCCAAGGGGTGGAATATGATGTGGATGTAGACTTTTTGTCAGGAAAGTATGGCGGAGATGGCGGAAATGTAAGCAAACATGTGGATGGAATTAAAACCTTACCTGCCACTGGCGGAAATTTTGCTTTTGAATTTCCACCGATGGACGTTCGTATCGAATATAAAAGATCTGATGGAGCGCTTGACATTGGACATGTAAATGTCATCTAACTTACTATCCTGGGGGAGTCAGAGCGCTTGCGGAAGCGTTTTTCCCCTATAGAGAAAAAGAACTTATACAGGAGATGTGTCAGAAATTGAAAGAAAAATTTGCATCTGTTGAGCATGCAGGACCAGTGGATATTGTAGCATTTTTAAATATTGGAGATGGGGAGGAAGAGATGCGTATAAAGCAGGATGCGTATCAAAAAGTAAAATATCTGACGGATAAGCTGGAGGATACATAACATTTTGTAAAGGTACTATATATTATAGCGGGTGTGGCAAAGAGTATCTTTTTATTTGGAGGCATGTGGATTGTAACTGGACGTCTTAAGATTTGCTTACGGTGGCGAATGGAAGGGGCTAATGAAATAAAGAAAGCAAAGAGATACAGTACGCCATTTGGAACATTTACTTATAGAGATGTGCCGGCAGACGCTTATCCGTTTGGGATTCGATTGGAAAAAACAGGAGATTAAAAACAGAATTACGAATGTTACTTTTTGAAGATTTGCGAGTGGATGAAATGGAGTTTGCGAATCTAAATAAAAAAGATTTATTGGAATTATGTGAACGGTATCATAGTACGAATTTGAAAATATTGAAAAAATCGTTGAGGTGAGTTATGAATTATGTGTTTCGGCAGCAGACGGGCCAGTCGCCCAATACCTACCGGAAAAGGAGAGGTGAGAAAGCGACAGACGCAGCGGATTCATGTTCCTAAAAGAAATTTCGGTTAATTCTAACCTAAATTTCTCTTAACCCCTTGAAAAAATGCAATATACGAGGTATATTAAAAGAAATTCAGGGATAAACTAACCAAAAATTCTTCTAGGAGTGTTTCATATGGAAAAAGAGATTAAAAGAGACTATTATTTGGAACAACTTATAAAACGCAAAGATAACAGCTTAATTAAAATTGTTACCGGAATAAGAAGATGCGGGAAATCTTATTTGCTAAGAACATTATTTAAAAATCATTTGCTTGAGAGTGGAGTGGATGAAGAACACATTATAGAAATGGCATTTGATTTGTTCGATAATATTGAGTATCGTAATCCGAAAGTTTTTTATCCTTGGGCAAAAGAGCAGCTTAAAGATGACAAAAAATATTATTTTTTGTTAGATGAAGTTCAGTTGTTGAATGAATTTGTAAGTGTATTAAATGGATTAGCGGATAAAAAGAACTGTGATGTGTTTGTAACCGGAAGTAATGCGAAGTTTTTATCAAGGGACATAGCAACGGAATTTGGAGGCAGAGGAGACGAAGTGCATATGTATCCTTTGAGTTTCTCTGAATTTATGACAGCATATGATGGAAACAAGTATGATGGCTGGAAGGAATACATTACTTATGGCGGCATTCCGCTTGTGGTACTGGCTGAAACAGAAGAGCAAAAGATGGCACTTTTGGATCATCTGTTTCAGGAAACATATATCAGTGATATTGTGAAGCGAAACAAGATTAGAAATATCGGAGAAATGGAAGCATTGTTGGATGTATTATCCTCTGCAATCGGTGCCTTGACGAACCCTAATAAGCTTCAAAAAACATTCAAAAGTGTAAGTAAGTCAAAGATTACAGTGACTACTATCACGAAGTATCTTGAATATCTGGAAGACGCGTTTCTGATCGAAGAGGCAAACAGATACGATATTAAGGGTAGATCCTATATTGGAACACCGCTTAAATATTACTTCATGGATATGGGGCTTAGAAATTCTCGTATCAATTACAGACAAATGGAAGTGGCACATGCCATGGAAAACGTAATTTATAACGAATTAAGAATGCGAGGCTTTCGTGTAGATGTTGGTAATCTGACTATTGTTGAAAAGGGAAAAGAGGGTAAACCGGTAAAGAAGCAGCTGGAAGTTGATTTTGTTTGCAATAAGGGCTCTAAAAAGTATTATATTCAGTCTGCATATATGCTTGGAACGGCGGAGAAGATGGAACAAGAGATTCGCCCATTTTTGAAAATTAATGATTCCTTTAAGAAAATTGTGATTACTTCGGATACACCAAGACCGTTTTATAATGATGACGGAATCCTGATGATGAATGTATATGATTTCTTATTAAAAGTGGATTCTTTGGAATTCTAAAGTGCTATATTAAAGTTTTTTGAAGCATGCCATAAAAAACACCAGCCATACCGTATCTATACTTAGGAGGGGGAGAACGTGGAGGATCTTGAATTTGAGGCCTGCATCCGCCGGATCCGAAAGGGCGATAAGGAGGGACTGAAACAGATTTACCAGGCCTATGTGGCGCTGATCTATTCCGTGATCTATGACATGACGGGGCAGAGGGAGGACGCCCAGGACCTGACCTCGGAATTTTTCATACGGCTCTGGGATAAGGCCGATACCTACCGGTTCGGGGGCGGGCACAGGGCCTGGATGATGACCATCGCCCGGAATATGACCATCGATTTTCTGCGAAAGCGGAGGCGGGAGCTGCCTCTGGAGGAGCTGCCCGAGCCGGGACAGGAGACGGAGGATGTGGCGGAGGAAGTGCTGGGGAATCTAAGCTTCCGGGAAGCCATGAAGCTGTTAAAGCCGGCGGAGCAGGAGGTTCTGGACTTAAAGGTGCTGGGGGGCTTCACCTTCCGGGAGATCGCGGCGCTGTTAAAGAAGCCCATGGGAACCGTGACCTGGCTGTACCGTCAGGGAATCCAGAAATTGCGGAGGTATCAGAAAGCGGAGCAGGAGGTGCGTCATGAAAGAATTATCTGAAAAAGAGCTTGAGGATCAATATAGAAATTTAAAAATGACGGATGTCCCGGACTTATGGGAAAGCATTGAAAGAAATCTTGCGCCGAAAAAGCCCCAAAAAGCCAAAAAGACGGTGCCCAACCGGCTTGTGGTGCCGCTGGCGGCGGCTGTGGCCGTGGCGGTGCTGCTGGTGCCGGTGACGGGAGTCCTGCGGCAGTCAGGGGCCGGGGAAAATATGGCTTACGAGAATTTCACAGGGGGAAGCAGCGATGCCGCTGATGTGTCTGACAGTGTGACGATGCCGGCGGAGGAGCAGACGGAGAGTCCGGAAAACGACGCCCAGGCCAGCAGACCGGAAGACGGGGAGAACCAAAGCCAGATGGAGCTTACCGTCCTGGTGGAACAGGTGCGGGAGACGGACGGCGGTCTGGCGCTTCAGGCCCAGGTGGTCGAGGCCGGGGACAGCGGGTATCAGCCGGGAAATCAGCTTTGCATCGTCTGTGAAAATGGGGAAAATTCCTATCAAAAGGAAGATTTTCAGGGAACTCTGTGTCTGCGGGTGGAAAAGCACCCTGCGGGTATCCCTGGATGCCATGCGGCAGGAACAGGGAAAGGAGAGGAAGCTTTAAGATTACTGGAAATCTTGCCATAGGAAAAAAATACAAAATAATTGGAAATTTTACCATAAATGGATGGGAGGCTGTGCGTATCCTTTTTAGAAAACCCAAAAAAGGAGGAATCTTACTATGAAAAAAAGATTACGCGCAGCTTCTTTTGTGTTGGCGGCAGCGGTGCTGGTCGGAGCCTTGGCCGGGTGCGGGATGAGCGGCGGGGACATGTTCCAGGGGGGAAATACCATGGACATCCAGGAGAACAGCGGAAGTGATGCCGCGGTTGTGGGCGATGCTTCCTATGAGATGGCAGCGCCTGCGGAGGAAATGCCCTCCATGGATACCGAGGAGTACAACTCCGTCACGGAAAACGGATTTTTGAAGGTTTCCCTGAATCCTCTGTCCACCTTCTCCGCGGATGTGGATACGGCCTCCTACAGCAATGTGCGCCGGATGCTGCGGCAGGGACAGCGGCCGGAGGATATCCCCGAGGGAGCCGTTCGCATTGAGGAAATGCTGAATTATTTCCATTATGATTATGAGAGCCCAAAGGCCGGGGAGGTGTTCGGGATCACCATTGACGGCGCCCCTTGTCCCTGGAATGAGGAGCATGGGCTTGTGCGTATCGGGATTCGCACTCAGGACATTGATTTCTCGGAGTCGCCCAAGTCTAATCTGGTGTTCCTGCTGGATGTGTCGGGTTCCATGGACGAGCCGGACAAGCTGCCCCTGTTGAAGCAGGCCTTTGCCCTGCTGACGGAGAATCTGGGGGAGAAGGACCGGGTGTCCATCGTGACCTATGCGGGGGCGGAAGCGGTGGTGCTGGACGGGGCCAGAGGCAATGAGAAGGGCGCGATTTTAGAAGCCATAAGCTTCCTGGAAGCCGGCGGCGGGACCAACGGAAGTGCCGGGATCGAGACGGCCTACGCCCTGGCGGAGCAATATTTTATTCCGGGCGGCAACAACCGCGTGATCCTGGCCACCGACGGGGATCTGAATATCGGACAGACCAGCGAGAGCGAGCTGAAGGAGCTGGTGGAGGAGAAGAGAAAAAGCGGCGTCTACCTGTCGGTTCTGGGTTTTGGAGAGGGGAATCTCAAGGACAATAAGCTGGAAGCCCTGGCGGACAACGGAAATGGAAATTACGCCTACATCGATTCCCTGATGGAGGCCAGGCGGGTACTGGTGGAGGAGCTGGGCAGCACCCTGGTGACGGTGGCGGAGGATGTGAAGCTTCAGGTGGAATTTAATCCGGCGTGGATCGGGGAATACCGACTGCTGGGCTATGAGAACCGGCTCCTGAGCGCTGAGGATTTTACGGACGATACCAGGGACGCCGGGGAAGTGGGAGCCGGACATACCGTGACGGTCCTCTACGAGGTGGTGTGGGCCGGACAGGAGGACGGTGACGGCGGCATTGACCTGAAATACCAGACCCGAGAGCCGGCCCGGGGGGAAGCCATGGAGGAGTGGGCCACGCTGAAGATCCGCTATAAGGAACCGGGAGTTTCCACGAGCAAGGAGCTGGAAAGATCCTTTGGACCGGAGATCTATAAGGAAAATGTGGTCAATGCCAATATGCTTCTGGAGGCCGCCGTGGCGGAATTTGGAATGCTGCTGAGAAACAGCCAGTGGAAAGGCAGCGCTTCCTACGGGCAGCTTCTGGAGCTGTGGAGCGGCGTACCGTATGGCGGAAACGAGGAAGTGGCGGAGTTTCTGGA
>CALWDR010000119.1 GCA_944376745.1 uncultured Lachnospiraceae bacterium
GAGCTCCCCGGCCTTCTGTGGTTTTTCTTTGTTTGTATCTAATTATATGTTGTTTTTGTTTGTTTGTCAATGGAGAAAGCAAAAAGAAGCCAAATTTTTGCTGCGTACAGTAACTTTACCGGTGGACTGGAACTCCATTTTCCACATCCGTATACTAGTACTCCCGCCGCACAAACACCGCCACCGACCGGGGCCGCATGACAAAGCTTCCGTCGATGCGTATCTCCTCCCCTTCGCCGTAGCAGTACCGCCCCTGCCCGTCCCCGAAGGTATTGACGCTTAAATACCAGTTGCCGCCGTACTGCCTGGGCAGGGTGATCTCCACATCCTCCCAGAAGCTGTTGATGGCAAGATACACGATGTCGTCCCGCATCTGCTCCCTGTCGTAGCCCGCAAAGCAGGTGGCGAAGGTTCCCCCATTGGGGGAAAGCTCCTGCTCCGCCCGGGCCCCGTGGGTGCGAAGGGGTTCCATGCCGCACACGGCGTTCGGCAGCTTTTCCCGGATGACCCGGTGGTTTTTGCGGAAGGCGATCATAAATTTGAAAAATTCAAACAAGTCCCGGTTCTTCTTAAGGAGCCCCCAGTCCAGCCAGGAGATCTCGTTGTCCTGGCAGTAGCTGTTGTTGTTCCCGTACTGGGTGTTGCCAAACTCGTCCCCGGCAAGGAACATGGGAGTTCCCCGGCTGCACAGAAGCACCGCGCAGGCGTTTCGGATCATCCGAAAGCGCAGGGAGAGCACCTCCGGATCGTCGGTCTCCCCCTCCGCGCCGCAGTTCCAGCTCCGGTTATCGTCCGAGCCGTCCGTATTGTTCCAGCCGTTCTGCTCATTGTGCTTCTGATTGTAGGCGTACAGGTCATAAAGGGTAAAGCCGTCATGACAGGTCAGGAAATTAACGCTGGAATTGTAGCCCGCATAGCCGATGTAGCTGCTGTCGTCGCTCTTTGGGTCGGCGCCGTAAATATCCTCGGAGCCCGCCACCCGCAGGGCCGCATTCCCCGCCTCCCAGAGGTCGCCCTTTAAAAAGCTCCTTAAGGAATCCCGGTATTTTCCGTTCCACTCCGCCCAGCGCTTGTAGGCCGGAAAGCTCCCCACTTGGTACATGCCCCCCGCGTCCCAGGCCTCCGCGATGAGCTTTACGTTGCTTAAAATGGGGTCGTAGGCCACCGCGTCCAGAAGGGGCGGCATATTTAAGGGCGCTCCGTCCTCATTTCTCCCTAAAATGCTGGCCAAATCGAAGCGGAAGCCGTCCACCCGGTAATTGATGGTCCAGTACCGCAGGCACTCCAGCACCATCTGCCGGACAATGGGGTGATTGCAGTTTAGGGTGTTGCCGCAGCCGCTGAAATTGTAATAATTTCCCTCGGGGGTGAGCATATAGTACACCTTGTTGTCAAAGCCCTTGAAGCAAAATACCGGTCCCTGCTCGTTGCCCTCCGCCGTGTGGTTGAAGACCACGTCCAAAATGACCTCGATGCCGTTGTCGTGGAGGGCCTTGATCAGCTCCTTCAGCTCCGTCCCCTCCTGGTTGTACTCCATAGCCGCCGCATAGCTGGTGTTGGGCGCAAAGAAGCTGACGGAATTGTAGCCCCAGTAATCCAGAAGGACCTTTCCGTCCACCTTGCGGGCGTTTCCCATCTCGTTAAACTCAAACACGGGCATCAGCTCCACCGCATTGACGCCAAGCTCCTTTAAATAGGGGATCTTTTCCTTCAGCCCCGCGAAGGTCCCGGGATGAGCTATCCCGGAGGAGCTGTGGCAGGTAAAGCCCCGGACGTGGAGCTCGTAGATAATGAGGTCGCACATCTCGTGCTTCGACTGGGGCATGTCCCCCCAGTCGAACACGTCCTTCACCACCCTGGCGTGGTAGGCCCCCACCTTTCCCTCTCCCCAGATCCGCTGTCCCGCCACCGCCCGGGCATAGGGGTCCAGAAGGATGTTCTTTTTGTCAAAGAGCAGTCCCTTTTTCGGGTCGTAAGGCCCGTCCACCCGGTAGGCGTACTCGATCTCCTCGATGTCCAGGTCGAACACGATCATGGAGTACACGTCCCCGATGCGGTATTCCTCCGGGAAGGGCAGGACCGCGAAGGGCTCCTCCTTGCCCCGGTGGAACAGAAGGAGCTCGCAGGAGGTGCCCTGTCTTGTATGTACGGTAAAGCTGACACCGTTTCTAAGGGGCACGGCGCCGTTGGTCTCAAAGTTGCCCGGCCGCACCGGAAAGCCGGCGATATTGTTCATGGGAACTACCAGCTCCGGGTAGTCCAGGCTGTAGGTTTGGGTTTTCATGGTTGTGTGGCCTTTCTGTTTGCTTCTATCTCGTGCACACGCGCCTGCTGATAACTCCTCTGTCAGACTTCCGCAAGGACCTTGACATCATAGGGTTTCATGGCAATCTCTTCTCCCGCCGCATATTCCACACCTGTTAAAATATCTTTCACCTTCATTTCGGGAACAAAAGTTGCCGGCTGACCGTCATGCTCCAGCGCAATGTACCCCCGCTGACTGCCGCCGCGGCGTACCGCCGTCACCGAAGCGGAATGCCGCAGGGGTTTTACGCCACTTTCCCTGCACGCGATCTCCATCAACCGCAGCATATCCTCCCTGTCCGGGAAGGTTCCCACCAGGATCACACAGCCATTTCCTACTTTTATCTTTGCCGCCAGCGCTTTTCCGATGGCTGTGGAATACCCCTCCGATACCCTCGCCAAAACCTCCGCGTTTTCCGGCACGTCATATAACTGAAGCCATTCATTGACAATAAATTCCTCCCCATTCGACCATACCGCTTTCATCCTGTGCTCCGCGTCGGGAATCTGGTAGGTGAGCGCCACTCCCGTCAATTCTTCCACCATCCCCATGGCACGGTCTCTATAATGAGCGCCGATGTCATCGCGGATATCCGTCATAGGTCCCACAACCCAGACGCCTCCCTTGCGCACCCAATCGGCGATCCTGCTCTGTAAATCCGCCTCCTCCAGGGTCAGCATGACAGGCGACACCAGAAGCCGGTATCCCTCCAGCTCCTTTCCCGCCCCGATCACATCCGGCCGCAGGCCGGACTGTACCATTGGCTGATAAAAATACTGCTGCACCCGGTACAGATAGGGCGTCAAAATATCCCCGGCACCCGGCTCCGGCACGATCTCCTGCACGGCCTGCAGGCCGCTGTTTGTGGAGGAGACATGCAGCGCAGCCTCCGTCTCCACCTGGGTTCCCGCTATGAACTCTGCGGCCTTATCAAATTCTTCGGCGGTCCTCTGGACTTCCGCAAAGACCGGAAGCGGCCTGCCGGCGGCGGACATGACGGAGCCGTGCATCAGCTCGTGCCCCGCCCAGTGCTGTCTCCACAGCCAGTACATGTTGCTCTCTCCCCCCAGCGCTATGGGCAGCCAGGAATTTACCCGGCAGAAGCCATCCGGCTTCACGGACTGTCCGATACAGGTGGAACCATTCCAGCAGGTAGCCGTTTCCGTATTCCAGAAAGGACGATTTTTCAACGGACGAAGCAGATCAAACCAGAAGGGCACATCCTTTAAATTTTCTTCCGTATTATAATGATTAAACTGCATCACATCCAGAAATCCCGCCATTTTCTCATAATCGATCCCCATCATCGGCATCATATCCGTACCGATGGGTTTATCCGAATAGGCTCGCAGCACCTCCGCCTGCCGCCTGATAAATCCAATCTGGCTGTCCGCCTGAAACCGGAACCACTCAAACAACAGATGGGGATTGTGCCAGGAGCGCTCCGGAGCCGGTATCTGCTCAAACCTGTCATAAGCCTGGCTGAACAGATTCAGATTCCACCTTCTGTTCAGTTCCTCGATGGTCTTATATTTTTCCTCCAGATAGGCATGAAATTTGTCCACGCAGGAGTCGCAGAAGCAGCCGTCTGACTGCACATCGATCTCATTGTCGATCTGCCAGCCAAGCAGCGTCTCCTCCCGGCCAAATTCCTGGGCCATTTTCTCTGCGATGCGGAGAGAATACTGATTGTAGGTATCGTTATTGGAACAGCAATGCCGCCTGCCTCCGTGGGTCTCCTGCCGGTGATCGTGATTCCATCTTCGCATATCCGGGTCCAATTCTTCCAGCCAAATGGGCGGCGTGGCCGACGGCGTCCCCAGTATCACCATGATCCCGGCCTCCTTCAGCCGGTCAATGACCCTGTGCAGCCAGTCAAAATGAAACTCTCCTTCCCTTGGCTCCATACAGTGCCAGGCAAATTCCGCCATGCGGACGACTTTCATTCCAGCTTTCCGCATCCACTCGATATCCTTCTCCTGTTCCGCCTCGTCCCAGTCCTCCGGGTAGTAGGCGGCTCCCAGCATGGGAATATGTTCCTGCTGCTTCCAATCCTTTTCTCTTTCCATAGACGACCTCTTTTCTGCTGTCAGGTTGTGAGTTTCCTGATCTCGCATCGTTTTTTATGCTTCTTTTTCATCATAAACCCTGAGAATGATTTTATCAAGAGGGAACCGCGCGCGTTTTTCACGTGTTTCCCGTGCGTTTTAAGTCTCGGATAAAATGTGATTTTAATGCTGCTCTTTCCCTACGATAAGGGCGGATACAAAATGCTCCAACATTCTGTACCCGCCCTAAGTATCTCTCTGCTTATGTAAGGATTTTTCTCTCCCGTCTACCCTTTCACCGCCCGCACCGCCACAAAAGAGGGAATGTTATGCTCATGCAGATTCCCCTCCCCGTTGGTGTCCTCATATAGATCCGTCAGCCGAAAGCCCGCCCGCAGCTGGCCGCCGATCTGCTCCTCCAGGGTATGGGAAAACTGAATGCCCCAGTCATTTCTCACGGAATCCTCATATAGCTTTGGGTCCTTCAGGGGATTGAAGGGCAGCGCATAGGTCACCCGTTCTTCCGCGTCGTCAAAAATATAATTGATCCCGGTGTCATAGCCCCCCAGCAGCACGCCGCCCTTTTTCAGCACTCGGAAGCACTCCCTGAAAATCGGCTCCACCTTTTCCACATAGCAGTTTGACACCGGATGAAAGATCAGATCAAAGGTTTCATCCGCAAAGGGAAGCCGCTTCGTCATGTCCCCCTCTATGATCTCAACCTCGTAGCCTTCTCTTTCGGCGACCATCCTTTCGCTCTCACACTGCTTTGGGGAGTAGTCAAGAACCGTACACTTCGCGCCCAGCGCGGTAAAAACAGGTATCTGCTGGCCTCCGCCGCTGGCCAGCCCCAACAATCTCTTTCCGGTCAGACCGCCGAACCATTCCCTGGGCACCATTTTCGTCGGGGTCAGATAGACGCCCCACTGGCCCTTTAACGCCTATTCATACATTTCATGGGAGATCGGCTGCCCCCACTGCCATCCGTCCTGACACCACGCGTCTATGACACTGGCATTTATCTTCTGATACTCCATAACCATTTTTCCTCCGTATCAAAGCCACTGAATAAAAGCCGTTTTATCCTTCCGGTTATACCCGGCCTGCTCATAAAAGCGCAAAGTGGCTTCCTCCTTTGCCCCTGTGAGCAGCATGATCTTATAACAGTTTTCTTCCATGGCAATTTTTTTCGCGTACTGAAGGCAGGCCGTAGCCAGGCCCTTCCTGCGGTATGCCTCGTCTGTGATCACATTTTCCACCAGGGCATAGGGCCGCTGATTGTGGGTGAGATTGGAGATCACCACGCAGACGCAGGAGGAGACCAGTTTTCCGTCCTCCTCCGCCACGATAATGTGATGGTTTTTGTCCCTGAGAATGTCCTTCCACAGCTTATCAACAGCAGTGTCCCGCTCTTTCAAGGGGTTATCGTGAAGCTGCGTGTACAATCTCATCAGTCCGTAATAATCCCGCTCCTCCACCTCCCGAATCACCGGCAATTCTTCCGACTCTCCACCTTTCTTATCGAAATACGTTCTTCTCAATAAGTCCCTGGCAGGTTTTGTAAGCTCCAATTCGTCCTCATAAATGTTCTTGAAAATTCGGGGCAATTTTTTCAGGCGGAAATTTATTTCCTCCCTGTCAAAAATGTCCAGCCTCACATTTTCTACGCCAAGCCATTTTTGGTACTGCTCATATGCATCGCCCTTTTTCACACGGAAGGCTTTCGCCAACCGCTCCAGTCCGCCGGAGCCTCCGCAGTCCTCAATAATGCCATATCCCGCTCCTTCCAGAACTCTGGGCAATTCATCTCCCGGTATGTCACTATTTCTCAAAATTTTTTCCAATACAACGGAAACCTCCCAGCCATCCCCAAAGTCATATGAAAATGTCATTCTATCCTGTTCATGACGCAGGACGTCTTTCATCCTTGTTTCCGCTGCGTCCATCCTCTTCCCCTCAAAAGGAATGTCCTCATCGAACTCATCCGGAATACTGATCTCCCAATTTGCCTCTTCCGGATACTGCTGGAAAATGTCAATTACGTTTTCTTTCCCAATCCGCGCGGCTTGATATCGAAAATAGTTTTCCGCGTTGGGGACATCAAAGCAAAACAAATGCTCCGCCTTCATTTCATACATTGTCATAAGGACATAGCCCAGGCGCGCCATAGTAATGTTTTGCAGCACCTGAAACCGCCTCCATATTTTTGGCTCATAATCCTCTAACTCTGTATAAAATTGATAAATCGGTTGAGACGCCATCGGTTATCCTCCTCACTTTAAAATATCAAAATGAAAAAACGTACAAATAATTCTCCCTTTACAGGCAAAATCAAATCTTCCCAACCACCGCCGTCACCAGCTCCTTGAACTGCCCGGCCACCCGGTCCGCCGTCTCCTGCACCTCCGCGTGGCTTAGCTTCTGTAAGGTCATTCCCGCCGCCATGTTGGTGATACAGGAAATGCCGCAGACCTCCAGGCCCACGTGCCGGGCCGCCATGGCCTCGCAGGCGGTGCTCATGCCCACTGCGTCCGCGCCCAGGCTTCTGACCATGCGGATCTCCGCCGGGGTCTCGTAGGCCGGGCCGGTAAGCTGCACGTAGACGCCCTCCTTTAAGGAAATCCCAAGCTTCCGGGCTTCCGCGCGCACGATCTCCCGCATGCGGGCGCTGTACACCTCGCTCATGTCCGGGAACCGGACGCCCAGCTCGTCCATGTTGGCGCCCACCAGGGGACTGGGCACAAAGGAGGTGATATGGTCCGCGATCAGCATGAAATCCCCAGGACGGTAGTAGTAATTGACGCCCCCGGCGGCGTTGGTGAGTATGAGCTTTTTGGCCCCCAGCATCCCCATCAGCCGGGTGGGGAGTACCACCTCCGACATGGGGTAGCCCTCATAATAGTGGACTCTTCCCTGCATGATGACCACCGGGACCTCGCCCACATACCCGAAGACAAATCTTCCCTTATGACCCGGCACCGTGGAGGTGGGAAAGCCCGCGATCTCCCCGTAGTCAATGGCCGCCTCCATTCGGATCCCTTCCGCGTAGTCTCCCAGCCCGGAGCCTAAGATCAGCGCCACCTCCGGCTGAAAATCCGTCTTTTCCCGCACACTCTTTAAGCAGGTGGCCAGTTTTTTGTACATTTCATTCATGGCTGTAATTCCTTTCTTTCTTTGTTCTCGTAAATTCCGCAGATATTCTGTGCGCTCCCTCGTACTCTGACAATGAAACGGCTTCTCTCATGCCCTGACAACAAAGCGGCTTCTCCCATGCCCTGACAACGAAGCGGCCTCACTCGTCTCTGTCGATCTTCTGATCCACGATCCGCTTCAGGCCCTCGTACTGTTCCCGATTGATGATGATCCGGTTTCCCTCCTTGGTGAGCAGGCCCTCGTCGCCGAACTTTTTCACGGCACGGGTAATGCTCTTTACGCAGAGCCCCGTCTCGTCCGCTAGCCCCTGGCGGCCTTCCGTCACCCGCAGCACGCCGTTTTTGCTGTGACGCTCGTGCCGCTCCACAAACAGCAGCGCCAGGCGGTCAGCCCCCTGCATGAATAGGAAGAGCCGGTTGTTCCTGCTTTCCTCCAGCAGGTACTGCCCCACCAGATTGGCCTCATGCTTTAAGGCCTTGATGTCCGAATACATCCATTTCTCAAATTTGGACCGGGGGAGCTTCACCATGGTGCATTTCGTCACCGTCCGAAGGGTGGTGCGGTACGCAGTGAGGTCCATGATAAATTCCATACCCCCGAAGGCATGCACCCTGTCGAAGGTCATGAAATCGTAGGACACGCCGAAGATCCGGTAATCCGTGGCCTTGATCACACCCTTCACCACGAAAAATATGGTGTCGGCGGGATCATTTTCCCGCACGAAGGTGACGTCCTTATCCACTTCCTCCACCTGAAACGCGTCCAAGATCCACAGGGGCGCAGTCCGAAAATACTCCTCAAACTGCTCCCTCCTGGAGCTGTCGATGGCCTTGGCAAAGGGCAGCGCACTGCTCACAGCTCTGTTTTCCATATCGGTCTCCTCCTACAATCCTTGTTGCCGTACAGGTTATGAACAGCAACAGCCTGCTCCCATAAATGCCAAAATCCGTCGACGTACACTTTCCTGTTCCCTTTATAATTTGCGCAAAATGGAGGTCCCAACGGTTCCCTCCGGCATCGCCGCCCCGAAATTTTCCGCAACCGTGGCGCCGATGATCCCGAAGGTGTCCTCCGGCTCCAGAGCCCCGCCCCCCTCCATATCCCTGGCATAGGCCAGGAAGGGCACATACTCCCTGGTGTGGTCGGTACCGCTGTAGGTAGGGTCATTTCCGTGGTCCGCCGTCAGGATCAGCAGGTCGTCCTCCCGCAGTTTTTCCAGCAGCACACCCAGATTTTGATCGAACTTCTCAATTTCCCGCCCGTATCCTTGCGGATCACGCCGGTGTCCCCAGAGAGCGTCAAAATCCACCAGGTTCACAAAGCACAAGCCCTGAAAATCCTGTCCGCAAAGCGCGATGGTCTGCTCCATGCCCTGGACGGAGCTGTCGGAGTGAAGGCTCTCGGTGATCCCCTCCCCGCAGAAAATGTCGTGGATCTTGCCCACGCCGATCACATCAAGTCCCGCTTCTTTCATGGCATCAAGCGCCGTGGGCCCTGTGGGCTTTAGGGCATAGTCCCGGCGGTTGCTGGTGCGCTTAAATTCGCCCTTCCGCTTGCCCACATAGGGCCTTGCGATGACGCGCCCCACCCGCCACTCGTCCTTTAAGGTCAGCTCCCTGGCGATCTCACAGCAGCGGTACAGGTTCTGAAGGTCGAAGGTCTCCTCGTTTCCGCAGATCTGCAGCACCGAGTCCGCGGAGGTGTAGACGATCATAGCCCCCGTGGCAATCTCCTCCTCCCCCAGCTCCTCGATGATCTCTGTGCCGCTGGCGCTCTTGTTGCCGATGACCCGCTTGCCGCAGCGCTTCTCCAGCTCCGCGATCAGCTCCGGCGGAAAGCCGGTGTCCGTGAAGGTTTTAAATGGCTTCTCCGTCCGAATCCCCATCATCTCCCAGTGTCCGGTCATGGTGTCCTTGCCGTTGCTGGCCTCGCCGAGGCGCGTATAACGCCCCAAAGGCTTCTCCACTCCGCGCATCTTCCCTGCGGGATGCAGATTCAAAAGGCCCAGAGCCCTCAGATTGGGGATGTCCAGAGTCCCCAGGGTATCCAAAATGTGCCCCAGGGTATCCGCCCCCTCGTCTCCGAACTTTTTGGCGTCGGGCATGGCCCCGATGCCCAGGGAATCCAGGACGATCACAAAAATTCTCTTATATCTCTCCATATTGCTCTCTCCTTCTGCCATTTCCACGGCAGTTTGCCTCCGCAAATGCTCTCGCCCGAACAAAATCCACGCCCCGGCGATTGTCCCCGCAAGGCTTGTTATTTCAAATTGGCCGGGCCGAAGCCCAAGGGCAGCAGCTCCTTCAAGGTGTAAACGTCGTAGTGCTCCCTGTCGGTGGCCAGGATAACCTGAAACCGCTCCGGGTCGCAGAACTCCATCATCACCTGGCGACAGACCCCGCAGGGCACGGCGTATTCCGTCAAAATGCCGTCCTTTCCGCCCACCACGCAGATGGCCTCAAACTCCCGGACGCCCTCGCTGACCGCCTTGAAGAAGGCGGTACGCTCGGCGCAGTTGGTGGGGGTGTAGGCCGCGTTCTCGATATTGCAGCCGGTGTAAATGGTCCCGTCCTTCGCAAGCAGGGCCGCCCCCACCTTGAAGCCGGAGTAGGGCGTGTAGGAAAATTTAAGCTGCTCCATCGCCGTCTCAATCAACTTCTCGATCAAATGCTTCTCCATATGAAGTCCTCCTTTTACTAATACCCGGTGGCCTCCTCCTGCTTCACCAGCTTGATGATCCGGCTGGTTCCCAGCCGGTCCGCCCCCAGAGACAGGAACTTCTCCGCGTCCGCAAGAGAGGATATCCCCCCGGCGGCCTTGATCTTCACCCCCGGCCCCACATGCTCTGCAAACAACTTAACGTCCGAAAAGGTAGCCCCGGCTGTGGAAAACCCGGTGGAAGTCTTGATATAGTCCGCCCCGGCCTCTGTCACGATCTCACACATCCGTATCTTTTCCTCCTGGGTAAGAAGGCAGGTCTCGATGATGACCTTCAAGATCTTCTCCTCACAGACCGCCTTCAGAATGCGGATCTCTTTCTCTATTTTATCATACTTTTGCTCCTTCAGCCAGCCGATATTGATGACCATATCGATCTCCGCGGCCCCGTTTAAAATGGCGTCCCCGGTCTCAAACTCCTTGGTCTTCGTGGTCATGTAGCCGTTTGGGAACCCGATGACCGTGCAGACCGGCATCCGGCCGTTTAAGTATTCTGCCGCCTCCCTCACAAAGCTGGGAGGAATGCAGACGGAAGCCGTCTGATACGCCACCGCGTCGTCGCAGATCTGCCGGATCTCCGCCCAGGTAGACTGGGGCAGGAGCAGCGTGTGGTCCACATGCTTTAAGATCTCACCTGCATTCATTTCTCTTCCTCCTGTCCGCCGCCATTTCCTGCGGCAGTCTCACGCTCCACGGTAACGCCGGCCTCCCTGTCCTGGCGGATCAGCCTGCGGATGGCCTCCACGGCCACCTGAATGGCCATGTCCGTGTCGTGGACCACGGGATTTTCCAGGCCCAGCTTCTCCCGCTCCTGGTTAGCCACCACCAGGAAGCAGGAGCCTGCCCGCACGCCCAAGTAGCTTGCCACGATAAACAGCGCCGCCGACTCCATCTCGGAGGCCAGGCAGCCCAGACGCTTCCAGGCCTCCCATTTATTCATCAGCTCATAGCCCACCGGCTTAGTCTCCGGCTCGTGCTGGCCATAGAAGGAGTCCTTGCACTGGACCACTCCCGTGTGGAAGGGACAGCCCTTCTCCTTTGCCGCCGCCGCCATGGCGTTGATGATGTCGATATCCGCCACCGCCGGAAATTCCATGGGCGCGTACTCCCGGCTGGTGCCCTCCATGCGGATGGCTCCCGTGGCGATCACCACGTCCCCGCTTTTTACCCGGGTCTGCATGCCCCCGCAGGTGCCGATGCGCAGGAAGGTGTCTGCCCCGCAGCGGTAAAGCTCCTCCATGGCGATGGCCGCGGAGGGGCCGCCGATCCCGGTGGAGGTCACGCTGACCTTCACCCCGTCCAAAGTCCCGGTATAGGTCACGTATTCCCGGTTGTCGGCGACGAACACCGGGTCGTCAAAATACCTGGCAATCTTTTCACACCGCTTGGGGTCTCCGGGCAGGATCACGTAGCGGCCCACCTCGCCCTTGGCCACCTGAATGTGATACTGCCTGCTTGCGTCTTCTGAATAATTCTTCACTGTAGCTCTCCTCCTTCTACTTTTTTAATCCCGCATTCTCGTCCTTCACAACCTATCTTCCGCCTGCGCTTTCCTCTTTGGCAATGCGCCCCGCAGCTTCCGCCTGCGCTTTCCTATCCGGCAATGCGCCCCGCATTTTCCCGACGCATTCTCATCTACCGCTGCCCCTTGTCATAGGGAATCCCCTCCGCCTTGGGCGCCCTGGATTTTCTGGAGACAAACACCAGCACCAGCAGGGAGATGGCGTAGGGCAGCATGTTGTAGAGGGTGCTGGGAAGCTTCAGGGCCACCAGCATATCAAAGCCCGTATAGACGTTGGACAGGGCCCGGAACAGTCCGAACAGCAGGGCCGCCAGGCCGATGCTCACCGGCTTCCACTGTCCGAAGATCATCACGGCCAGCGCCAGGAATCCAAAACCGGCCACGCCGTTTTCAAACTTCCACTCGCTGACGCCGGCGGTGATGTACACGAGGCCGCCCAAACCGCCCAGGGCCCCGGAAATAAGGACGCCGGCGTAGCGCATCCGGTACACGTTGATCCCCACCGAATCCGCCGCCTGGGGATGCTCCCCGCAGGCACAGAGCCGCAGGCCGAATTTCGTCTTATAGAGCACCACCCAGGAGGCCGCCAGAGCCAGAAAGGCGATGAGCATAAACCAGTTGAACTCAAACCTTCCGATGCTCACCACGAAGGCCTTCTTGGCCTCCCCGTAAACCACCGTTGAGGATACGTTGTCAATGCTCTCCGACATGTTGATGGCCCGCACCAGCACCACAGCCGCCGCCGGGCCCAGGAGGTTCAGCGCCGTCCCCACCAGCGTCTGGTCCGCCTTGAATCTTATGGCGGCCACGCCTAAAAATAAGGAAAATACCATTCCTATCATAACACTAGAAAGCGTTACAAGCAAGAGGATTAAGGGTGCAGCCGTGCCGGCAGGGATATATTTCATCATCAGGGCGCCCCCTAAGGCCCCCATCACCATGATCCCCTCCAGGCCGATGTTGATGACGCCGCCGTGCTCGGAAAAGCACCCGCCCAGGGCCACAAGGGCCAGAACCGAGGCAAATATCAGGGTATATTGGATCAATAACAACATTACGCCTTCCCTCCTTCCTGCTTTTCGGAAAGCTTCCTGTCCCGCTTATCCAGAAGCCGGTTCAGCCACAGCTTGAAGAACAGCACAAAGCCGCACAGGTAAATGATGAACGCCGAGATCAGATCGGAGATCTGGGAGCTGTACATGCCGGTGTCCACATAGCTGCCTCCGCTTGTGATGTGCTGGATAAAGTAGGAGGAAAATATGGTCCCGATGGGATTTAAGCCCCCCAGGAACGCCGCGGCGATGCCGTTAAAACCCATGGCCGGAACGCTGGTCTGCTGTACCATCCACTGCTCGATGCCGCAGAGGTAGAACACCGCCGCCCCCAGCCCTGCCAGGCCCCCGGAGATCATCATGGTCACGATGAGGTTTCTTTTTTCCTTCATCCCGCAGTACCTGGCCGCGTGCTTGTTGAGGCCCGTGGCCTTCAGCTCGTAGCCGAATTTTGTTTTTTCCAGAAGCACCCACACCAGCACCGCCGCCAGCACCGCCAGGGGCAGCCCCAGGGTCACGAACTCGTTGCCCGAAAAAAAGGCCGGAAGCCCCAGGCTTGGAAGCAACGCCCCCTTGTTGACGCTGGAGAGGGGTCTGGTGTAGGGCGTGGACTGCTCCTTCACCGTGGCAAGCAGCATGTTCACACAGTAGAGGGCGATCCAGTTTAACATAATGCAGGAGATCACCTCATTTACGTTAAAATACGCCTTCAGCGCCCCGGAGATCCCGCCCGCCAGGGCCGCCGCCGCCACAGCGGCCAATAGACAGAGGTACCAGGGCAGGTGAAGCCCCAGACCGAAGAACAGACTGGCCCCCGCCCCCACCACGAACTGGCCCGCCGCGCCGATGTTGAATAACCCCACCTTGTAGGCAAACAGCACCGACAAAGAGCACAGCAAAAGCGCCGAGGCCTTCACCAGCGTGGTGCCGAAATACTTCGTGGCCGCCGCCGGGCTGGGGTAGTACAGAAAATTCTTTAAAATGGCCAGGATCGCGTCCCAGGCCCCCTGGGGATTGATGACCAGAAGCACCAGGTACCCCACCAGAAGCCCCAACAAAATGCACAGCAGAGACGCCAAGATCGTCTGGACGCCGTTTCGCCGCAGCAGCGCCCCCGGCGTGATCCTTCTTTTATTCATCTGCCTTCTCCTCCTTTCTCTTCGAGCCGGCCATGTACGGGCCGGACTCCTTCGCTCCCCCGCCGGCCATGTGCGGGCCGGACTCCTTCGCTCTCTTCGAGCCGGCCATGTACAGGCCCAGCTCCTCCACCGTGACGGTCCTGGGGTCAAATTCCCCCACGATCTCCCCCTCGTACATCACGAGGATACGGTCGGAGATGTTCATCACCTCGTCCAGCTCCAGGCTTACCAGGAGCACGCCCTTCCCGGCGTCCCGCTGGGCCACAAGCTGTCTGTGAATATATTCAATGGCACCCACGTCAAGGCCCCGGGTGGGCTGCACCGCGATCAGAAGCTCGGGGTCCTTGTCGATCTCCCGGGCGATAATGGCCTTCTGCTGGTTGCCCCCGGACATGGCGCGGACCCTGGTGACGGGCCCCTGGCCGGAGCGCACGTCGTACTGCTCGATGAGGCGGGAGGCGTAGGAGCGGATCTCCTTCCGCTTCAAAAATCCCAGCTTGTTCGTAAACTGCGGTTCAAAATACCTCTGCAGCACAATGTTGTCCTCCAGGGTGTAATCCAGCACCAGCCCGTACTTGTGCCGGTCCTCGGGTATGTGGCTCATCCCCATGGTCAGCCGCCTGCGGATGGGCAGACGGGTGATGTCCGTCCCGCCCAAAGTGATGGTCCCGCCCTGTAAGGACTCCAGGCCCGACAGGCCGTACACCAGCTCCGTCTGACCGTTTCCGTCGATGCCGGCAATGCAGACGATCTCTCCCCGGCGCACCTGGAAGGACACCCCGTTTACCGCGTTGTTTTTGTGCTGCCGGGAGGCCACTGTCATGTCCTGAACTTTAAGGACCACGTCCTTTAACTCCGCCGTCTTCTTCTCCACCACAAAATTCACGTCCCGGCCCACCATCATGGCGGAGAGCTTCTCCGGCGTGGTGTCCTTTATCTCCACGGTACCTATGTATTTTCCTTTGCGCAGCACGCTGCAGCGGTCCGCGGCCTCCATGATCTCCGCCAGCTTGTGGGTGATGAACAGGATGCTCTTTCCCTCCGCCGCAAGATTTCGCATGATCTGCATGAGCTCGCGGATCTCCTGGGGCGTCAGCACCGCCGTGGGCTCGTCGAAAATGAGGATCTCGTTGTCCCGGTACAGCATTTTTAAGATTTCCGTCCTCTGCTGCATGCCCACCGTAATGTCCTCGATGACTGCGTCGGGGTCCACATAGAGCCCGTATTTTTCCGACAGGGACACCACCTTCCTGCGGGCCTCCTCCTTCATCAGAAATCCTGCCCTGGTGGTCTCCGCCCCCAGAATGATATTGTCCAGCACGCTGAAGCACTCCACCAGCTTAAAATGCTGGTGCACCATTCCGATGCCCATCTCGTTGGCGTCGTTGGGGTTGTTGATGGCAACCCGCTCCCCGTTCTTGCGGATCTCTCCCTCCTCCGGCTGGTACAGCCCGAACAGCACGCTCATCAGCGTGGATTTTCCCGCGCCGTTCTCGCCCAGCAGCGCGTGTATCTCACCTTTTTTCAACTGTAAAGTGACATTGTCGTTTGCTGTGATGCCCGGAAAGCGCTTTGTAATATTCAGCATCTCGATCGCGTACTTCTCCATCCTTTACATACCTCCTCTCGCTTTCTGTTTTCCTTCGCGCCAGGCATCCGCAGGCGCCCGGCAGGGCAGACCTGCAGATATCCAAACGAAAAGGGAGCAAGAATCCTCCCGCTCCCTTCCCCGTACTATGGCTTTTTATTTAATGCTGCCGTAGTCATTTACCGCGATGGCCGTCTTTGGCATCGCAGTCGTATCGTTTGAAACGGTAACCTCTCCTGCCCGGAGGGCTTTTACAAGCGCCGCATAATCCTCCTTGGTAAAGCCGTCCGCCCACTGGGTGGTCTCAAGAGGAAGCTGCACGTAATTTTCCTCGGGATTGTCGGACACCAGGCCCAGATTGTCGATCTTGCCCGCGTAATCGGTCCATTTTTCATCCCGGATGTTGTCAAGCACGGTGGTGACGGTGGGCGCAAGCCCCTTCATGGCGGAGGTGACAGTCATGCCGTCCCCGTATTTTCCATCGATGACCGCGGACTGGTCGGAGTCCACGCCGATGACCTTCCCGCCGGTCTTGACCGCCGCCTCCGCCGCGGAGGTGTAGATGCCGCCGCCGCAGGCGAACACTACCTCTACGCCGTTGGTGCCGTACCAGGTATCCATGGCAGCCGTGATGTCCGTATCCCCGTAGAACTGTCCGCCATAGACGTACTCCACGGAAACCTCCTTCTCAATGCCAAGCTCCTTGGCCGCGGCGTCCGCCCCCTGGACGAAGCCGTAACCGAAACGCATCACCGCCGGCACGCTCATACCGCCCAAAAATCCCAGCTTCTGATAGCCGGATCTCACGGCTCCGTAGCCCGCCATGTAGCCGGAAAGCTCCTCCTGATAGGTACAGCAGTAGACATTGTCTGTGTTGTAGTAATCCGCCACGTTGTAGTCGTCGGGATTGTATGTATAGCCTTCGCCCACGCCCTTCTCACAGATGTCCCCCGCGCTCACGTCAAGGGCAATGAATTTTACATCGGGATACAGCTCGGACTGGCTCACCACCGCCGCCGCAAACATGTAGCCCGGCAGGATCACCACGTTGGCCCCGTCCGCAACGGCCTGGTCGATGCTGGCGTTCCGCGCCTCGTCGGAGTCGCTCTCGGGCTTGTAGTAGTTGAACTCCACGCTGTTCTCGTCGGCCCAGGCTTTGCCGGCCTCGTAGGTGGTCTGGTTAAAGCTCTGGTCCGTGATGTCCCCGGAGTCCGTCACCATGGCGATCTTCATGTCGATGGCATCCGCCTCGCCCTCCGTCGTCTCCCCGCCGCCCTGGGCCTGCCCATCCTCCTGGGTCTCTTTGCCGCCCGTCGTCTCTCCGCCGCCCTGAGCGGTCTCCTTGTCTCCGTTGCCGGACCCGCAGGCCGCCAGCGACAGGGCCATCATGCCTGCTAATACCAATGCGATCACTTTCTTTTTCATACGATTCCTCTCCTTTCAGATATGTGTCAATGGGAATGTAGACAAATTGTGACATATGTTCCTTTTTCTGGATAGGACTGGAGTCCCTTTTCTGGAAAATCCTTCCTGCTTTGTGAGAAATACACAATTTTTACAGTTCTCTTTTATGCACTATTACCGTCTTTGCATTTCGGTTTTCGGGGCTTTTGTCCCGTTTGCCTTTCGGGCGGCCTTGTTCTGTATCTCATAAATACCTGGGACTGGATCGCCACGGATACCAGCACCAGGGCTCCCATGATCACCGACTGCCAGTGCACGGAAATCCCGGCGGGCAGGTAGGTAAATATGGTGTTGATGATAAAATAAATCAAAATACCGAAAAAGGTGCCCGAAAATTTTCCCTCGCCTCCGGAAAGCTTCACGCCGCCGATGGCGCACATGGCGATGGCGTAAGTCTCATAGACATTTCCTGCGCTTAGGGTGGCGCTGCCGCTGCTGGAGGCCAGAAGCACCCCGGACAGGGCCGCAATAAAGCCGGAAAGGACAAAAGCCCTTACCTTGATACGCCCCACGTCGATGCCCATCATCCGGGCCGCCTCGCCATTTCCGCCCACCGCGTACAGCCCCATGCCAAATTTTGTGTGCCGTGCGATGTACATACAGAGGAAGGTTACCAGAAACAGCAGCGGGATCAGGATGGAAATACCGCTCTTTGCGCCGGGTATCGCCCCCGGAAGCAGCCTGGCCCCCGCAAAGGTCAGGATAGATCCCTCTATAGCCACCGATCTTCTTGCGACGATCAAAATCATCCCCCGCAGGGCGAACAGCATGGCCAGAGAGGCGATCCAGGAGGAAATCTTAAGCTTTGTCACCAGAAAACCGATCAGGTATCCGGAGACCACCCCCGTCAGAAGGCCGCAGAAAATGCCAAGCAGCGGGTGCAGCTGCCCGGTGAGCCCCATCATCACGCCGCTTAGAGCGAACACGCCGCCCACCGACAGATCGATCTCCCCGCAAAGGATCACGAAGGTCATGCCTAGGGCCAGGAACCCACCGTTTTTGGCCGCCTTCAGCAAAATGTTGTTCACGTTGGCCACGCTGAGGAAATCTTTGTCGGCAAAGAGGATGCCTGCGGCAACCACCAGAAGCAGGAACGCCAGGATCGTGCTTCTGGAATAAAAGGAATCATAGATTTTTTTTGCGGTACGCATACAAGCACCTCCTATCTGGCCCTTTCTCTCTGGATAAACACGGCGAACACGATGATGACGGCCTTAAAGACCTGGGCGTACTGGTCGGGGATATTGTTCATCACGCAGGTCAAGGTGATCATCTGCATGATCAGGGCCCCCACCACCGTACCCAGCACATGGGCCTTTCCGCCGCTCATGGGCGTGCCCCCCATCACCACGGCAGCGATGGCGTCAAGCTCCGCCAGCTGGCCCAGGGAGCTTCCCGCGGCCACCGACACCCTGGCGGCCTGGAAAATCCCGGCAAAGGCGGCGAAAAAGGCGGAAAGCCCGTACACCAGCATCATAGTGCGGCCCACACGGATGCCCGCCAGGGAGCTGGATCTTAAATTGTCCCCCACCGCCTGGATCTGCCGGCCAAGCACCGTCTTCTGTGCCAGTATCCACACGGCAGCCACGGCCAGAAACATGGGGATAATCTGAACGGGGACAACCCCGCCGATTTTGTAGGTGCCCCATAGGCCCAGCTGTTCTCCCACAGCTCCCAGCTTATTGAAATAGATGTCCCTCCCGCCGCTCAACACCTGGGCGGCGCCCCGGACGCCCAACATCAGCCCCAGAGTGATCACCATGGCCTGCAGCTTTAATTTTCCCACCATGAAGCCCGCAAACACTCCCACCAGCACCGAGACGGCCACGGCCAGAAGCACGCTGGGCCAAAGTCCTAAGGAGGGCAGGCTCCTGGCGGCCAGCACCCCCGAAAGGGCCATCACCGAGCCCACGGAAATGTCGATCCCCCCGGTGGAGATCACCAGCGTCATCCCCATGCCGCACAGTATGGTGGAGCAGATCTGGGTAATGATATTGTTAAGATTGTTCCACTGAAAAAAATTCGGCGTAAACAGGGAATTGATCCATATAAAAACCAAAAGCAGCGCCGCCGGGCCGCAGCGTTTCACCCGCTCCCCCAGTTCCCGGTTCCCCTTAAGCTCCCAAAGGCGGCTGCCCCTTATAACCTCCGCCATCGTCTGCTTCCTCCCGCTCATACTGTTTCCTCCCGCTCACTGCCACCGGCGATGGCCTGAAAAATTTTATCCTGACAGATGTCGTCCCCCGTAAGCTCCTTTACCACCCTGCCCTCCCGCATGACCGCCACCCTGTCGCAGTTTCGCTCCAGCTCCGCGATTTCCGAGGAGATCACCAACACAGAGATCCCGTTTTCGGAAAGCTCCCGTATCAGCTGCTCAATCTCGGCCTTGGCTCCCACGTCGATGCCCCGGGTGGGCTCATCCAAAATCATGAGTTTTGGATGCATGCACATCCATCTTGCCAGAAGCACCTTCTGCTGATTTCCCCCGCTGAGATTTACAATGGCCTGGTTTGGAGAGGGCGTCTTGATGTTCAGCCGCTCTATGTAATGTCTCACGATTCTTTCCTGCTCTCTGGCTTTTATAAATCCAAAGCGGCTCAGCCTGGGCAGCAGGGCAATGGTGATATTTTCCTTCACGGACAGATGAGGGAGAATGCCCTCCACCTTCCGGTCCTCCGTACAGTATCCCATCCCCTTCCTGATGGCGTCCGCAGGAGAGTGGAGCCTGGCCCTTTCCCCCCACCAGAAGATCTCCCCCTCCTCGGGCAGGCGGCTTCCAAAGAGCACCTGAGCCAGCTCCGTCCGGCCCGAGCCCAGAAGCCCGGCCAATCCCACCACCTCCCCCTGCCGGAGGGTAAGATGGATTCCGTTTAAACGCATGCCCTGTCGGATATTTTTCAGGCAAACGATGGCCCGGGCCCCGGCGAAATCATACCCCTGCTTGTTCCGCTTTAATTCCACCGTGCCCCGGCCCACCATCAGGGAAATGAGCCTTAGCTGATCTATCTTGTCAATATCGTAATCCCCGATGTACTCCCCGTCCTTCAGAACCGTCAGCCGGTCGCAGATCTCAAAGATCTCATCCAGCTTATGGCTGATGAAGATCACACTGATTCCCCTGCCCTTCAGCTGCCGGATCACCCGAAACAGCACCTGCACCTCCTGCGTATCCAGAGAGGAGGTGGGCTCGTCCATGATCACCAGCCTGGCGCTGCTGCTGACGGCCCGGGCGATAGCCACCATCTGCTGGATGGCCGTGGAGTAATGATGTAAGGATTTTGTCACGTCAATGGCAAGCCCCAGCTCCCCCAAAAGCTTTTCGGCCTCCTGCACCATCCGGACCCGGTCCACCCGCCCGAACCGGGTCCGGGGTTCCCTTCCGAGAAACAGATTTTCGTATACGGTCTGAAAGGGCACCAGGTTCAGTTCCTGGTAAATAGTGGATATGCCCATTGCATTGGCCTCCATGGGGGTTTTTGCCTCTGCCTCTTTTCCGTCAAACCAGATACTGCCCCCGTCCTTACGGTAAATTCCCGTCAGCACCTTTATCAGCGTGGATTTCCCGGCCCCGTTCTCCCCCATAAGGGCGTGGACCTCGCCCCTTCGCACCTTCAGGCTGACCCCTTTTAAGGCATGGACGCCCAGAAAGGATTTTTCCAGGCCCTTTATTTCCAGTAAAAATTCCGACATCGCTCCTCATCTCCTTATTGCGGCCCCAGGGCGCTTCCCTTCACGCCTTCTGTCTGCTAGAAGCCAAGGTCCACTACCACGTTTTCTTTTGTATAGAGGGTATCCTCGTTTGTGATATGGGCCGGAACCTCCTCCCCATTGATGAGTTTTGTGAGAGTATTCACCACAATCTCACCAAAGTAGGGGGAACAGGTGCAGGAGGCAAGCTGCCTTCCGCTCTCCACAGCCTCGAAGGCTGCCCGTGTGCCGTCGATTCCCACGGTCAGAATGTCTTCACCGGGCGTCAACCCCGCCGCGTCAATGGCATTCATGGCCCCCTGAACCATATCGTCCGTCACACAGAACACCGCATCGATGTTCTCGCCGCCCTGGGCCTGGAGAATGTTCTCCATCACCGCCTGGGCCTTATCCATCAGCCACTCGCCGTCCTGCTCCGCCACGATCTTATACTTATCGGAAGCAAGGCCGTTGATGAAACCGTCCTGCCGGTCCGTGGAGGTGGAGGAATCATAGCCGCCGTTGATAATAACAATATTGCCGCCCTCCGGCAGCGCTTCCGTGATGGCCCTGGCACACTGCTCGCCTTCCCACACGAAGTCCGACATAATGGCTGTGGTAAAATGGGTTCCCGCCTCCCCGTCAATGGCCCGGTCCACTAAAATCACAGGGATCTCATTTTCCATAGCCTCCTGCAAAGCGCCCTGCAGGCCGTTGTCCTCAAGGGGCGCAACCACCAGATAGTCCACACCCGCCGCTACCAGGTCCCGGATGTCCGATTCCTGCGTGGCGATGTCGCCGCCGGCGTCCTTGACGATAAATTCACCGCCGGCATTTTCCACGTATTCCTGAATACTGTCTGTCTCCGTAGTCCTCCAAGCGGACATGCTGTCCGTCTGGGCAAAGCCTACGGTCTTGCCCTCCAGGATTTTTCCTTCTTCTCCTCCTGCCGGATTCTCCGCTTCCGCCCCAGGGGAATCGTTTCCTTCCCCTGCGGTCTGTCCGGTGTCCCCGCACGCCGCTAAAGAGAACATCATCACCGTGGCAACCAGGATTGCTGCTTTTTTCTTCATCATAATAACCTCCCTTTGGTTATGTGTGATATAAATGG
>CALWDR010000120.1 GCA_944376745.1 uncultured Lachnospiraceae bacterium
TTCCGAAGAAGAGGGAGACCGGATGCAGGAGCTGTTTGACGAGCTGGAGGAGGTCATGGCGGATGAAAATCCTTGAGTATCTGCAAAGCTATGACGGAAAGCCGCTCCGCTTCATGGAAGTGTGCGGCACCCACACGGCGGAAATCCACAGAAACGGGATTCCCGCCCTGCTGCCGCCCTCCATCGAGCTGGTATCCGGCCCCGGTTGTCCGGTCTGCGTGACGGTGAGCTCTTATATTGACCGTCTGATCGAGCTGGGAACGGATCCGAAGAACTGCATCGTGACCTTCGGCGATATGCTCCGCGTCCCCGGAAGCGCTATCAGCCTGAGCGAGGCGCGCGCTCAGGGATGCAGCGTGCGGATGGTCTATTCCCCCATGGACGCGCTGAAGCTGGCAAAAGCGGACCCGGATCATGGATACATTTTTGCGGCGGTGGGCTTTGAGACCACAACACCCGTTTATGCCCTTCTGGTGCAGGAAGCGCTGGAGCAGGGCGTTAAGAATCTGCGCCTTCTCACCTCTTTGAAGGTAATGCCCCCCGCAATCGACTGGATCTGCGCCCATAATTCCTCAGACGCCTGCCCTGCCAGGGAAATCTCTGTTCCCGTCAGGGGAGGACAATCCGGGGAAATGCAGGAATCCGGATGGATTCCCGCATTTCGAGGAATCCATGGACCCGAACGGATCCATGGATTCCTCGCCCCTGGACACGTGAGCGTAATCACGGGCAGCCGTATCTTCGAGCCTCTGGCACGAAAGTACGGCCTTCCCTTTGTGGTAGCGGGCTTTGAAGGAAAGGAAATCCTGGCGGCCATCGCCGCGCTGGTGAAGCTGCAGGGGCAGGGACGGGTGCTGAATCTGTATCCTTCGGCGGTAACGGAAGAGGGGAACAGGGAGGCACAGGAGCGGGTGGACCGCTTTTTCGAGCCCTGTGACGCAGCCTGGCGGGGGATCGGCGTGATCGCGGGTTCCGGAAGGAAGCTGAGGAAGGAATATGAAGCCTTCGATGCGGGAAGCGCGGAGCTGATGGAGGATGCGGGAGGAAATCCCGCCTGCCGCTGTGCGCAGGTACTGATGGGAAGGATCCGGCCGCAGGAATGCCCGCTGTTTGGAAAGGTATGCACGCCCCAGACGCCCCAGGGAGCCTGCATGGTTTCCACGGAAGGAAGCTGCTTTTCCTGCTGGCAGTCCGGGGGACTGTAGGACAGCAAGAAAATGGGAAAGGATGGCAATTTTGTGCTTCGGTAGGAGGTAAAGATGAAAATCACAATGGTTCACGGAAGCGGCGGCAGGGAGACGGGAAAGCTGATCCGGGAGATTTTCGAAGCAAATTTTCATAACGAGGTGCTGGATAAAATGGAAGATTCCGCCGTGGTGGAGGGAAGCGGAAGACTTGCCATGACCACGGACAGCTTTGTGGTGGACCCGCTTTTTTTCCCCGGAGGAGATATCGGCAGGCTGTGCGTGTGCGGAACGGTAAACGACCTGCTGATGAGCGGCGCCGTGCCGAAGTATCTGACCTGCGGCTTCATCATTGAAGAAGGGGCGGATGGCGAAGCGCTTGCGAGAATCGCCGCGTCCATGGCGGAAACCGCAGCGGAGGCGGGAGTCATGATCGTGGCGGGAGACACCAAGGTGGTGGAAGGAAAGGGCGGCGTGTTCATCAACACGGCGGGCGTGGGCTTCCTTCCGGAAGGCGTTTGTGTGAGCGCATCCGCCTGCCGGGAAGGGGACGCGGTGCTGGTATCCGGCTTTCTGGGAGAGCATCACGCGGCGATTTTAAGCTCCCGGATGGGAATTGAGAATGAGATCAGAAGCGACTGCGCCCCGCTGGGAGAGATGGTGTCCGCCCTGCAGCAGGCGGGGGTGCGCGTTCATGCCATGCGGGATGTGACCAGAGGCGGCCTTGCCACGGTTCTTTCCGAATTCGCCCGCTCTTCCGGCTGCTGTGTGGAGCTTTCTCAGGAGGCCCTGCCGGTATCCGCTCCCGTGAAGGGCTTCTGCGGCCTGCTGGGACTTGACCCTCTGTACATGGGAAACGAGGGTAAAATGACGGCGGTGGTGGATGCGGCGGACGCGGAATTGGCCCTTGCCTGCATGAAAAAAAGCCGCTACGGCGAAAATGCCGCCCTGATCGGGAGCATTTCCCACAGAGAGGACGGAAAGGTGCTTCTGCACACGTCCCTGGGCGGGCTCCGGATGGTGCCGGAGCTGATCGGGGAAGGGCTGCCCAGAATCTGTTGAGAAAGTTCGGGTTTTTCCTGTACCGCGTCAGCAGAGAAAGCAGCGCTTTTATATGCTCCGGCAGAGAAGCCGACTGCATCTGAAGGACTTCTTCCCGCAAGAGTTCAGTTCTCTCAGGAATTCGGACAGACTTTCTGGTAAGGGTTCCTAAATCCCTGCATCAGCGATTGGCGATTGAAGCAAAAAAGGAAGGTGTAAGTCTGAATCAGCTTGCGCTTTATAAGCTGGCTCAGTGAAATGTGCTTTCAAAAAATATGAAGAATAAAAGAATAACGGCCGCTGTAAAGCGATATCCTGGAATGCGGAAGAATTCAGGAATGCTTTCAGCGGCTGTTGTTTTGAAAAAGAAGTGCTGTTGACGAGATAAGTGGTTTTGCAGGTAAAAATCTGCGCAGGATGTAAAAACGGGCGCATGGCATCAAGGGCCTTTGGCGTTTATAATAACTTATAATAGCAGAAGAGGGGAGAGTATGCGGAAAGACACCGTGCACGCTCAAAAGGAGGGAGTGGACAAAGTGGAGATTGGTAAATATGGGTGCCCGTACGGTAATACCTATGTTCGTGTTAAATTTTGAGAAGTTCAAAAGAAAATTCATGTATTTTAGTGTTAAAAATCAAGCAATACTCGTTGATATTTGCATGAATATGTGCTATGCTATGGTTGAACCGAGGAGGGTGGCCATGTATAGAAAGATTATGAGCTTCCTGGAAGCGTGGAAAGAAAGCGAACACCGTAAGCCCCTGATTTTGCAGGGGGCAAGACAGGTCGGAAAAACCTACTCGATTTTAGAGTTTGGGCGTAGCCGCTATGAAAATGTGGCATACTTCAATTTTGAAACGAATCCAAAGCTGAACAAAACCTTTGAGGAAAATATCAGCCCTGATTACCTGATACCCATTTTATCGCACATCGCAGGTCAGACGATAGTAAAGGAAAAAACGCTGATAGTATTTGACGAGGTACAGCTTTGCGAACGGGCTTTGACTTCTCTGAAATACTTTTGTGAGGACGCGCCAGATTATCATATTGTAGCTCTTGGCAGCTTGCTCGGCGTGGCGGCAGGCAGGGCGAAATTCTCTTTCCCTGTCGGCAAGGTCGATATGAAAACCCTGTATCCTATGGATACGGAGGAATTTATGCTGGCTTTAGGTGAGGACACTCTTGTAGAGCAGATTAAAAAGTGCTTTGAAACCGATACGCCGATGCCCTCTGCCCTGCACGATGCGGCAATGCTGCTTTATAGGCAGTATCTCGTTGTGGGCGGTATGCCTGAGTGCGTCTTGCAGTTCACGCAGACAAAGGATTATATCCTTGTGCGCCACACGCAGGATACCATACTGGCAAGCTATCTGAACGATATGAGCAAGTACAACAATGTGAACGAAATCAAGAAAACAAGGCTTGCCTATGACAACATTACCGTACAGCTTTCAAAAAAGAATACCCGTTTTCAGTATAAGCTGATAAAGAAAGGCGGCAGGGCTTCCGAGTTTGAAAACGCGATTGAATGGCTCTGCCTGTCTGGTATCGTTTCACAGGTGTATAAGGTGGAGCAGATCAAGAAGCCTTTGGAGAATTACCGTGATATTGATGCGTTCAAGATTTATGTTTCCGACTTGGGACTGCTCTGTGCAAAGAAAGACTTAGCGGCAAACGATGTTCTCTATATGGTCGAGGAGCTGAACGACTTTAAGGGCGGTATGGCGGAAAACTATGTCGATGTGCAGCTCACCATTAACGGATACAAGACCTACTATTGGGAGTCCGAGCGCAGCGCTGAGATAGATTTTGTCATTCAGCGTGATGGTCAGCTTATCCCCATTGAAGTAAAGTCGGCTGACAACACCAGAGCAAAAAGCCTGAAGGTCTATATGGAAACCTATAAGCCTGCTTACGCCATCAAGCTCTCTGCAAAAAACTTCAGTTTTGAAGACAATAAAAAGACCGTTCCTCTCTATGCCGCATTTTGTATCTAAACCCCCATGTCCGCAGTGGTTGTAGCAGGATTAGAGCTTGAACTGGTGGAATTTTTAAGAAGGAACAGAGCGGAAGCGAAGAACTGATCGAGCGCAATCCGGGAAAAACGGCGTGAGAATTGGGTAGAAGCTATGTGAACGAGCGGCAGGCCGCAGGGTGAGAGATGATGCAGCAGCCGGGAGATTGGAGGTGCCCGGTGGAACCTGGAATAAATTGTAATGGTGAAAAGTCTGATTCTATATAAAGAATCGGGCTTTTTTGTTAAGATAAGTGTAATGTGAAACGTTAAGAATTGTATGAAATTCGAATATTTGACGATGGTATTAAAAATTGTTTGTTTTTTATAAAAGTACTTATCGCTATAATGTATCTAGAGGAGAGGAGAGAACGATATGATAAAGGTAATCTTATGGGATATCGATGGAACCTTGTTGAATTTTGAACAGGCAGAAAAGCAGGCTCTTCAGACTTGCTTTTCCGTATTCGGTCTGGGTACATGTACGGATGAGATGCTTGCGAGATATATTGCGATCAATCAAAAATACTGGAAACGGATGGAACAGGGAGCGATTACCAAGCAGCAGGTGCTGGTGGAACGCTTTCAAGAATTTTTTAAAGCGGAAGGACTGACGATGAATCAGGTGCAGGCGTTCAACGAGGAGTATCAGGTACGTTTGGGGGATGCGGCATGCTTCCATGATGATGGATATGAACTGGTACAGGAGTTAAAGCCTGTCGTGAAGCAATATGCGGTTACCAACGGGACGTTGGTTGCCCAGAAGGGGAAATTGAGGAAATCCGGCCTTGATCGCTTACTGGACGGAGTGTTTATTTCAGATCAGATTGGTGTGGAGAAACCGGATATAAGATTTTTTGATTGGGTATTTGAGACGATTGGGCCTTATAAAAAAAATGAGGTAATGATCGTGGGAGATTCGCAAACCAGCGATATGCAAGGCGGAAATAATGCAAGGATTCTATGCTGCTGGTACAACCGCAGAGAAAGTAAAAAAGAGGATGGACTTAAGATCGATTATGAGATTACGGATTTGCGTCAGGTAAAAAAAATCCTGAAGGATTCTTATCGGTGAAGATGCGGCTTTGTTTGCAGAGGGGGAAATAGATAAAATGTTTCGAAAGAAATCAGGTAAACATTGCCTGGCACGTGAAAGGGCAGAAAAAAAATCGAAATTTGAAAAGCGGAATACACGAGAGAATATACAGTATTATCTTATGATGGCGATTCCGTTAATCCTGATATTTTTGTTTAGCTACCTTCCTATGTTTGGAATTATTATTGCTTTTCAAGATTATGTTGCAGGAAGGCCGTTTTTTGGAGAAGGCGTTACCTGGGTAGGATTAAAGTGGTTTCGGGAGTTTGTTGGTTCCTTTTATTTTCCAAGGATTCTCCGTAATACGATTGTTCTGAATGTGATGCAGCTTTGCTTTGGTTTTTGTGTTCCGATTCTCTTCGCGTTGCTGGTTAACGAGATAAGACTGCGAAAATTTAAAAAAATTACCCAGACAGTCAGTTATCTGCCGTACTTTTTATCTGCGGTGGTTGTGGCCGGTATGGTGATAAGTTTTATAGAGAATGATGGCATTATTACCCAGATGCTGCGGGCTATCGGGTTTGAAGCAAAGTCACTCAATGCTAATCCGGGCGCGTTTCCGTGGATTTACACCCTCACGACCATTTGGCAGGGCTTTGGCTGGTCCAGTATCATCTATTTATCCACGATATCGGCTATTGATCCGGGGCTGTATGAAGCGGCGTCCGTGGATGGAGCCGGAAGAATCCGAAAAATCTGGCACATTACAATTCCGGCCATGCTGCCGCTGATCATCATACAGTTGATCATGTCTATAGGCAATATGCTGGCGGCGAATACGGATCTGATTCTGCTGCTGTATAATTCGTCCACCTATAAGACGGCAGACGTTATAGGAACGTATGTGTACAGAGAAACCTTAATGGGGGGCCGGTACAGTTATGGAACGGCAAGCGGATTGTTGATGAGTATTATGAGTTTTGTGCTGACCTATATGGCCAATGCAGTCTGTAGAAAAAAGACGGAATATTCCATGTGGTGATATGCGACTTCAGCTAGGAGGGAAAACGGTGAAAGCAAAGAAATTAAAGCGTTGGACCGGGTTTGATACGGTAGTTACGGTTTTGGCGATACTGGCAGTTGCGATTACTTTATATCCCATGGTATATGTTGTTTCAGCTTCCATCAGCGATCCGATAAGCGTAATGGCGGGAAATGTTGTGCTGTTTCCCGTAGGGTTTTCCCTAGATGCGTATAGGATCGTGGTTGCAAATATGGACTTCTGGCGGAGTATGCTTAATTCAGTCCTGTATGTCATCGTGGGATGCGTGTTGATGTTTTTGACAACGGTATTGGTGGCATATCCCTTGACAAGGCCGAATTTGAAGTTTCGGAAAATCCTGACTTATTATCTGCTCATACCGATGTATTTCAGCGGGGGGATGATACCGGCCTTTCTTGTGGTGAGCAATCTCGGACTTTATGATTCCCCTCTGGCATTGATATTGCCGGGCTGCTACAGTATCTGGAATATCATACTGTGCAGAACCTTCATGGCTTCTCTGCCCACAGAGATGATTGACTCGGCATTGATTGATGGGAGCGATCAGTTCCGGACTCTTTTAAAAATCGTGCTTCCCCTTTCGAAGCCGGTGATTGCGGTAATCATGATATACACGATTGTGGGTGTATGGAATTCGTGGTTTAACGCTTCCATCTATACGACCAGGGAGGAGATACAGCCGGTGCAGCTCTATTTGAGGCATATTCTTTCGGCGGCGTCCAGCAGTCTGCAGTCTCGGTTTCTGGAACAGCTTCCGCCGGAGGTGCGGCAGGGGTATCAGCAGATGGCGGTTTCTGCAAATCAGATAAAATATGCCATGATCGTGATCACAACGGTTCCGATCATCGCCGTTTATCCCATGTTTCAGAAACATTTCACAAAGGGTATCATGCTGGGGTCCCTAAAAGGATGAACTCCAAAGTAGCGCTTTTGGTGTGTGAAAGCGATACTTTGAAATAAAACAAAAAGAAGAAGGAGGAGAAACATGAAGAAAAGAATTTTGGCACTTTTGTTAGCAACGGCGATGGCAGCCGGTCTTTTATCCGGCTGCGGAGAGGAGCATGGGGAAGGAAAGGAGGAAGAATCGGACAACCCGGGAGTGGCAGACGACGGAGAAGACGAACAGGAACTGACTACTGTAAGAATCTTGTGCAAAAATGACATGAGTGATACTGTCAAAACGGAGGACTGGGAGCAATATCCTGTCTCCCAGGTGTTTATTGAAGAACTTGAGGAAATCGGCATACGCCTGGAACTGGAATGTATCAGCAATGAATCCGTTGAGAATGTATTTACCACAAGAATGGCATCCGGTCAGAATATGCCTGATCTGATCGCTTACTGTTGGATCGGCAATGGTGAGCAGGATGTTCTGGCGTGGGCGGAAAGCGGACTGGTATATCCGGTCAACGAACTGCTGGAGCAGTATGATGAAGATGGCTCCATCAAAGCTTTTTATGAGGAAATGGCCCCCGGTACCTGGGAGGGAAGTACGGCGGCTGATGGGAATGTATATTGGTTCTCATATCTTGCTGGGGACGGAACGACCATTGACAGGGAGACAGGAGAAGAATATCAGAAGGTAGCGCCTTATACGCTTTCGATACGTAAGGATTGGGTAGAAGCAGTGGGTGAAGAGGTACAGGAGGTTTATACCCCGGATGAGTTATTTGATATATTGAAAAAGATGCATGATGAGGACGCTAATGGTAATGGGGTTTCCGACGAGATTGCTTACCTGGCCATCGATTGGTTTAACTATACCTCCCAGCCCTTTGGGTTGAATCCCGGTTTAATCTGTGAAACTTCTTACGGAGGAGAGGAAGTGACCTCAAATTTCTATAATGAGAACTTCCCAGCCTACATAGAATTTATGCAGCGCCTGTATGAAAATGGACTGATCGACTCTACGATTTTGAATACCTCGCAGGAGCAGCTGATCAGTGATGACCGTTTGTCAGTGGTATTTGGATATTCAGAATGGGATTATGAATATTTGATTCCCGACAGGGAAGAGGACGAAATGTATGTTCCTATATTGCTTGACATGGACGGAGATCTTACAAACGGATTTCCAATCAGGGTCGATTTCCCATACCCAGTGGCGTATAATCAATATTTCGTCCCGAGTTCCTGTGAGAACCCGGAGGCAGTGGTGAGACTGATGAATTATGTTTACACAGAAGAATATGCTCTTTTGAATCAGTTCGGCGTGGAGGGACTGGCGTATGAATTTGATGAAAATGGAAATATTGTAACATTGCCTGAAGATGGGAATAACGGCGTTTCCCTTTACGAAACGTCCCTTGGATTGTATGCGCTGCCAAGAATGAGTCTGTATCCGTCAGTGGCGGATCGTTGTAATGAGGCGGCATCCTCTTATATGCAGGAGAAACAGCTTTGGGTGTATAATTTCAGCAGAGAATTGTATCCAATGGCGGATCCGGTATACCCTGGCGTAAGTTTGGCGCCGCCAACAGAGGAGGAACGGGCAGTGATATCGGAAACAAGCGGTCAATTAACCTCTTATGTCTTAGAGCTTCATGCGGATTTAGTCCTTGGCAATAAGTCTCTTGATGATTTGCCGCAATATCTGGAAGAACTGGAGTCATTGGGACTTCAGGAATATATTGATGTAATGCAGGCGCGCTATGATCGCTACTGGAGCAGCTCTTCCAATAAAGAATAAGAGTTATGAAAGAATATTGCAGCATGGAAGTGTAGGGGCTTAGCAGGTTTAAAATCCGGGAAAAACAAAAATTATGTTTTTCCCGGATTTTCATCATGAAGCGGGACATTCTTCATATTTTCTGGTAAAATAATAATCAATATTACGATAGAAGGAGGAGCTAAATGAAAAAATATACGATTCCGAAATTTTCATTCCTTTATCGTTTTGCTGTTTACTTTATTTTTATGATTATTGTTCCCATTTTCTGCTTTTGGTGGATATATGAGAAGGTATTGAATCTGTATTATGCGGAGAGTACTCTGGATACCCAGCAGATTTATTTGGAGAATTCCCTCTCTATGCTGGATTCTTCTCTTGACGCTGTCTCTAATATGCTCATTGCATTAAAGGGAAATGCGGAGATTATAAACTATCTTGATGACAGTTCTTATAAAAACCGGATGTCTTATGGCGCTTTTCGGGATATTGCGTCCTTTTGCGAGGAGTTGTATCAGGTGACGCCTTATTTGACCAGCCTGAAAATATACAGTGACAGTTCCCTTGTCCTGTATGCGCCTCCTTTTGCCGGAATAGAGGATATGCACCTGGAAAAGGCTTCCGCAGCGGCCGTGGAAAGTGCCGGTATACAGGAGATCGTATGGCGGGTGGATCCTTCCGATACAGGATTTCCTGTTCTATATGGCTATCAGAAAATTTATACTTCAAGTTACCTTAAATGTATTGGATATATTGAGATACAACTGTCTCCTGAGCTTTTTAAAGGGTATTTTGAACTCGTATCCAGTCTTTCGGATGATCCTCAGGCTGTTTGGACATTATATCAGGGGAGTATGCCGATTTATACCACGGCAATATTGAAAAAGGAACCTGTTTCTATAGAAAAGCAGGAATCTGGCTATGAATTTAGTATATGGGAAGACACATATAAAAATTGTATAGAAATTCCTGAATTAGGGCTTAGAGTAGTGCGTTCCGGTCATTTGTCGGATCGCATCATTGCGTCAGCGAATAATGTCCCCAGTTTATTTATTTCTGTTATTATTATGCTGTTGCTGGTCCTATTCAGCATGTTTTTTTCTAAGGTGGCATTGCTTTCCAAACGAATCCTGGACTTTTCCTCTTTTATTCGAGGTGCAGATCCGGAAGATTTGCTCCCGTTCCGGCCAAAGAGAGCTTCCACCGGCAAAAAGGATGAGATGGATACCCTGATCAATGCCTACAACGCGCTGATCCGGGAAAAAAGCTCTCTGATCTCCACGGTGCGGAAGATGGAGCTGCTCAGCAAGGAGGCACGGTATCAGGCGCTTCAGGCCCAGATCCATCCCCATTTTATTTACGGCACCCTAGAGTCCATCCGCATGACGGCCCTGCAAAATAAGGACCGGGAGTCCGCGGACATGATCTTCTCCCTGGCGGCGCTGATCCGGTACTCCATCTCCATTTCCCCCAAGGCGGTGACCCTCAGGGAGGAGCTTCAGATCGCCAGCCATTATCTGAAGATCCAGAAGCTGCGCTTTGACGACAGGATCGATTATGAATTTCAGATCGACGAGGGACTGCTGGAACTGGAGCTGCCCTCCTTTATCATTCAGCCCATCCTCGAAAATGCGGTGGTATACGGCGTTTCGCAGACGCTTCTGCACTGCGCGCTGACGGTGGAGGCCCGCAGGACCGGGCAGGCCGTGTGCCTGTCCGTCGCCAACACAGGCAGTCTGATCGAACCTGAGCGCCTTACGGAGGTCAACGCGCTGTTGGCCGGAGAGATCCCAAGGGAGTCCTTCCAGGGAAAAAGCAACGGGCTGGCCCTGTACAACATCGGGGAGCGGCTTGCCATCTTCTTTAACGGGCGGGCCTCCATACGGCTGGCTCTTGAGGAGAACCGGACCGTCACAAGGATCACCATTGAAAATGACCCTGCCGGGGAAGCCGGCAAAGAAGAAGGGGAGGAGAGAGAACATGTTTCGGATACTGATCGTGGATGATGAGCGGATCATTTTAAACGGCATCCGCATGATGATCGAGGAGGAGCTGAAGCTTGCGTTTCCCACGGATATTGTCACGGCCTCCAACGCGCCCCAGGCGTTGGAGCTTTTGGAATATTTTCGCCCGGACCTGATCCTGACGGATATCCGGATGCCGGTGATGGATGGGTTTGAGCTGATCCGCCGGGTGCGGGAGAAGTCCCCTTCCATGAATATCGCAATCCTGACCAGCCACGCGGATTTTGCCTACGCCCAGCAGGCAATCCGGTTTCAGGTTACGGATTTTATCTTAAAGCCCGTGGACCCGGAACTGCTGAAGGCGGCCATAGAGGGAATCTACCGGAAGAAAAAGGAGAGTGAGCAGGCCAGTCTTCGTTCCGCTTTGCTGGAGCTGCGCAACATGATGCTCTATGATCTGGCGCCTCAGGAGCTGACCAGTCCTCCGGAGGTGATCGGACAGCTTTTTCCCTACGGCTATTTTACGGTGATCGTGCTGGCCATGTCCCGGCTGGAGGACTCCTATCCGAAGCTGCTTGGGCAGATCCTTGACCGGTATTACGACAACAGCAGGTGCTTCCTTCTGCGGGAGCGGAGCCAGTTGGCGGCGGTCTGCAATCACGCCCGGTTCCTGGTAAAGCCGGTGAGCCTGGGGCAGGAGTTTGCGGAAGCTGCCCACTGCGGAACCTTCTATCTGGGCGTCAGCATCAGCGCCTCCTCCTACAAGGCGCTGCACAGCCTTTACGTCAACGCCGTACAGCGGGTTTTCTACACCCGGCATTTCGGGGCGGACAGCGAGATGGCGGAGATGTCGCTGTTTACCTACCAGGACTGCGTGCGCATTTTCCTGGAAAATGACGAGGCCGCCGCCGGGCAGCTCCTGGAGAAATACCTGATCAGCGTGCGGGCCGCTTCCGGTTCCGTCAATACGCCGGAGATGATCTATCGAAGCTTTTTTCACAACATCCTTCTGTATCTGGAAAATAATGGCATTTCCAGGACACCCGCCGAGATCGCCGCCCCCTGTCCCATCCGGGAGTACCGGGAGCTGCTGCCGGCCATCTTAGGACGGCTGCGGGCCGTGAAGAAGGCCATGGGGAAAGAGCAGGAGTACAGCGGCAATGAGGCTCTGGCCCGAAAGTTGATAAGCTATATCCGGGAGCATTACCCGGAGGACGTGTCCCTGGACGATCTGGCGGACCATGTGGGACTTCACCCCAACTACGTCTGCACCGTGTTTAAGAAGAATATCGGGCAATCCTATCTGGAATGCCTCCACAGGGAGCGCTTGAAGGAGGCGAAGCGGCTGCTTTTGGAGACAGACCTTTCGGTGGAGCAGATCGGGGCGCAGGTGGGCTACAACAGTGCCTCCCAGTTTGCCCGGGTATTTAAGAAGTACGAGTCCGTTTCTCCGACGGCGTTCCGGTATGGGAAATGACGGGGGGACGCTGTGAGCGGTAAGTGCGTTCGAGGACGTGATCCTTGACCTGTACAGATATAATTTTGATTGCATATGCGCTGCTGCGGTGTTATAATCGCAGTAAAACAGCGAAGGGGGGATACTCATGACGCTGGAGGAAATGGAGCGAAGGAAACAGAAATACAGTGATACGATGGCACAGTTGTCAGAGCTTGGCGGTTTGAACGCTGCGGAAACAGATCGTGTACAGGAGGCACCCTTGCCATATGGTACCGGGAAAGGAAAGAAGCAGGGGGAATACACCCTGGAGGATTATTATGCCCTGTCCAGGGAGCAGAGGGTGGAATTGATAGACGGTACAATTTATGAAATGGAAGCGCCTGGATTTGTACACCAGAGAATCACAGGAGAGATCCTGTTCCAGATCAAAGGGTATCTGCGGGAAAAGGGCGGGACATGTATCCCGCTGGCAGCGCCCATTGACGTTCGTCTGGACAGCGACGATAAGACTATGGTTCAGCCGGATTTTATCCTTCTGTGTGATAAGAGCAAAATAAAACGCTGGGGTATCCTGGGAGCGCCGGATTTTATTCTGGAGGTGGTATCCAGGTCCACACGGAAACTGGATTACACGAAGAAATTGCAGAAGTATACGGATGCGGGGGTAAAAGAATACTGGATCATAGATCCCGAGAAAAAACTGCTGATCACCTATGATTTTATCCATGGAGATATGCCCTGTATCCATCCGCTGGAGGGAAGGGC
>CALWDR010000121.1 GCA_944376745.1 uncultured Lachnospiraceae bacterium
TATACACCTTGATGGTATCTGCCTGCAGGGTCAGGCCGTTGGACAGGGTATCGGTGAAGATGTACTCGTAGGTGTCATAGGCGGACATATCCGGGATGGAGCCGATGAGCTTGAAGGGCACGGAATCGCCAATGTCCCAGTCAGCCACATCGTTGTATCCGTAACCATAGGGAGGCTGATAGCCAGGTTCCTGCGCTCCTTCATATTGCGTATATTCTTCGTCCGAAACCTTCTTCTCCACGGTGGGGATGTCGCTGTCCTTAGGCTCCATGGTCACGTTGCCCAGCACCTGGACAATGTACTCTGTCGCGGCATCGGCGTCACCCTCTAAGGAGCCGTCCTGATCCTTCACCAGATAGTAGCCGGCGGCGAGGTTGCCTATGACATAATTCCCCTCTACGGGCGCAGTAGCGGTTCCCTCTACATTCGTTAAATGCCCTGCGGCTGCTATCTCAGCAAACGCGGCGGCGTCAGCGGCGTTGGCTCCCTCAATCCCAAGGGCTTCGGCTACGTCGGCGGCCGTTGTGCAGGCGCCGTACTTGTCGGCATCTGCAGCTTGCAACGCTGCAAGAAGTGCAGGACCGTTTACGCCATTGCCCCATGCAATGTTAGAAAGAATGGGACCTTCCTCGTTGCCTGCCTGCAGATCATCGCTGGATACATCGCCGGCGAAGATCTGGTATGCTTCATAGGTGTGTCCTTCTTTGGTGTTCGCAATGGTGATGGAATAATTGCCGGCAGCAAAGGCCGAAATGGTAAACAACATCACCATCGTCAGTGACAGCAGGATTGCTGATAATTTTTTGATTTTTTTCATCGTTTGTTTCTCCTTTCAGTTTTTAAATATCTTCTTAAATAGTAAAATTAAGTTACCGCATTGTTTCGTTGCTCAGCAAGTATGTCCTCCTCTCTGGTTTTTTCGCTTACTATATATGTATCCAACGCCGGACGCTCCCACAAGGAGCAGCCCTGCGATTACAAAGAAAATTGTTCCGGTCCCGCCGGTTTCCGGCAGGACAAAACGGACGATCTTCGTGTTGACGATCCTGATCTCACCCTGTTCGATTCCCGTGTTCCCATTGCCATCGTTGGGATAGCGATAGGAAACGTCATAATCATCCATATCCGTACCGTCGCCAATGGCGGTCTCTTCCACAGAATAGGTGTAGTAATTTCCATTGTCATCTTTCCGTGGCAGATTCTCCCAAATGTATTCCCAGTCGCCGTTTTTATCCGGCTGAACAGTCACTGCTTCGCCATACACCGTCCTGGTCTCTCCCATGTGCTGGTAGAGGGTGAGGTTGATGCTTTCAGGCAGGTCCTCCGCAGGGGATTCTTCGCCGTTCATGTCCAGCCATTGCTTGGTGGCTGTTATCGAAGTAGTCGTAGGTTCATTATTGATGGTCTCCGTCATGCTTTGGCCAAAGGGGATAAAAGTAACCTGATCCCAGTCCACATCGGCTTCCGCCAGGGCATCGGCCATCTCTACGGCAGTCTGCTCTTCCGTTTTGTTGTACTCGCCCCACACATAATAGCGGGGAGAAGAATCTTTCTCGTAACCGTCAACGCTTTGGAATTCCGTCAGACGATAGAGAGTGTTATAGTAGGAGGTATTGCCCTCTTCTACTTCATCCAGGAAGTTCAGAATGATGGCGCCCTCTAATCCGTCGCCGCCGGTAATAAAATGGCGGCCGCCGTCTTCGGCTTCCGGCCCCTTTGCCGTCAGATCGGTACGTACCCAGCTATATGTTCCGTCGTCCTGCCGCTCATACCGGAACAGATCGAAGAGCACGCCTTGCAGCAGATTGGAAATGTCGTTTCCACCAATTTTGTAAATGGTCAGGGTGGCCCTGTTGACCTGTGCCCCGGATTCCTGGGCCTGGATGGTAATGTTATCCCCGGCGGAGATTACCGCCCGGCCCAGCAAAGAGGCTGTGTTGTTTATCTGAAGTTCTTCCAGAGCGCTGGTTCCCTGGTTAATCTCGTAAGCGTATACCACGACGCAGGCCATCTCATCCGGCACAGTGAAGGTATAGGAGTTGGCGGCTCCCTCTGTTTGCTCCACCCGAAAGCGGTCAAATTCCTCTGCCGTCACTTCTGCTCCTAAGTAATGCCCTTCTTCATTTTGGGCATCATAGTGATACAGCCCAATGGTCTCCGGCCTCAAAGTGGCCGTGGCTCCGGTGGGAAGGGTCAGGGTATCCCGCAACTCCAGCACGTCTTCCGCCGGGTGCAGATCCCGGCTCCCCGGATTCACCGTCACATAGTAGTAAACCAGGTTTTCCCCTGTTTCCAGGATTTGCAGAGTGCTCTCTTTTTGCAGCGTTTGCTCGCTGTTGGTAACCTGGGCCGTAGTGGAATCCGTATCAACACCCGTCCATTTCACGGTATTGGTATAAGTGTAGGTTTCTCCTTCGCCCAGACCGGCCAGATCCTCGTCGCCGCTCACATCGATAGAGTAATATAAGCCGATGATGCAATCCCTAAACTGGCCCAAATTTTTTAAGGTGTAATTGCCCCAATGTTTTCCTGTGCTGTCAAGATAGTTCCAGGTTTTTACCGTATACGGTATCCCGGTCGCTGCGTTATAAACGTAAAGGGTTGTATGAAATGCAATCTTTCCATCAAATTCCTGTAAAAGGTCGTCATGAAATTTAATGGTATCCCCGTAGTTGTAGAAGAGGATGCGATAGTAGAGCTTGCCGCCGGTATCCCCTAAATCAAGGTTTACAGGGCCATCCACATAGACGTCGGAATTCAAATCGAAATCGTCGCCGCTGGGAGGCATACCAGTGTTGCTCACCTGCTTTGTAAGCTGCTGATGGAAAGCGGTATTCAGGTACGGGGCTTCCGTATGTCCCGGTATATGCCCTACATTGCGTATCGTTACCTGTTCCCCACTGGCTGCATTCTGTCGGTCCACCAGCGTCCGATAGCTGATATAAAGGCGCTGGCCGGCCCCCAGCTTCTCCCCGGAAGCTTCCGTAAAGGTGATGCAGAACAGTGCAATGGGTTCATCGGATGCCGCACCGTCTGTAACATCCGTGAGGTTCAGAGCGAAAATAGTATCCGCATCGTCCCACGCTTCACTGAACGTACCATAATCCGGCATATCCTTCCCATAGACAACGCTGACGGTAAAATCTTCTCCCCAGTTCAGCGCCTCTCCGAGCGCATTTTCAATGTGCAGCGTATTGCGCAGTGTTTCGAGCGTCGTATAATGACTTCCGGCTACAAACTGCCCGCCGTTATTATAATAGGCATCCGGAATCCAATCCATATACCGCAGGTTCTCCAGCGCAAAGCTGGCTGACGGATAGCTGATCGTGGACCGCCAATCTATCGTCCCTACCTCTGTCTCGGTATTCAGATTGGTATTGACATTTTCCTTCACCAGGCCATATCCCGTATCCGGAACTGTGCCGTTCCAATTGGCAGTTACAGAATACTCACCTAACCGCGCAGTATTGGCAAAGGCAATGGGATCTCCGATTTCCGCTCCTTCCGGGAACGGCGTCTCATAGACGATTTCATAGATCCAGTTGGAGGAAAGGCCCTCCGGCCATGCCCCTTCTGCCGGGAAGTGAACCGCCATAACGCCATTTTCAAATGCGATCAGTCCCTCAAAAGCATCCGTCACATCCCCCTGCAATGTTTGCTGCCCGGCAGCATTGACAGAGTAGGCAGTCACCCGGAGATTTTCCATGTTCTCCAGATCATACGCTACCGTAGCACCGTTCAACGTATAGGTCATCTCGTCGCGAAACTCCAGGCCGCTCAGATCCCGGCCGTCCTCATTCAGAGTAACCGTCCAGTTCACATTTCCGGTGCCCTCATTGGTACTGACTTCCTTCTGCACCATGCGCCTGCTGATCACCACGGTGGCGTCGGCGGAGACCGTCTGAGAGTCATCTTGGGCGGTGGCCGTATTCGGCGCCGCTATGTAGCCATTACCGGAATGGACCGTATCTAAATGCGGAAGGGCGCTATAGTTGATGATATAAACTTCGTTGGCTCCCAGCGCCGGAAGGCCGGAAATGGTAAAGCTGCTGGTCTGCGGATCATTTGTGCCTGCCTGTTCATGGGTATATTCCAGGGTATACTCTGTGACTTCCACAGTAGAATAACCGCCCTCCACTGTGGGGGTCCTCCTGAAAACTTTTATGTTATTCTCATCGTAAGTAATCACGCCGTCACCGGGCCAATGGGTAAAGTGGTCGGTAACCGTAATCTGTCCGTCGCTTCCATCGGACTGCTGATTCGCCCATACTTCAAGGGTATAGAGCAAATGCCCCGGCTGGATTTTAATCCCCATTTGCAGTTCTTCATAGGCCCTGGCTTCGTCTTCATTTCTGACATAGACACCCATCTTTCCAATATTGAGACTGTATTTCTTCTCTTCGGGCACTACGGTAATGGTGCCGCCGTCGCCGCCGAACTGAATCTCTTCTCCCTCACCCAGATCTGCCAGCGCAACAGAACCCTGGAAGTGGAGATTTCCGGAAAATGCATCGCCATTGGCAAAAGCCGCATCAAAGGTGATACTGATCAATCCATCTGTAGAAATGGTATAGGTACCGGCCCTCTGCCCGCTTTCCAGATATACGTTACCCGTCTCGTTTTGCTCCAAAGCAATGCCGGCAGGAAGCTGGTAGTACATACTTCGCTGTGTTTCATTGATCATACCCTGGGGGATGGCATAGCGAATGGTAATTCGGATAGTGTCGCCATCCGTAAATGTGTCGCTCTGGGTCCATTGACCTCCCTGCTGCCGCTCCACCGTAACACCGGTAATATTCTCTGCGAAATCATAACCCTTTGCTTCCGTCTGAAGCGCCGCGAAAGCCATGACGCCGGAATCCGATTGCACAGCATTCTCCCCGGGAGGAACATAGCCCGGTTTGGATACAATCGCCCAGCTGGATCCGGATTGGTTCTGAACCGCCGGTTCTTCAGTGGGTTCACTGGATCCTGTCGTATGGACATCCATCTGACGCTCCGGCATCTGAGGATCGTTTTCCATGGTGATGGCTGGCAAAATCATCGCAGCGCCTGTCACCACAACCGCTGCCGCTGCCAGGATAGCCGTTAGTTTATACCAGCGCTTCCGCTGCTTATGTTCCCGTATATATTCCTGAATCTTATCTTTCCAGCCCATTGCTTTCATGGAAAACCTCCTTTCCAAATATTATCCGATCATCCCTAATTCATTTAACGGCCAGATCCGGAAGACCAGTTTTCCAACGATCTGCTCCTCCGAAACACATCCTACCTGGCTGTTGCGCGAGTCACTGGAAACGCTCCGATGGTCCCCCATGACGAAATATCTGCCTTCCGGAACCTGATAGGGCAGTTCGATATCGCATTCCCCAAGCGCGGTTTCCTCCAAGTAGGGTTCACTGAGAGGTTCCTCATTAATGTATACATTGCCTGCTTCATCGATATCGATCCATTCCCCGGGCAATCCAATGACACGTTTCACCAGGATTTTATTGTTGTAGTAAAACGCAATGATATCACCGCGTTCATAATTCCCATTCCTTACCGATACCACTACATTCCCATCCACCAGGGCCGGCGTCATGGAAGTACCGTAAATTCGCAGCACAGGAAGTAAAAAATTGGAAATGAGCACAACCACAGCCGCAATCACCACCAGCGCCGCGATGGTACTCCGCAGTAAGTGCCTGTACTGCTTTTTGTATGTGTCGCGTTTCAGCTCTTCTTCCAGCTGTTCTATCTGTGGTGTCGAGGAAGATGGCTTTTTCTCCTGGTGCGTTTTCCTTTGTTTCTTATCAGTGCCCTTTCTATTCCTTCCCCGGTTTCTTTCCCGCTCCAGTTCCGCTTGCAGCTGCTCCAGAGTAGGCATAGAGGAAATTGGTTTTCGTTTCATACCGATGTCCCCGCTTATACCGGTCTATTGGGGATACTGAAATTCAGCAGTTTTTTCAGCTCCTCGTGATTTTCATAGAATGACTGCAAGCGGCGGGAAACTTCTATCCAGTAGCCTTCCGATTTCTGTCTTGCCTCCGCTTCCATGGTTTCACACTTCTTTTTGCAGGCAGACTCCATTTCCACACATTTTGCCTCTGCTTCTCTGAGCCGGCGCTCCACCTCAGCCTGGTTCTCCGCGTTGCGGCGGGCGCAGATAGCTGCCTGTCGTTCGCTGAGGCTGCGGATATTGTCGATATACTGTTGGCTTGCTGCCTGTGCCGCTTCAAAGACCCCATTGATCTGGAGCGCAGCCACTGCAATGGATCCCGCCTCGTCGATTGCGATCTCTCTGGACCGCAGCGTCTCCCGGGCCTGTTCCAGTTCTTCTTTCAATGTGGCGATTTCTTTTTCATATTCAGCTTTCAGAAACTCCCGGTCTTTCTCATGCTCGGACTTCAAAAACTCCAAATCCTTTTCGTATTGCGCTTTACAGGTCTCCATCTCTTTTCCCTGCTCGATCATGATTTCCAAAAGCTCTTTTCTGCCTAAGCTGCGCAGTTCTCGCTCTGTCATTGATACACCGCCTTCCTCTTGCTCTGCCTGAAGGGAACAGCCAGGCTCTGCCGGCTGCCTGTTTTCTATTCTGACCGTATGTATTCTTTCTTCTGTTTCTCCCTTTCCCACCGTGGCATTATCGCATATGCGGCCAGTGAGAGAAGGGCTTTTGGGTATCTTCAAAACCCGGCCAAAGGGGACTTGCTCATTTTTCCGAAGGATATAGCATTCTGTTCCCGGATTGAAGCTATGAATTCTTTCAACCAGCTCCTGTCCGGTCATCTCTGCCAAAACCTCCCTGGTAAATACCACATCCACATCATGGTACATGGCAAATTTGATCGCGTCATCCGCACTGCTGTACAGGGATACCGTAATAGCAGACTGCTGCTCAGTCAAACGTTTTGTTTCCCGTTCCAGCGCTTCTTTGTCGCTATCAACCAGCAGAATTGTCATAACATCCTCCCCACTTCCCTTACTTTCTGGATTCAGTATAACATCTGGTGCGCAACAAAAGCGCAACAAATCCACTTGTCATTTTGCACAAAAAAACAGCGTCTCTACAGACGCCGGTTTTTTGTGCCCTTTTTACTGTCTAACCCCCATGGATTCCAAGCTCGGCATTGCGAATTTCTGCCCAGCTGTAAGACACCATATAATCATTTTGGAATGCGTTGATCGCTACGGGATCCCCCTGTAAAAACCGATAGTAATCGCAGTCGAATTTTTCCGGAATGACTGCATAGCTATTGCGGCTTTTTAATAAGATCTCGTCCGCATTCACTTTTTTCAGCGTACCGATCATTTCATGCGCGATCGTGCGGAAATACGACTTTCCGGAAAGGGTATCTTTTGCGTCTTCAAATAAAACCGCATAGGCTTCTCCGGTTGTAACGGATAACCCCCGGCGGTCTACAAGATATGCCAATAGTTCCTTTGATTTGGCGCGTCCAAACCGAATCAGTTGGCCGTCTACATAAACGTCAAATCCGCCAAAAGTTCTTATCTCAATACGTCTGTCTGTGGGGCGGTCCTTATAGATAAACGTGAGTTCCCGATTGACCGCCTCCTCTGTAACCGGTTTTAACAGGTATCCGGTAGCATGCATAGCAAATGCGTCTACTGCGTATTGAGAGTATCCGGTAACAAAAATGATGTGCGTATCCGGCTTGATCTTCTTTAGCTGTACCGCTAGCTCTAATCCGTTCATGCCTCCCGTCTGAATATCCAGAAAAGCCACATCCACCGGGTGCGATTTTGCCGTTTCCAGTGCGTCATCCGGCCATGTATGGGGAAAAATTGCAGCATCCGGGCAAATTCGCTTCAGAACAGATACCAATTCTTTAAGTTGAAAAAATTCATCATCCGTCACCAAAAAGTTCATATATCAACACCTCATGCCCAGGGGATGCGGATCGTAGCGATTGTCCCCTGGCCGCTGCTTGCTATCTCCAGGCTGCCATCCACCATTTCTTCCAAACGGCTGCGGACATTATCAATTCCAATATGGGTATGCTCACCCAGTGAGGCACGTTCTTTCGCTTTTTCTATTCCAATCCCGTTATCCGCGATCGTCACCACAGCGTACTCATCCGTTTCTTCGGTTCGGATAATAACCGTACCTCCACTCCTCCTGTTAAGTATGCCGTGCTGCACCGCATTTTCCACCAAGGGCTGGAGCGTAAGGGGAGGTATCAAAAAATCTTCGGTCTTAATTTGGTAAATGACCTGAAGCTTATCTCCAAACCGCTGTTGTTCCAGATATAAGTAGTTTGTCACATAATTTAATTCCGTTGCGAAAGCAATTGGCTCACGGTTTTTCAGACTTTCCATATTTCCGCGCAAAAATTCCGAGAACCTCTTTATCGCCTTCCTTGCCGTCTCCGGATCACTCTCGCATAAATGATAGATCACACCTAGAGAATTGTACAAGAAATGCGGCTGAATCTGGCTAAGCATGATATCGATCCTCCGCTCAGACAACTCTTTTTCCTGTTCCATCATTGTTACCTCATGCTCAAATTGTACGTTCATGAGTGTAATCAAAGTAGCGACGGTGACCCCCGCATTGACAATCGCAATCCCCCGCATGACCATCTGCGCCGCGCCGCAGCCCAGCGGGATAATAATATATAAAAGGAAAAACACGACTTCACGCATGCGCAGTTTTTTCCGGTTAATGATGACTAACGCCAGGAAGAGCAGATAGCAAAGCAGCGGTATAAGCTGTGAAACCAGGAACAAAGGTCCCCGCTGGTATCCGGCATCCGTTATATAAAAGATGGAACCGGTAAAGGGGCTGATCACCGCAAAGACAATCTGGACACTGCATAAAATCAAGGCATAAAGCTGACAGATTTTTTTCGCCCGGCCTGTCACCTGCAGGTATTCCATGACATACCGTATAAAAAAATATAGAACAAAAGCAGAAGCTGCATAGTAAAGCGCTGTAGCGGCCGATAAAACCAGCTTCTCCGATGCTTCCGCAGCGGTGGGTAAAATCCAATCCGGAAGATCGCCCAGGATCATGAAGATATTCGAAATACATACACCCAAAAAGAATTGGTTCAGCCTTTGACGGTACCGGTGATTGCTGACCAGGTAAACGATTGGCTGTATAGATAAAATAATGCAAAAAAAGTCCAACACAATATTGGCATGTCTCAGATCATCCACACAGCTTCACCTCGTCTTCCCGTACAATAATTTTCCAGATACGATACTGCTTCTATAGCCTTATACCTCATATAACCTGACACCTCTTCCGCCGGGGACATTTTGATGAAAAATCACAATCTTAACTATAAATATGCCCTCCGTCAGCAAGCCATATTTAAAATTTTTTTGATTATTTTGATTATTTTGATTATATCGATATAAGAAAGTATCACAATTTCTGCCTGTAAAAAGTGTATCCCACAACAAATATATTTGTCAAGTACATTTTATCACTGAATTTCCGCAAACACGGCAGGAGCTTTTGCTTTGTGACTAAATCACGGTAATCCCCGGCGATGCATGCTACACTGAAAAAGTCAAGAATATACCTTACAAAACAAAGGAGAAACTGTATCATGCAATATCTGATTTCATTTTTGGAAGGGATTATTACCTTTGTCTCCCCTTGCCTTTTGCCAATGCTCCCGATTTATATTTCATACTTTGCCGGCGGAAGTGAGAGGAACAACAAACGGGTCATCAAAAATGCCTTAGGCTTTATCCTGGGATTTACGGTTGTATTTGTCCTCCTTGGCGCCTTAGCCGGCAGTTTCGGCAGGCTTTTGAATGAACACCAAATGGCCGTGAATATCATCACGGCCCTAATTGTTATCTTCTTCGGCCTTAATTTTCTCGGGGTCTTTAAGCTCAATCTTTTTAAAGGCTCTAAGATGGGCAAAACCGATAACCTGGGGTTCTTCTCTTCCGTTCTATTCGGGGTTGTCTTCTCCATAGGATGGACGCCTTGCGTAGGCGCTTTTCTGGGATCAGCTTTAATGCTGGCTACCAGCCAGGGAAATGTGCTGGAGGGGGTTTTCATGCTGCTCCTGTATTCCTTGGGATTGGGAATCCCCTTTTTTGTCAGCGCGATACTCATCGACAAGTTAAAAAGGGCGTTTTCTTTTATCAAAAAACACTACCGGATTATCAATCGCGTCAGTGGTATTTTCCTTGTTATCATCGGTATACTCATGGCAACGGGATTATTCGGTAAATTTCTGGCATTGTTGTCGTAGGAGGGAAAGAAATGAAAAGCAAAATAAAATGGATCATCCTTGCAGCCGGCCTTGTTATTGTGATCGCTGCGGCAGCTGTTTTGTATTCTGTGTTAAGTAAAAATTACAGCGGTGATAATCTGATGCAGAATTCACAGACACAGGAACAACCTGCCGGAGAAAATGAATTAGCAGCGCCGGATTTTACCGTGTTCGATGCCGATGGAAACGAAGTTCATCTTTCCGATTACAAAGGAAAACCTGTTGTACTCAACTTCTGGGCAACCTGGTGCTATTATTGCAAAGTCGAAATGCCGGATTTCCACAAGGCATACGAGAAATATCCGGATGTGCAGTTTCTCATGGTAAACGCCACTGACGGCGTCCGGGAAACAATGGAGTCCGCAAAGGAATATATCGCCCAGGAAGGATTCCAGTTTGATGTTTTCTATGATACGGAACTGGATGCAGTCAACACGTATTATGTGACCGGATTCCCCTCTACCTTCTTTATCGACAAAGACGGTAACCTGGTGACCTATAGCAGTGGGATGCTGGATTTTGAAACGCTGGAAAAGGGAATCCAAATGATTACAGAGTAGGAGGAGGTTATGCTCAAAATCGGTGATAAAGCTCCGGAATTTACATTGAAAGATAAGGACGGAACGAACAAGGCATACATTTAGCTTCTTAATTTATAACAAAATCCGGAGTTCACCCTGTTTACAGAGGACTCCGGATTTTCTTTATTTCCCACTGTTTTGCCGCAGAGCCGGGGGTACCATACTCTGAATCGCCTCATCAAACTTGCCTGCGTCCGTATAAGTCTCAGTAGCCACTTTGCTTGTATGAGCCTTCCCGCTGATCCCTTTCCCCACTGTAACGCCGCCATTTCCGACGAAATCCTGGGCATCCTTTCCATAGGGAGTCATAATGATTTCCCCTGTTTTTCGGATAATCTCATAGAGTCCTTCGTTCGCGTGACCGTTTGTCTGGGTTTTCGACGCCCCGAACACCGCCTTAAACCATTCGTAAGCATCATATCCCCCTTTTACCGCCGTTTCCGCATTATCAACCTTATCGGTCACCGTATTTACCTTATCCACCCAATCCCCTACCCGGTCGTCCGGCACATACTCCGCCGCGTCTTTTACCTTGCGGAAATTGTCAATGGCCTTGGTCATCATATCCCAAAAGTCCTTTACAGCCTTTTCCCGCCGCTGCTGCTCCAGGCTCTTTTCTCCCGGCTTTAACTGCAATAACGTCCGGTAATATTTGATATTATAAACAGCTTCGGCAATATCCTCTCCTGTGGCATTGGCATTATTATACACATCTATACCGGCATAAAAGGCTGTCTCCAAAGGCTTCCAGCTGTCCTCCGTAAAGGAAGGGAAATAGGGATAATAATTTACTCCGATGTTCTTAAGCAGAGCCGCCAGTTCCTTTTTATCTTCTTTTTCATATTCCCAACCGGGCGGCAGGGGCGGCTCTTCCCCGAAGGCTTCCACATATTCATCATAAGAATAGGTGGGATTTAAGCTCCCGTTTACTGTCCGCAGATCCTCTTTGTTGCTGTAAGCAATGCAGTGCTCTCCTGGGCCGCCAGGGCCGTCGCTTACCGACTGGCCAATCTCCCATAGCTTGCCGTAAACTTGTTCTACACGTTGCATCTCTGCCGTATAGATCTCTATATTTTCATCCTGCGGATACTGTATATTGTCCAACCCGGATGCAATGGTATCCAGTTCCTGCGGTTCCACCTGAATACCGCGATACCAAAATACAGGTGGAAACTGCTGTAGGTCATACATTCCCGGGTGAGCCTTTGAACCGTTTCCATAGGCACCCCTTGCTTCTAAAAGTTCATCCGGCACCGTTTTTGTTTCCACTGCCTGACGGATTAGATCTACAATGGAGTCGCCTTTTAATTCCGGACTGGAAAGAAGCCATCCCATATTAAACGCAAAATACCATCCATTTCCAAGGTCGTATGCATAATTACAAACAACATAGTCGTTATAAGGTTTGTTTTCCTTCAGCAGGTTTGTCATATTGGGATTCCCAATATACTTGAAGCAATACTGTGTCAGTTCCCCATTGCCTGCTGCAGAAACGTTTGAGGTATTCGGAACAATAGATACCATGAGCACAGCAGCCAAAACAACAGAAAGCCATCTTAGCTTCTTCATAATAAGTACAGTTAGTAGGCAGAGCAAATTCCATACTCCCTATCCGGCACATCTCAGGCATCTCCTCCGGCCGTTCCACTTCAGTCTGCGTATTGCCAGCGCAGCCAGACAGTAACAAACAAAAAATTGCCAATAGAAATAGCAAGATCTTTCCTTCATATAATTCTCCTTCTTATTTCGTTTGAAGCGCTTTCATTCATTTCGCGCCTACCGGCAAAGCAAATTAGTAATACTTCACCACCACCCGCAGCTGCATCTTCTCCAACACTGCCCTTAGCTGCTCCACCAGGCTCTTTCTGGCCGTGACGTCGAAGGGCATATGGCTGTCCTTGTAAGCCTCGTTGACGGCGCAGCCCACAAAGAGATACACCGTGGTGCAGTCCTCGATGAGGATCCTTGCCATACGGCTGGCCCCGTTGTCCTTGTCAAGCTCCTCAAAAAATTCCACGCTGACCTCCTCGGAGGTGTATTCCCGAAGCATTTGCACCACATGGTTTAAGGTGACAACGCCCTCCGTCACCAGATCGATGCCGCTGATCTTGGAGGTGGGGGGAATCTCCGAGTCCAGGCCGCTGTTGTCCGGGATAAGCTCCCGTCCAAGTTCCCGGGCGGCCAATTTTCCGGTGACGCCGCCGGAGATAATCTTCTTTCCCGGCATGCCCACGAAATCCTCCACAAACTTCGCGTCCATGGCCGGGTCCCCGGGGGGACCTGTCATAATGCTCACTACCCGCTCCTCCTTGATCCTCGCCACGGCGATGGTGGTGTCATCGCTGGGAATCTGTCCGTATAAATCGTTGCAGGCATCGATGAGAAGCCCCGCCATCCGAGCGGCGGACTTGGTGGTGGCCACGCATTTTTCCGCATACTGGGCCATGGACGCCCTGTCCCAGCCGTAATTCATAATGTCCCCCACCCCGCAGTAAATGGTGCCGTCGCTCATGAGAATGTACGCGTCACCTTTTAGCACCGTAAACCGGCTCTCCCGGATGGTTTTCCCCGAAATGACCCGCTCCTGAAAGGGCAGTTCCGCCAGCTTTTTATTCCGCAGAAAAATGCAGGCCGGATTGTCAAACTCCACCAGGTAACCGCTTCCGTTGTCAAAAATCTGCAAAATGCTGAAGGTGGAATAGGCCACGCCGTTGACGGAGGAGACGGGCAGCGTATTGGCAATGGTCTCCACGGCCTCCTCCAACTCAATCCCCTTGGCAAAGAGGGTTCCCAGAATCTTGGAGGTCAGGGTAGCCAGGATATTGGCCCGGATTCCACTGCCCATGCCGTCGGCCAGAATCAGAATGGCGGAATTTTCCGTATACAGCACCTCCACCTTGTCGCCGCACAGTTCCTCCTCATATTTATTTAAACTTTTATAAGCAAGGTCCACATGAAATCCCATGACGTCACTTCCTTTCTCCTACAGCATTTCCAATACTTCCAGCGGATGCTCCAGCTGCTGAAATTCCTCTTTTATCTCCGTGGGCTGAGGTTGCTTGCGGATATACCAGACAGCCTGGGCCGCACGCATCCTCCGGTCAGCTCCACTGCTTCATCATTCAGCATCATATCCCGCACCCGGGTGAGGATGGCCTTGGTCTCCGCCGTGGTCTCCCCCAGAAGCCCCGCGATCTCCTGGGCCGTGCGCATCTGCCTGTCCACAACCTCCTGGGCCATTTTCACGGTCTCTAAGCGCTTATCGTAGATCCGCGCCATCTGCTCCTCCTCCTCGGTAATATCCTGGATGATACAGAGAAGATGGTCCTGATTCTCCACCGGGACGATGGTCTCTAAGGCGGTGATCCCAAGCTCCTTCATCTTCACCTTCTTGCGCAGGATGGGCTGCAGCGTCAGGAAGACCTCGTCAAAATCCGCAATGTCCATCACCTCAAAGAGATAGCGCTCCAGAGCCTGGGCCCGGGTCATCTTAAAATACTCCTCCGCCTTGGGGTTGAACTCGATGATCTTCATGTCCTTATCGACAATGAAAATGATGTTGGGCGCGTTCTCCATCACCTGGTTGGACAGGGATTTGGCCTTCTCGTAGGAATTGATCAGGCACATCTGGGGCTCCGCCTTGCCCTGGTAAATGGCGATAGCCTTGTCCCGGCAGGTGTAATACCCGCAGGCCCCGCAGTTGAACTGGGTGCTGACCTTGTAATGGCCGATGGATTTTAAGATCGCCTGAATCTCCTCCTCGCTGGGCATTTTTTCCTTATGTACGTGGGGAGTAAAATGCTTCTCCAGAGACACCTTCGGCGGCAGCTTGGGAAGGTCCGGCGCCTCGTGGGGCGCGCTGGACTCAATATCCAGGGTGGCCTTGAAGCGGAAGCCCCGGTTCTTGTCCACCACCGGGCCGTTGACGCAGCCGCCCTCGCAGATCATGACCTCCACCAGACAGTTGTGGATCCGCCCCATCTTGATGCTGTGAAATACCTCCCGGCAGTTCTTGATGCCGGTGACGCAGATCCTCTGATATTTCGGATTCAGCCCCCGCTCCACCACGGAGCGGATGGTCCCGTTTTCCACCGGGTAAAGCTGGTTCACCTTGGGGTCAGGGTTGGCAAAGGCCGCCCCCTCGCAGTCCTCAAAGCGGATGCCCTCCTCCTGCATCCACTCCTCCAGCTCGGTAAAATTGATGACGGCGTCGATACAGCCCCGGGTGCGCTCGTCCCGCTCGGCCTCGTCCTTCTTGGCAATGCAGGGCCCCAGGAACACCACCTTGATGTCCGGGCCGAACATTTCCTTTAACAGGCGGCCATGGGCGATCATGGGAGATACCACCGGCGCCATGTCGGGAATGATGGAGGGATAATATTTTTCCGCCAGAGCGTTGGCGCTGGGACAGCAGGTGGTGATGAGGTTGTCCATCTTCCCCTCTTCAAGCAGGCGGGCATATTCATCGGTGACGTAGGAAGCCCCCTCGGCGGTCTCCCGCACCTGGTAAAAGCCAAGCTTTAACAGTGCCCCCACCACCTGCTCGGGCTTTGCCTCCGTCAGTATCCCCCGGTAAGCCGGAGCCAGGGAAATGATGATCTTCTCGTGATCGGCCAGCATCTTTTTGACCTTGTCCAGATCGCTGGCGAAGGTCTTGGCGTTCTGGGGACAGACCTCCAGACATTTGCCGCAGAGGACGCAGTGCTCCCCCATGATCCGTGCCTGGCCGTGGTCCATGCGGATGGCCTTCACCTCGCAGAAGCGCAGGCATTTGTAGCAGTGCTGGCAGTTGGCGCCTTGGAAATTGATAATGTCCATATGTGGTCTCCTTTGTGTAAAGTCTCAACCTGTTCCGTAAACCCTATAATCATAAATCTATTATAATATTCTTCCCGTCACTCCGCAATAAAAGAATTTCAATGATTCAAATTCTCCGCAAAAAAACGTGGCTGCTTGGCTCGTTTATCTCAAAAATTATTCTATTCATAAAGCGGCATCCATTTTTTGATTCCAGCAAGTTTACTTTTGCTCTCGGATAGGATATACTATAAGTAATTTCAAGTTTTCTTTAGTTCTCAAGAATAGAAAGGGTGACTTTTATGAATTTAGCGAAAATTTCTGCAAACGGTCAGATCACTGTACCGGTAGAAATCCGGCGGCTGCTGGGCTTAAAATCCGGAGATAAAATCCTGTTCTTCCAGAAGCAGGACGGGGAAATCGTTATAAGCAACGCTTCCTCCGAGGCAATTCGCAAAGCGCAGGCTGCCTTTACCGGTGCTGCCGAGGCAATGGGAATTACCAGCGATGACGATATTCAGGCACTTGTAGACGAAGTACGCTACGGAAAGGAACGGTAATATGCGGATATTGGTTGACACAAATATCCTGTTCTCCGCATTGGTTTTTCCCCACTCCAAACCGGCGCAGGCGTTGCTGTATGTTGCAGATAATCACGAAATTGTTTTGTGTGACCGCAATATTATGGAACTGCGGGATATTTTGAATCGAAAAGCGCCTAAGTTCCTGCCAGACGCAGAAGTGCTGCTTGCGGAAATGTCTTATGAATTAATCCCGGCGGTAGACCATGCGGAAAAATTAATACGCGACACAAAAGACCAGCCGATTTTAAACGCAGCGATTGTGTCAAATGTTGATATTATTCTGACGGGAGATAAAGACTTTTTAAGTCTGGAAATGGAACATCCAAAATGTATGACAGTTACACAGTTCTTCGAAAGTGAGGGTGTGGAGGAATAGCCTTCGCACCCGCTTATATCCCCCGCTATTTTCTACTTCTCTAACTTTTAAAGGGAGACAACTTCCCCATATTACGAAGTGTCTCCCTGTCAGTTCTGTTCTTATACGCTTATTCCAACCTTAAATCTCATGCACCTTCCGCTTAATGTACGTGGTATGCAAAAGCTCATGAGCCTTATGGCTGCCCGGTTCGCCCAGATACTCGGCGTAAAGCTCCTTGATGGCCGGGTTCTCGTGGGACTTGCGGATGGGATTGTTCTTGTCGATGTTGTAAAGCACCGCTGCCCGCTTGCCCCGGATGTCGGTGAAGTTGCGCACGCTGCCGGGCTGCTGGGGCTGGCCGCCGCCGTTGACGCAGCCGCCGGGACATCCCATGATCTCGATGAAGTGGTACTCCGCTTCCCCGTTCTTCACCCGGTTCAAAAGCTCCCTGGCATTGCCAAGGCCCGAGGCCACGGCCACCTTCACGGTCATGCCGGCCACCTCATAGGATGCCTCCTTGATGCCCGCGATGCCGCGGACGTCGGTGAAGTCCAGAGCCTGAAGCTCCTCTCCGGTCAGGGTCTCCACCGCGGTCCGAAGGGCCGCCTCCATGACGCCGCCGGTGGCGCCGAAGATAACGGCTGCGCCGGTGCCAAGGCCCAGAGGCAGGTCAAACTCCTCGTCGGGCAGATCCAGGAAACGGATACCGGCCCGCTCGATCATGCGCGCCAGCTCCCTGGTGGTGATGGCGATGTCCACATCCGGCACACCCGCGCCGTCCTCGTCGGGACGTCCGATCTCGAACTTCTTGGCGGTACAGGGCATGACGCTGACCACCACCATCTTCTCCTTGTCAATGCCCATCTTCTCGGCATAGTAGGATTTGGCGATGGCGCCGAACATCTGCTGGGGCGATTTACAGCTGGACAGATTCTCGGTCATATCCGGGAAATAGTGCTCGCAGTATTTTACCCAGCCCGGGGAGCAGGAGGTGATGAGAGGCAGCACGCCGCCGTTCTGCACCCGGTCGATAAATTCGTGGGCCTCCTCCATGATGGTCAGGTCCGCGGAGAAATTGGTGTCGAAGACCTTGTCAAAACCGAGTCTTCTCAAAGCCGCCGCCATCTTGCCCTCCACGTCGGTGCCGGTGGGCAGGCCGAAGGCTTCGCCCAGAGCCGCACGCACGGCGGGAGCCGTCTGCACGATCACGAATTTCTCCGGGTCGGCGATGGCGTCAAATACCTGCTTCGTATAATCCTTCTCGTAAATGGCTCCCGTGGGACATACCGCGATACACTGTCCGCAGGAGACGCAGCTGGTCTCGCCCAGGCCCATGTCGAAGGGGGAGCCGATGTAAGTGGCAAAGCCCCGCTCGTTGGCGCCGATGACGCCGATGCCCTGGACCTTCTCGCAGACGGCGGTACACCTTCTGCACAGGATACATTTGTTGTTGTCCCGGACCATATGGGCCGCGCTCTCGTCCAGCTCATAGTGGTTTCTGGCGCCCTCGTAGAGAAGCTCGTCGTCCACCTTGTACTCCCGGCACAGCTTCTGCAGCTCGCAGTTGCCGCTGCGCACGCAGGAGAGGCATTTCCGGTCGTGGTCGGATAAGATCAGCTGTAAGGTCTTCTTTCGGGACTCCTGCACCTTGGGGGTGTTGGTCCACACCTCCATGCCCTCGCTTACGGGGTACACGCAGGAGGTCACCAGACTTTTCGCGCCCTTCACCTCCACCACGCAGATCCGGCAGGCGCCGATGGCGTTGATGTCCTTCAGAAAGCAAAGGGTCGGTATCTCAATATGGGCCAGTCTCGCCGCCTCTAAGATGGTCGAACCGGCAGGCGCGGATACCTCTACGCCGTTTATTTTTAATGTAATCGTTTCCATGCCAAAGCCCTCCAATTACTCTTTATAAATTGCGCCAAAGCGGCATTTTTCCATACATGCGCCGCACTTGATGCATTTCTCGGTGTTGATGACATGAACCTCTCTGACGGTTCCCTCGATGGCCCCGTTGGGACAGGTTCTCGCGCACAGGGTACAGCCCTTACACTTATCCGGGTCGATCTTGTAGGTCAGAAGACTCTTACATACGCCGGCGGGACATTTTTTGTCCACCACGTGGGCGATATACTCGTCGCGGAAATACCGCAGGGTGGAAAGCACCGGGTTGGGGGCCGTCTGTCCCAGGCCGCAGAGGGCGTTTTCCTTGATGTAGTACGCAAGCTCCTCCAGCTTGTCGATGTCCTCCAGGGTTCCCTGGCCCTTGGTGATCTTATCCAGGATCTCGTACATCCGCTTGGTGCCGATCCGGCAGGGAGTACATTTTCCGCAGGACTCATCCACCGTAAATTCCAGGAAGAATTTGGCGATGTCCACCATACAGTTGTCCTCGTCCATGACAATGAGACCGCCGGAACCCATCATGGAGCCGATGGCGATGAGGTTGTCGTAGTCAATGGGAACATCCATCTGCTCCGCGGGGATACAGCCGCCGGAGGGTCCGCCGGTCTGGGCCGCCTTGAATTTCTTACCGTTTGGAATGCCGCCGCCGATCTCCTCGATGATGGTCCGCAGGGTGGTTCCCATGGGGATCTCCACAAGGCCCGTGTTGTGGATCTTGCCGCCCAGGGCGAACACCTTGGTGCCCTTGGATTTCTCGGTACCCATGGAGGCGAACCACTCGGGACCGTTTAAGATGATCTGGGGGATGTTGGCGTAGGTCTCTACATTATTTAAAATGGTGGGCTTTTCAAACAGTCCCTTCACTGCCGGGAAGGGAGGTCTCGGACGGGGCTCGCCCCGATTGCCCTCGATGGAGGTCATAAGGGCCGTCTCCTCGCCGCAGACGAAGGCTCCCGCGCCCAGGCGCAGGTCGATGTCAAAGTCAAAGCCGCTGCCGAAAATATCCTTGCCGAGTAAGCCGTACTCCCTGGCCTGGGCGATGGCGATCTTCAAACGCTCCACGGCGATGGGATACTCCGCCCGGACGTAAATGTAGCCCTGGCTTGCGCCGATGGCGTAGCCGGCGATGGCCATGGCCTCCAGCACCACGTGGGGGTCGCCCTCCAGCACGGAACGGTCCATGAAGGCTCCGGGGTCACCCTCGTCGGCGTTACAGCAGACGTATTTCTGCACATTGCCCCGGTTGCCGGAGGCAAATTTCCATTTCAGGCCCGTGGGGAAGCCTGCGCCGCCCCGGCCTCTTAAGCCGCTGTCCAAGATCACCTGGATGACCTCGTCCGGGGTCATCTCCGTCAGCACCTTGCCCAGGGCCTCGTAGCCGCCGGTTCCGATGTACTCCTCGATATTTTCCGGGTTGATGACGCCGCAGTTGCGCAGGGCGATCCGGTGCTGCTTCTTATAGAAATCCGTATCGTTTAAGGACTTGATCCCCTCGGCGTTGACGGTCTCCTGGTAGACCAGACGGGTCACCACCCGGCCCTTCAGCAAATGCTCCTCCACGATCTCCGGGATGTCCTCGGCCTTCACCATGGAGTAAAGCACGGCCTCCGGATATACGATCATAATGGGGCCCAGGGCGCACAGACCGTGACATCCGGTCTTTACCACCGCCACCTCTTTTTCCAGGCCCTGTCTTTTGATTTCTTCTTCTAATTTTGCGGCAACCTGCTGGCTTCCGGAGGAAGTACAGCCGGTACCACCGCAGATCAACACATGAGAACGAAACATAGGTTGTTTTCCTCCTTTACAGATTTTCCGCGTTCAGGGTATATTTTTCCACGATCTGACCACGGATCAGGTGCTGCTCCAGCACCTCGATGGCCTTCTCCGGCGTCATTTTAATATAGGTGATCTTGTCCTTGCCAGGCTCCATCACCTCCACGATGGGCTCGTACTGGCACAGGCCGATACAGCCGGTCTGGGTCACGGAAATATTTTGAAGCTTCCGCTTCTGCACCTCGTCCACCAGGGTGGTGAGCACCGGTCTGGCGCCGCTGGCGATGCCGCAGGTGGCCATGCCCACCACCACGCGGGTATTATTGCTGTCCTCGGAGCGAAGACCCACCTGGCCCTGCATACGCTCCCGGATGGCTTTTAATTCTTCTAATGATTTCATACCTTACCTCCGTCTAAACAATGGCTCCACTGTCCACTTCATTCTTGTTTTCCTTCAAAAAATCCTTGATAAAGGCCGCGATCTCCTCATTGTCAAAGGGAATGCCGCCGACGGCTTCCCGGATCTCTCTGGTGTCCAGGACAAACTGCCGTCCGTCCACCTGATACTGATAATAAAAATCCAGCTCCTGGTTCATCATCACCAGAGAATAGACCGTGGCGTTCACATCCCCCAGAGGGATACAGTCAATGTGGTCCGTGCAGTACTCCGCCGTGATGTCCGTCCCCTGTCCCACTGCGGACCGGATGGAAAAGCTTCCGCCGGTACACTCCGCGGACTGTTTTAGAAAGGGGATTCCAAGCCCCACCTTCCGGGTGGTCCTGGAGGTGAAGAAGGGGTTCTCGCAGGCCTGTACCTGCTCCTTATCCATCCCGCAGCCGTTGTCCTGCACCTCAACCCTCAGGCGTCTGGTATCCGTCCGTACCAGTATCTTTATCTCGATAAAATCCGCACCTGCTTTGATAGAATTTTCAACAATATCTAATATATGTAAGGAAATTTCCGAAAACATTTACTGATATTTCTCCAATATGCCGTCGATGTCGTCCACGGTCAACCGCCCGTACACCTCGTCGTTGATCATCATGACCGGCGCCAGTCCGCAGGCTCCCACACAGCGGCAGGCATCCAGGGAAAACTTTCCGTCGGGAGTGCATTCTCCGCCCTTGATGCCAAGCTTCTCCATGAGCTTGTTGTAGATCTCACCGGAGCCCTTGACGTAGCAGGCTGTCCCGAGACAGACAGAGATCTGATATTTTCCCTTGGGGTTCAGATTGAACTGTGAGTAAAAGGTTGCCACGCCATAGACCTTCTCCAACGGAATCTCCAGCTGATCGGCGATCATCGTCTGCACTTCGATGGGCAGATATCCGTAGATCTCCTGGGCCCGCTGCATGATCGTCATCAGGCAGCCCTTTTCCTTCTTCAGCTCCTCGATGACAGAAAGCAGCTGTGCCTCCTGTTCCTTCGTTCCCTGAAAGGGAACTGTTTGCTTTTTCTCCAAGATTATCCCTCCTAAATAACATGTTCCTTACGAAAACCGCATAAAAATGCATCATTTTCTCCGCGATCTGCGCTACCTGTCCATTTTATCACTATTTTGCACAATTAACAAGTGCCCTCAAAAACAATTCGCCAGCATTCAGAAGGAGCATTTTTTTATAAATGTATAAATTTAAATACAATTATTTATATGTTACAATTTTAACAAACTATTTTTGTTGAAATTTGCTAAAAAATGTGTTATACTATTCCACAAATTTACTTGTTTTTCATCCATATGGAAAAAATTTTTGGGAGGTATCATTTTGACCTTAGAAGAGATTCGCGATTTGCTCAAGGCAACCTTACTTACATCCACCCCGGATCTGTCCCGGACCGTGCACTCCGCCTTCAGCGCGGATATGATGAGCGACGTGCTGGCCTTCGTGAAGGGCGACTGCATCCTCATCACCGGCCTGTGCAATCCCCAGGTCATGCGCACGGCGGAGATGCTGGATCTGGCTGCCGTGATTTTTGTGCGGGGCAAGAAGCCCGATGAAAATATGCTCCGCCTGGCCGAGGACATCGGCATCTGCGTCATGGTCACGGAGCTGACCATGTTCATCACCTGCGGAAAGCTCTACGGCGCAGGCTTAGACGGCGTGGACGGAGGTGGGTCACATTGAGTTCCAGTTTACGGTTTGAATACCAGGTTTCCGGGGAGGATTTCACCCTGGCCGGGGAAGCCAGCAGCGACATCAAGAACAAATTAAAACAGATGGGAGTCGATCCCACGGCGGTGCGCAAGGTGGCCATCGCCATGTACGAGGGCGAGATCAACATGGTCATCCACGGCGGCGGCGGCGAGATCTCCGTGGAGATCCTGCCGGACAGGATCATTATGGAGCTTGTGGACCACGGCCCGGGCATCGCCGACATCGACCTGGCCATGCAGGAGGGCTACTCCACCGCCCCCGACCAGATCCGCTCCCTGGGCTTCGGGGCCGGCATGGGCCTTCCGAACATGAAAAAATATTCCGACGAGATGAATATTTTTTCTGCCGTCGGGGAAGGGACCAGGGTGCATATGGTGGTAAATTTCTGATACCATGGGGAGCGATCCGCCGGTATCATGGGGCAAAATACCCTTTGACCCCAAATCATCTTTCAGAAAACGCATACATAAAGGGGTGTTTTTATGAGCAATAAATTTCATCACTCCGTCTACCTTCAGGAGGAATTATGCCGGGGCTGCATCAACTGCATCAAGCGCTGTCCCACCAAGGCCATCCGGGTACAGAACGGAAAAGCCCACATCATCAAGGAGTTCTGCATCGACTGCGGCGAATGCATCCGCCACTGTCCCCACCACGCCAAGCTGGCCCGGCGGGATCATCTCGACAAGCTCTCCGGCTACGAGTACACGGTGGCCCTTCCGGCTCCCTCCCTGTACTGCCAGTTCAACAACCTGACGGACGTGAACATTGTCCTGACGGCCCTTCTTCGGATCGGCTTCGACGACGTCTTTGAGGTCAGCGCCGCGGCGGAGCTGGTAAGCGAGGAGTCCCGCCGCTATGTGAACAACCATCCGGAGCGGTGGCCCATTATCAGCACGGCCTGCCCCACGGTGGAGCGCCTGATCCGGGTGCGGTTTCCAAACCTCATCGAGCATCTGCTGCCCCTCCTGCCCCCGGTGGAGGTGGCCGCCCGGCTGGCAAGGCAGCGGGCCGTGGAGCGCACGGGGCTTCCCCCGGAGAAGATCGGCATCTTCTTCCTCTCCCCCTGCCCCTCCAAGGTGGCGTTCATGAAATCCCCCCTGGGGATCGACAAAAGCGGTCTCGACGGCGTCATGGCCATCAAGGACATTTACCAGATCCTTCTTTCTCATATGAAGGAGGCCGAGCAGGACACGCAGAACCTCTCCATTTCCGGGAAGATCGGCGTGGGCTGGGGCATGGCCGGCGGGGAGGCCGCAGGCATGATCCTGGACAGCTACCTGGCCGCCGACGGCATCGAGAACGTGATCCAGGTGCTGGAGGATCTGGAGGATGAGAAATTCACCTCCAACCTGCAGTTTATCGAGCTGAACGCCTGCCATGCGGGCTGTGTGGGCGGGGTCTTGAATGTGGAAAATCCCTTCCTGGCCAAAGCCAAGCTCAAACAGCTGAACCGCTACATGCCCGTATCCCTCCAGCACCGGTCCGACTACCCGGCATTTGACCGGAATCTTCTGTATTTTACGGAGGAGATCACCTACGAGCCGGTGTATAACCTGGGCAACAATCTTGCGGAGAGCATGGAAAATTTAAAGACCGTGGAGGCCCTGATGAAAAAATTTCCCGGCCTGGACTGCGGCTCCTGCGGTGCCCCCACCTGCCGGGCCCTGGCGGAGGACATTGTGCGGGGCTTTGCCAAGGAGGACGACTGTATCTACTTACTGCGGGACTACTACCACCGGCTGCAAAAGAGCCAGCTATTAAAGGAAGAGGAGAATGAGACATGACGGTAAAGGAACTGATAGATCTGCACTTATATGAGCTTGTAAATGAGGGAGAAAATACCGACCGGGAAATTACCACCCCCTACTGCTGCGATCTTTTAAGCATTGCCATGAGCAGCGCCCCGGAGGGCGGTATCTGGTTCACGGTGATGGCCAACTTAAACACCCTGGCGGTGGCGGCCCTGACGGAGACGGCCTGCATCGTGCTGGCCCACAACGTCTCCCTGGACGAGGGAGCCCTGGCCAAGGCCAAAAGCGAGGGGATCACCGTCTTTCGGACGGAGCTGCCGGTGTTTGACGCGGCGGTGCTGTTTTATGAGAGGGCGAAAAAGGCTTCAGAATGAGTTTTTTTGCAGGGGATGAAAGGACGCTTCGGAATGAGTTTTTTTTGCAGGGGATGAAAAGGACGCTTCGGAATAGGGCTTTCCCAGAGGTGGCTGGTTTCGGAGCCTAAGGAAGTCTAAGGTCCCGGGAATTTGTTAAGAGCAGGAAGAAAAATCCAAAACTCGCTTCACTCGGACAGTTGGATTTTTCTTCCTAACACAAATTTCCGGGAACCAAGACTTCCTAAGACTCCTGCAAATGCCGCCCCTGGGAAAGCCCTATTCCGAAGCTGGCAATTTCGTCCACTGCAAAAAAAAGCATTCTGGAGCGGGCGTTTTGGGGCGCCGCAGGAAAAAGCATTCCGGCGAGAGGGTCTGTTTGACCGCCGCAGGAAAGTGTTCTGGGGCGGGCGTTTTAGCTGTTAACGTCTGGGCCGGAACGGCCCCTCTAAGGAGCAGCTTCGAGAACTGCCTGCTCTGTTACTTCTTTTTTATAGAAGTCTCTCAGCCAAGAAAACAGCCCCGGCAGAGGGATATGCCGCTTCAGACCTTTGAAAGACGTCGGCACTTAACGAGCTTGCCGGGTTTTGGCAAGCAAGTTTAGTGTCCGCTACGTCTTTCGCAGAGCGAAAGCGCGTCCGAAGGGGCATATCCCTCTGCCGGGGCGGTATCTTAGCCGATACCTTCATAAAACAAATACCAACAAAGGAGGTTCTCCCATGCTCAGCTATGATCTGCATATCCACTCCTGCCTGTCCCCCTGCGCCGACGACGATATGACGCCGGGGAATATTGTGGGGATGGCAAGCCTCATCGGTCTGGATCTGGTGGCTTTGACCGACCATAATTCCTGTAAAAATTGTCCGGCTTTTCTGAAACAGGCGGAGCAGTTTTCACTGCGGGCCATTCCGGGGATGGAGCTGACCACGGCGGAGGAGGTGCATGTGCTCTGCTATTTTGGCAGCCTCAGGGACGCCATGGCCTTTGACGGGTATGTGGAGCGGCATCTTCTGCCCATCGCCAATCAGCCGGAGATTTTTGGAAACCAGCTTCTGTGCGGGGGGGATGATTCCGTGGTTGGTACGGTTGAGAACCTGTTGATCTCGGCCACGGATATCTCTTTTTTTGAGCTTGGGGCGCTCCTTAAAGACTACCACGGATTTATGGTTCCGGCTCACGTGGATAAGAGATCCAACAGTCTCTTAAGCCAGCTTGGATTTGTGCCGGAGGGGTGCGGGTTTTCCTGCTTTGAGGTGCACGATCCAACCAAGGAGGCCGGTCTTCGGGAAAAATTCCCGCCGCTGAAGAGCTGCGGCGTTCTGTGCAGCTCGGACGCCCACCGGCTGGACGGGCTCCACGAAAGGGAGTATTTTCTGGGGGAGGATTGGATGGAACTTTTTCTGAAGGGTACGGAATAAGGCCGCTTACTTTTCCCTCCTGCTATTCCTCATACAGGATTTTCAGGATATTCTGAGAAGCAACAAAACCTTTGCTATCTGGTATTCGACTCTTATTCCGTTTTATCATCCTCCAATTATTGACTGTCTTCGATTGGCTGTTTCGCTTCCAATAGCTTATCTCCCGTTACGCCAAGCTGCGCGGTATCGCTTGCAAACGGGATGTTGATCAGATACTCTCCATCCACTTCGTATTGCAGAATATAGATACCGCTGCCAATATCGATGGTATTTCCCAGTGCGGCAATCACATCAGAACAGGTCATGGTTGGTTTAAGGCTTCTCACCTGTTCGGATGTCACTTGGGCGATTTGGTCTGTCACAGTCATTTTGCCATCATCGGAAGGTAAAAGCGCGTCGATCATGGCGTTGCTTTCCCCCGCGTCATATGTTTTGACAGCGTCGATGACTTCTCTGCGGGAATAATCGCTTAAATCCCCGGCTTCTATTCCAAGGGAAGCCAGGTAAGCCACAGCGGCATTATATTGGGACAGTTCAACCGCATAGGCCGTGACCGGGATAGCAATGATTACCATGACAGCGGCCGCAGCAGCCGCCACCCATCTTGAAACGCTTCGCTTTACCGGTTGACATTTTGTTTTCGGAGACGCTTCCCAGATGAAATCATCCTCTATATCACCGAATATCTGAAATAATTCCTTTGCATTCATAAAAAGAAACCCTCCTTCTCTAATTTTGCTTTCAACTGCTTTCTTAGTCGAAACAGCAGGGACTTCACCTTACTCTCACTCATGGCATATTGCCTTGCGATATCGGATATCGGACTTGTGTACCAATATCTGCGTACAAATACCTTTCGATGGAGTGCCGGCAAGGATAACAAATAGCTGTTTATGCATTCCAATAGAACAGATTCCTGAAGCTTCTCTTCGACGTTGCTGCCGGATGGCAGACATTCGTCAAGCTCTGATAAAATCAAATTTATCTGACCGCCGCCTCTTTTTGCCGCCTGACAGTGCTCCAGTTTCTTGATGGCCCGGTTTCTTGTGAGTTTCCCAAGAAACGTTTTCAGATTTTGCGGATTGTGCGGCGGAATGGATTGCCATGCGTCGAAATAGGCATCGCTGCAACACTCCTCTGCGTCTTCCCTGTTATGAAGGATGTTTTCGGATATGTAGCAGCAATATCCGCCATATTTCAAAGCAGTCTCGGAAATGGCATTTTCTGAACGGGCAAAGTACAACGCAATGATCTCCTTATCCTCCACGCTATCCCCCCTTTTCTAGTTTATTGAAAGCTGCTTTCATCTATATACACCGGAAACGTGGAATTTGGTTGCGTAATTTAGAAAAAGAGGACAGTTTCCCGCCCTCCAAAGTTCAAATGTGTCTGTAAATTTTATTTGCGCGCAATAACAGGGATATCGCCCTACCCCCGCACCTGCCCATTTCCATAAATAATATACTTGGTGCTGGTCAGGGCCAGAAGCCCCATGGGCCCTCTGGCGTGAAGCTTCTGGGTGCTGATGCCGATCTCAGCGCCGAAGCCGAACTCAAAGCCGTCGGTAAACCGGGTGGAGGCGTTCACGTAAACCGCCGCCGCGTCGATCTCATTTAAAAATTTCTGGGCGTTGGTATAGCTCTCGGTGATGATGGCCTCGGAATGGCCGGTGTTATACTTGTTGATGTGGGCGATGGCCTCCTCGATGGAGGATACGGTCTTGACGGAGAGAATGTAATCCAGATATTCCTTTCCCCAATCCTCCTCCGTGGCCTCTTTTAGGGAAGCTTCCGCCTGACGGCTTCTCTCGTCCCCACGGATCTCCACCTCCTTCTCCGACAGACGGGCAGCAATCATAGGCAGGACCTTATCTACCACCGCCTCGTGAATCACCAAAGATTCACAGGCGTTGCAGACGCCGATTCTCTGGGTCTTGGCATTGAAAATGATGTTCACGGCCATGGAGAGGTCTGCGGATTCGTCCACATAAATGTGACAGTTGCCGGTTCCGGTCTCAATAACGGGAACGGTGGCATTTTCCACCACGGTACGGATCAACCCCGCCCCGCCCCGGGGGATCAGCACATCAATGTAGCGGTTCAGCTTCATGAATGCCCGGACTGTTTCCCGGCTGGTATCCTCAATCAGCTGAAGGGCATTCTCATCGATGCCTCCCGCTGCCAGAGCCCTGCGCAGGGTCTCCACAATGGCGATATTGGAGTGAATGGCGTCGCTTCCGCCCTTTAGCACCACAGCATTTCCGGTTTTAAAGCAGAGACCGAAGGCATCCGCCGTCACGTTGGGCCGGGCCTCGTAGATAATTCCGATCACGCCCAGAGGCACCCGCTTCTGGCCGATCAACAGGCCATTGGGGCGCTGCTTCATGGAGAGCACCTCCCCGATGGGGTCATCAAGGGCCGCGATCTGTCTTAATCCCTCCGCCATCTGGGCGATCCGCTCCTTTGTCAGAAGCAGGCGGTCCACAAGGGCCGGGGGCATGTGATTCTCCTTCGCTGCCTCCAAATCCTTCCCGTTGGCCGCTGTCAGAAATTCCGCCTCTGCTATCAGAGCGTCCGCCGCCCTGCGCAAGATCTCATTTTTCCTGTCGGTGCCCAGCGTGCGAAGAACCGTCTCCGCCTCTTTGGCCTGGATACCGATCTGTTCCAGTGTCAATGCCATGTTATTTGTCTCCTTTCTCTGCTCTGCCTTCTATATATATTCTATCTAACTTCCCATGCCGCACACTTTATCGCCTCGCACGGCCCGTATGCTTCCCATGCCGCACGCTTTATCGCCTCGCGCGGCCTGTAGTTCACTGCTCCAGCAGCGCCTCCGCCATTCCGTCATAGCCGTACAGCTTCGCCGCGGCCAAAATCCCATCCGTGATCTCCTCCCGGGAATATCCCGCCTCCT
>CALWDR010000122.1 GCA_944376745.1 uncultured Lachnospiraceae bacterium
GAATCATGTCGGAGAGAGCCTTGACGGAGGCGGATTTATTGAACGGTACCACCTTCGATGACACCATCGCCTTGGCCGGGAGGCATTTTGACTTACACAGAGAAGGCGGACAGCCCTTCGCAGACCAAGGGAAGCGTGTCCGCAAGGGAATTACCGAGATTCCCTACCGCGCGTTGCTTCCGAAGGGAGCGGATAATCTCATTGCCGCCGGCCGCTGTATCGAAGCGGAGGGACAGGCGCTGGGGCCGGCACGGATCATGTCCACCTGCTTTGCAGTTGGAGAGGCGGCAGGAACGGCTGCCGCAATGAAGCTTCGGTCGGACTGTCCCTTCCGCGATGTGAATGTTTTGGCTTTGCAGGCGGATTTAAGAGAAAACGGCGCGGAAATCGATGCTTAGGTGTCCGGTCTGAAATGGCTGGTCCTAAGCAGAAGGAAAGGTGAGGGAGAATGGAAGACAAATTTAAGGGAATATTTCCGGCGTTATTGACACCCTTTGATAAGAATTATCATGTGAATACGCAGGTTCTCCGTGAACTTGTGGCTTACAATAGGAAGAAGGGAGTGGACGGATTTTATGTCTGCGGAAGCACCGCAGAGGCGTTTATGCTGACAAGTAAGGAGCGGCTTTCCGTGATGGAGACCGTAAGCAATTGCGCAGGGGGGAAATGTACCTTGATAGCCCATGTGGGCTGTATTTCCACCACAGAGGCGGTTGCGCTTGCCAGAGAAGCACAGAGCATGGGCTATGACGCGATATCCTCCGTAGCCCCGTTCTATTATAAATTTTCTTTTGAAGAAATTAAAAAGTATTACTTTGATATTGTAAATGCTGTGGAGCTTCCCATGTTGATTTACAATTTTCCCGCATGTTCCGGTGTGAATCTGACGGTGGACAATATCAAGGGATTCTTAAGTGACGACCGTTTCCTTGGGGTGAAGCACACCTCCAGCGATTATTTCGCATTGGAGCAGTTTAAGACGGCATTTCCTCAGAAAGTCGTTTATAACGGATATGATGAGATGTTTCTGGCGGGTCTGTCCATGGGGGCGGACGGCGCTATCGGCAGCACCTTTAATTTCATGGCGGAAAAGTTCATTGAGATTCGTAAGCGATTCCTGGAAAATGATATGGAGGGAGCGCTCTGGATTCAGCGGGAGGCCAACGTGATCATTCAGGCTCTTTGCAAGGTTGGCGTTATGCAGGGAGAGAAAGCGGTGCTGGAGGAACTGGGCTTTGATTTTGGACCGGCCAGGAAGCCCTTCGCGCCCTTGAGCGGGGAACAGAGGAAGGAACTGATAAGCGCGGTGCTGCCGCTGTTATAAGGGAAGAACAGACGTGTAGAAAAATAAGTTATCAATCACGGGGAGAAACCGGCAATGGATTTTACAAATTTAAAATTTTTCATGGATGAAATGGCAAAAACGCAGACCGTAGGTAACGCGGTGGAGGTTTATTTGCGGGGAAAACGGGTATTTCAATACGCATGCGGATTTTCAGATCTGGAAAATAAAATTCCCATGGCAGGAACGGAACTGTTTCAAATTTATTCCTGCTCTAAAATAGCCACCGTAACGGCAGGAATGCAGCTTTTGGAAAAAGGAAAGATTATATTGACCGATCCGCTGTATGACTATATGCCGGAAATTCGGGAAATGTATGTGAAATTGCCGGGAGGAGGTTTGAAGAAGGCGCATAATCCCATTTTGGTGGGCGATTTGTTCTCCATGACCGCGGGATTTGACTATAACTTGAAATCGCCCGGATTTCAAAAGGCAAATCTTTTGACCCAGGGCAGGATGGATACGGTGGAAACGATTCGATGCGTAGCGGAGGACACCCTTTCCTTTGAGCCGGGAACGCACTGGCAGTACAGCATTTGTCACGATGTTCTGGCGGCGCTTATCAGTGTTGTAACGGGGAAAAAATTCAGGGACTACGTGAAAGAGAACATTTTTGAGCCTTTGGAAATGAAAGACAGCGTATATCACCATACGGAGGAAACGCTGGCGCGTACTGCCCAGCAATATCGTTTTGCTGGGGAGGAGGCAGGCACCGTCTCTAGTGGAAAGAGTCAGGAAGAGAGCCATAAATTCGGCGGCCGCTTTCAAAATGTGGGGAAAAAGGTAGCGTTCATTCTGGGGGAGGAGTATGACAGCGGGGGCGCCGGGATCATCAGCACCGTGTCTGACTATGCCAGGCTGGCGGCGGCTCTGGCCGGCTATGGACAGGGAATCTCCGGGGAGCGGATATTGTCAGAGTATTCGGTGAGATTAATGAGGCACAATCGTTTAAATGAAGCGCAGCTAAAGGATTTTAGCCGGAAGCATCTGATCGGCTGCGGGTATGGATTGGGGGTGCGCACGCACCTTGCGCCGGAACGGTCGGGCCTGCTCTGCGGACTCAATGAATTTGGCTGGGGCGGAGCCGCCGGGTCCTGTGTGATCGTGGATGCGGATGCTGGATTGGGGGTTTTCTATGCCCAGCATACGTTAAATTCCGGAGAAGAGTATTATCAGCCGCGGCTGAGGAATGTCGTGTATTCCTGTCTGTAAGGAAAGGGCTGCGCGAAGCGGTGTTTGGCCGGTGTTTTGGCATGATTGCCATGGCGCCGGCTATTTTATTGTTGTTCCGTTGACAATCAGCTCAAAAGCATTTATATTAGAACTATAGATGATCGGGTTTGGGAGGTGGCTAAGATGGCGCGTACAGTTGGGATCGGGATTCAGAATTATAGCGAGCTCATAGAAAAAAATCTATTTTACATTGATAAGACCAGCTTTATCAAGGAGTGGTGGGAGAGTGAGGACAGCGTCACTCTGATCACCCGCCCGAGGCGGTTTGGGAAAACCCTGAACATGAGCATGGTGGAGCAGTTTTTCTCCACGAATTACGCGGGCCGTGGGGACTTGTTTGAGGGCTTGTCCATCTGGCAGGAGGAGAAGTACCGGGATTTGCAGGGGACGTATCCGGTGATCAGCCTGTCCTTTGCCAATGTAAAGGGGGAAACTTATCCGGAGACCAGATATAAGATATGCCAGCTTCTGGTGAATCTCTATTCAAAGCATGAGTTTTTAAAGGATAGCGGCGTTTTAACGGATAAGGATAAGGAATACTTTAACAGAATTTCCGTGGATATGAATGACGGCGACGCTGCGTTTGCGCTATACCAGCTTTCTGATTTTCTTTCCCGCCATTATGGCAAAAAGGTTATTATCTTGCTGGACGAGTACGACACGCCCATGCAGGAGGCTTATGTGAACGGATTCTGGGAGGAACTGACAGCCTTTACCAGAGGTTTGTTCAATTCCACCTTCAAGACCAACCCCTGGCTGGAGCGGGCTATCATGACAGGAATCACCCGGGTCAGCAAGGAATCCATTTTCTCGGACCTGAATAATCTGGAGGTGGTTACAACGACCTCAGATAAATATGCGACATCCTTTGGTTTTACGGAGGAGGAAGTCTTTTCCGCCATGGATGAGTATGGCTATGAGGAAAAAGAAGAAGTAAAATGCTGGTATGATGGCTTTGTATTCGGAACACACAGGGATATTTATAATCCCTGGTCAATTTTGAATTATCTGAGCAAACGGCAATTTCGTACTTATTGGGCGAATACCAGTTCCAACAGCCTGGTGGGGAAGCTGATCCGTGAGGGTAGTCCGGAGGTAAAGGAGATCATGGAAGATCTGCTGCAGGGAAAAGTTCTGCGGACGCAGATTGACGAACAGATCGTGTTCAGCCAACTGGGACAGAAACGACACTCCATCTGGAGCCTTCTTTTAGCTAGCGGTTACTTAAAAGTGGAGAAATTTGAACTGGATCCGGATAAGGGAAGGCCGGAGTATGAACTGGCAATGACAAATAAAGAGGTCCGCCTCATGTTTGAGGACATGATAGGGGACTGGTTTACGGGAGATACTGTCCCATACAATGAGTTTATCAAGGCGCTCCTTTTGGGAGATGTGAAGGCAATGAACGCCTATATGAACCGTGTCGCACTGAATACATTCAGCTTTTTCGATACTGGCAAAAAGCCTTCCGAGGCAGACCCGGAACGCTTTTACCATGGTTTCGTCCTTGGCCTGATGGTGGAGCTGTCGGACCGCTATACCATCACCTCCAACCGGGAAAGCGGCTTTGGGAGATACGACGTGCTGCTGGAGCCAAAGAAAAGCGGTGAGGACGGCATCATTCTGGAATTCAAGGTCCGCGACCCGGAGGAGGAAGAGACCCTTGCGGACACCGTGCAGGCGGCCCTTAGGCAGATCGAGGAGAAAAAGTACGAGACCCTATTGCTGCAAAAGGGAATCCCGGCGGAGCGGATCAAAAAATACGGCTTCGC
>CALWDR010000123.1 GCA_944376745.1 uncultured Lachnospiraceae bacterium
GCTTTTCTTTTTCCTGATCTCATCCTGAACATTCATTTCAACAAACGGCATATTCACACCTCCATCATATAAAGGTCTTTCCTAATTCTTTGCCAAGCTCTCTGGCACGTTTTATTACAATCTTTCTGTCCAATTTTTCTGTCCGGTTCTTTTGCTTTCGGCAAGCATGCAGCAGATTTCATACAACTTATTTGTTGTATTTGTCAATAGTTCTTTTCCCCCTCAGATTATTTGATACCGCAGCCCTTTTTTAATTCATGTACTTAATGATCAAATCCCAGATGCTGCTCTTCTCAAGGCCCAGCTTCCAGAAGGAAGCGCCGGCCAGATTCTTCTCTTTCATCAGCTGTAAGCGAAACTCCATGGAGTCTTCATCCTCCATCCAGATCTTGTAGGTGTTGCCGCCGTTCTCATACTCCACATAGTTCTGGCCGTCCTCCGCGGACCAGACCGGGGTCACTCCGTTGACGGCGGCGCGGTTCTCCGCCTCCTCCATGCCCACGGCGGAGCTGTTCACCGTGTAGGGCACGTAATCCTCCGACGCGGCTTCCACCTCGGGGACGTCGTCCCCCTTGGGCACCAGCTCCCACACTCTGGTAAAGAAAGGCATGCCCAGGATGATCTGCTCTGCCGGCACCTCCTTCAAGGTATTCTCCACGCCCTCGGTCACAAAACCGATGGAGGCCACGGAGCCCTCCTGGGAGCCGCTGTAGTGCTCGTCATAGGCCATCACCACCACATAGTCCGCAAACACGGCCTGCTCCGCCCGGTTGTAGAACCGGGTGTACTCGGAGGGCACATAGTTGTCCACCGAGAGCACGATGCCGTTGTTCTCGCACTTGATGGAAAGCTCCCGGACGAACTGAATGTAGGCGTCGCCCACCTCGCCCTCCAGGCTCTCAAAATCCAGATTGATCCCGTCCAGATCATACTCGATAGCCGCCGCGATGATCTGGTTGGTCAGATAGTCCCGGGTGGACGTATGGGTCAGCACCGCCGTGGTGTCCACCTCCGGATTCTCCAGATTGCTGACCAGGGCCCAGACCTCCACGCCGTTCTGATGGCAGTAGCTGACGTAGCTGGAACTGGCCAGGGACTTTATATTTCCCTCATTGTCATTTAGATAAAACCAAGTGGGCGAGATCACGTTCATGCCCTTGGTGCTGGCCAGCACGCTGGCGATCTCATCGTTGGCATTCTGATTCGTCACCTGATGCCATCCCATGTTGATCTTCTTATCCCGCAGCAAATGGGTAAATACCGGCTCCTCAAATTCCCGGCTGATGGTCTCGGTCTGGGACTTTCCCAGTGTTTTATTTTTCAGATACCCGATCATTCCGTCCTGGGTGCACACCTGGCTCCACTCGTCCATGGCCTCCACCACGGTCACCTTCTCCCCCTTGGTCAGATCCTTCACGATCTCACTCTTGATCCCGCCTTTGACACGGATCTCTGTGTCCTTTCTCACCGTGGCGGTGGTGATCTCCCCCCACTGGCTGGTCAGTATGAGCCGGTTGGGATTTTCCTGAACGGAAAAATCCAGGTTCGTGTATTTCTGTACAAAATCCACCGCCAGGTACATGACGTCCCCGTCCACCCGGACGATGGTATAAGCCTCGCTCTCTGTCTGTCTCGTCACTGTATATTCACTGCTCCCCGCATTCACGGAAATCACGTCCGTGGGCGTGGTGTAGCGCAGGATATTTTCATTGGCGTCCCAGTAAAACCGGCGGTTTAAGTTGTCGTGCACAAATTCATAGGTGAGGTAGGCATGTCCGTCTATATATCTACACGTCTCCTCCGCCAGTTGATGATTCAGGACGATGGCCATATCGTCCCCTTCCTGTAAATGATAATATGCCTGTAGGTCCGCGCGCTCCTTGCTGGGCGTATAGCGCTGCACCAGAGCCGTACAGACCGCAATCAGTCCTACCACTATAACAAACACAACCGCTACGATTACCGGCATGACTTTTTTTCGCATGTTCCCGCTGTCCTCCTGTGAAAGTTTTCTGTCGCGTACATTATAATAGGAACCGCTTCGCGAACCCTATTATCAGGTATTATAATAGGAACCGCTTCGCGAACCCTATTATTAAGTATTATACCATACTCCCCGGCTTTGCGCAAAGGGTTTTGACACTCCGCCGCTTTCCGCCGGCGGAGGCGTCAAAATCCTTTTCTTGTTCTTACATCATTGTTTTCACAGATTTTTGATTCAATGGAAACCCGTTCCTAAAGCTTTTCTATGTGGGTTTGATTCTGTCAAATCTCAGCTCTGTCCATACCCCCTTTTCGTCGGTCACATAGTCCCGCATGAAATCGCAGCTTTCATTGACACACAGGACGTCGGTGACCGTCAATGGACTGCTGGGAACCCCGTCCAGGAAGATCATGATGCCCCGGTTTCGGATATTTTCCAGCTCGATCAGTAACTTTTGCTTTTCCAGCCCATTTTCACCATTCATACGATTCCTTCCTTCCCATTTTCACAAGGAGTATAATACCGTGATATATTATAGCTTATTGTGTCCGGCCGGAACAAATGCAGCCTTTGTCCCGGTCTTATGGAGCAATAGAGCATTCGCCGGGCGAATTTCTATTGTCAGGGATAAAAGCCCGCGCGCATTTGCGCGCTCCTCCCCGCAGAAGCGAGACCCGAAATGTTCCTGCTTCCCCAAGCCAAAAAGTACAACTTCCTTTTTTTATTTCTATCTTATCTATCTTCCGTTGGTCTCCAAACGCATACGACGATTTTCCCGGTTGTCTGTATCCGTTTTGCGAAGTCCCTTTCTGTGACTTTCGCGCAGCTTTCGGGCTTATGAACCTCCTTTCCTCTCTGAAATTTTCTGTCCGGGGATTTGCTAAGAGACGCAGCTCCGGCTGTGGGCCGGTCTGGCTGATACTTGCCGCGACAGGAAGCGCGCGCGGCGCACACTTCCGTCGTAAGGATCACGGAAGGCTTTCCTTGCGCGCCTTCCGTCGTAAGGATCACAGAAGGCTTTCCTTGCGCGCCTTCCGTTGTAAGGATCACAGAAGGCTTTCCTTGCGCGCCTTCCGCTGCTTGAAACTGCTAGAACAATACTTTCGGAATTGTAAAGGATGTGCAAAGCATAGTGGTATTCTCTCTCCCGCCGGCATATAGTAAAGTATCCTGACGATTTCCGATTAATTTCAACGGTTTTTCACATACTATAACGTATTACGGAACTCAAAAAGGACGCCCTCACCGTGCCAAGGGATATTACGTTTCCTGGGAAATATTGTCGATTCCGCCCTCTGGGCAAATGTTGATTCTGCCTCGTGGGCAAATGCCGATTCACCTGATTGGGGCCGATGTCTGGGATAACACCTGAGACCCTCCGGTGACTCTCTTCTGTCCTGCCGGCGCTGCGCTGCTGCCGGGCGTACCGCCGCCGGACATTTAGTACCGCGATTGTTGATACATGCTTTACCTGCTGGTAAAAAGCCGAATCTACATCTCTTAGCACTTTATATATCACAATCCAGCCATTTTTGCAAGCATTTTTTAGGAAAAATTTGCATTTCATAAAATTTTTGTGAATTTATGCGGCAGTTACTTGACTATCCTTCCCGGAACGTTTATACTTTGAGTACTCAAAGCGATTGGATTTTGTTATTGTAAACCTTGAAAAAGGGAGTGATCATATGAAAATTGAAAAAGTGAACGAGAATCAGATACGTTGCACGCTGACTCGGGAAGATTTGGCAGCCCGCCAGCTTAAGCTGAGTGAATTGGCATATGGCACAGAGAAGGCAAAATCGCTTTTCCGTGAAATGATGCAGCAGGCTGCTTATGAATGCGGTTTTGAGGCGGAGGACATTCCGTTGATGATCGAAGCAATTCCGCTGTCCGCGGATACCATTATACTGATTATTACCAAAGTGGAATACCCCGAGGAGCTGGACACCCGGTTTTCCCAGTTCTCCGAGGGCAGCGAGGAGGGCTCCTACGCCGAGGGCGCCCGTTTGGAGCCGGAGCCGGAGGCCATAGGCGCGGACGATATCCTGGATCTGGTCAAGAAGATTCAGGCCGAGCGCAGGAAGGTGGAGGAGGCGCTGAAGAACAAGCCTCAGTTCGTCCCCCTGGACGCCGGCATCAAGCACGAGCTTTTGGGAAACATGGAGGAAAGCGGGGAGGAAGAGCCTCTGGTGGTGGACATCACCAAGCTGTTCGTCTTTAACCAGTTCGACGAGGTCAGCCGTCTGGCCCATGTTCTGAAGGGCTTCTACAACGGCTGCAACGTGCTCTACAAGAATGTTGCCACAAGAAAATATTACCTGGTCATCAGCAAGAGCCAGCACACACCGGAAGAATTCAACAAGGTTTGCAATATACTCTCGGAATATGCCAGACAGGAGAAGTACACCGCTTCTGTGGGCGCCTATTTCGAGGAACATTACGACATTATTCTGAAAGAAAACGCTTTGCAGGTGCTGGCACAGTTGTAACCGGTACATGGGCAAAAAAATAGGGACGCCGCGCGGCGTCCCATTTTTTTTGCAGACCGCCGCAGGCGGGCTGGCTGCCCGACTGCGGCGCGTGCTGCGTGCTTTATTTCTCCAGGAAGTCGTTGATGCGGTTCACCAGCGCGTCCGGATCAATGCCGTGCACCATGGCGGCCTCCTCGATGGTCTCCATCTGCGAGGACGGACAGCCTAAGCAGTGCATGCCGATCTCCAGCAAGATCGGCGCTACGTTCTCGTCGATCGTCAGCAGCTCGCCGATCATGGTATTCCTTGTAACCTGTGCCATTATGGTTTCCTCCTTCATTATTCCCTTGGGTGAACTCTATTATAATACGATTCGTCCCATTATGCAACGGGTTTCTTTTTATTCTCTCTCCTAAGGCCCGTCACCTTTTCACTCCGTGGCCGGTAACACGCTTTGGGATTGACCTCTGCACAATAACTTACCGGTTTTTACCGGCTTTGTATTTGAAAATATACTTGTAATCCCCGGATTTTTGTATTAAAATAGGAGAGAAGCTAACAGTAGGGCTTTAATATTTCGAAATATTAATATTTGAAGGAGGATACTAGTATGGCATATGTAATTTCTGACGCATGCGTAAGTTGCGGAACCTGTGAAGGGGAATGTCCCGTAGGCGCTATCTCCGCCGGTGACAGCAAATACCAGATCGACCCCGATACCTGCATCGACTGCGGAACCTGCGCAGGTGCCTGCCCGGTTGGCGCGATCGACGCTGAATAATAACGTTTTCAGGGACAAAAAGTATTTTGATCCCTGCATCAAAGAATGGAAAAGAGAAGAACTGCCTCTGTGGGGGGCAGTTCTTTTTTGACGCTGCGGCGCTGTGACTCCTGGAACAGGTTTCCCGGTCATTCCCAGAGTAAACGGCAGATTCCTTTGTGGTTTGCGATTGTTCTAAATACTTAAGTTGGGCTTCAGCTTCTTGTCCTTCCGCGACAGCTTTCCGGCCTTTGGAGGCTTGTCCGGCTTCAGCTTCCGGCTGCCCTTCTGGGCACGGATGGCGGCGTCCAGCCTGCGGAACCGGTCCTCCTCGGCCTCCTCCTGGACCCGCATCAGATAATTCATCTCCTTTAGGACCTTGTCCCCCACCTGTCCGCCCACCTCCCGGCTCAGAGCCTGGTTGTTCTCCTCCAGGGCATTTCTCACGATATGGGTCATCATGGTCTGAAATTGCTCCAGCTTTACGGCATTGCCGGCGGAGTGATTCATCATCTCCTCTTTATGTATGGCCTCCTTCGTCAGCAACTGGGTTGTCCCGTTCTTTGTTCCCGCCATTTTGTTCATCCTTTCCTCCTGCACCAGCATGCGGATTGCCTTTAATTGATAGCCCTGTTCCTTCCACTCCTTGATTTTCTGAAATTCCATCAGATTTTCTTCTGTATAGTAACGGTGTCCCATCTCGTTTCTGGGAATCTGAAGCTCCAGCTCCTCCTCCCAGTAACGCAGTACATGAGATTCGACATTCACAAGATTTGCCGCGTCCGAGATCATATAGCGTATAGTTTCCACATGATTACCTCCAATCCTCTCTTTTCTATGCCTTTTTATTTTATACCATAATTCAGAGCGGTTACAATCATTTTTCATCGTGGAATACCGACACAAAGGAACAGCACCTCCCGTTTCCCGCTGGGTATCCCGCCCATTCCGCAGGTTTTTTCCTTTTTTGCGCAGAAACTTTTTGCGGAAAAGCTCTTGCGCTGCAGATATTTTTATGCTACGATACAGTCAAAGCATATTTTTCATTTCTCAAGCGGCTGAGAACCAGCGCCGCCGCTGTTAGTTGATGGCACTGCCATTATCATAACAATCTGTTTTTCCGGAAAATTCATGCTTTTAAAACCACTTAACGAAGGCAGGAGCTTTCCGAGGCAGACGGCTCCTGTGAAAATGCATAGGAGGGATGATTATGGAAGAAGCCATCCGGGGCAGCCTGGGCGTCGCAAGCTCATTCCAGCTCACGGAGCAGATGGAAGCTCTGGACCAGCAGAGCAAAAACCTTTTGCAGTACAAGGAGGTACTGGCAGTCATTTTAAAGCACACTGTGGACGAATACGCGGACTATTCCGTGGCGAAGGTGATGGATTTCATTGACGCCGACAGCATCTCCACGAGTACAGAGGTGTCCCGGGACCGCACCAACACCAGGATTGAGGGATCGTCCACGGAATTTGCGGAATTAAGTGAAAAGACCACCTTTTTTGACCTTGTCTTCCGAGCAAAAAATCCGCGGCTGACCAGCCAGGTGATTTTGGTAAGACTGCGCATCAATCTGGAGGCTCAGAAGGAATATCGCCCGGGCTACCCCATCGAAAAGCGGGGAATCTATTATTTAGCCCGCATGCTCAGCTCCCAGTTGAACCTGCTGACGGAGCAGACAGACTACGGCCAACTGGAGAAATGCTACAGCATCTGGATCTGCAGGGATCACATCCCCAAAAAGGAGCAGATGAGTATCTCCTACTACGGGATTTCCAATTTCAAAAATGTGGGAAGTTGTTCGCCCAGAAAAGAAGATTACGATTTATTACAGTTAGTCGTGATACGTCTGGGTGACAGGGATTATCAAAGTGAGGGGGAGGACGTGCTGGAATTTTTGTCCACCATATTTTATCCCCATAAGGAAGGATTTCGTAAAAAGATAGCAAAGTATATTGATCTGGACAGCAGCTTACAGGAACAGGAGGTGGATCGTATGAGCGGCTTGGGAGAGAGTATTTTTTTGGAAGGAATAGAAGAGGGAAGGGAAAAAGAGCGTATCAACACCGAGCGGGAACGGCAGCGCGCCAACGCAGCCGAGGGACGTGCCAACGCGGCTGAGGAGGAAATACATCGCCTGCAGGAGGAGATACGCAGAATGAAGGAGACTGGGGTTTGAGCACGTCTGAGAATACATGCTGATTTTGCCGGTTCCGCAATCGGAAGGGGCAGGTGAAGAAATCACCTGCCCCTTCTCTTGCGTTCCCGCCGAACAGAAAAAATATTTTTATTTAGGGCGGCTAAAATTCTTATCATTCCATAAGTCAACAGATATCCGATCCCCATGCCAAGCAGATTCAAGATCCAATCGTCAATATCGCAGATTCCCCTTAAGGAAAATAATTGTATCAGCTCGATTGCCGCTATTAAGATTGCGGAAAACAGGAAGCTCTTATAGAAACGAATCTTCCTTTCACAAAATATAACGCCTAACGGCAGGAACAAAAACAGATTTCCAAGGATATTCTCTACCGCAAGCTCCGGATAATGTTCATACGTGTTCCTGTATTCCCGAATCGTTTGCAATGGGATGAGGTTCACATGATACCGGATTGTGGTCCAATAGTCTGACTCAACCCAAAATTTCGTCCGGAAGAATAAAATGTAGGCCAAGGACAATATGTAAAGGACACATACCGATATGTAGAGAACCCATCCCAACTTTCTTATCTCTTTCACGCCGTTATTTTCTTCCATTTCTTCATTTCTGTAGCTGCTCAACCGCAAAACTGCCACTAATTTCTCTCCAGATTGGCAAACTTCTGATACTGGGGCAGCCACACCAGCTGCACGGTTCCGGTGGAGCCGCTTCGCTGCTTGCCGATGATGATCTCCGCAATGCCCTTGTCCGCCGAATCCTTGTTGTAGTAGTCGTCCCGGTAAATGAACATGACTACGTCGGCGTCCTGCTCGATGGCCCCAGACTCACGCAGGTCGGACATCATGGGCCGCTTGTCCGGGCGGCTCTCCAGCTGGCGGTTCAGCTGGGAGAGGGCGATCACGGGTACGTTCAGCTCCCGGGCAAGTCCCTTTAAGGCACGGGAGATCTCGGAGATCTCCTGCTCCCGGGACTGGGCCCGGCCATTGCCGGTCATCAACTGCAGATAGTCGATGATGATCAGCTTTAGGTCAAATTCCAGCTTATATTTCCGGCACTTGGAGCGCAGCTCCGAAATGGTAATGCCGGGCTTGTCGTCGATGATCAGCTTGGAGCGGCCCACGGTCCCCGCAGCCTCAATGAGCTTCTCCCAGTCGGTGTCCGCCAGATTGCCGGACCGAAGAAGCCGGGCGTCCACCCGGGACTCCATGGCCAGGAGACGGTTCACCAGCTGTTCCTTGGACATCTCCAAGGCGAAAAAGGCGGTGCACAGATTGTTGGCAAAAGCCGCGTGCTGGGCGATGTTCAGGGCAAAGGCGCTCTTGCCCATGGCGGGACGGGCCCCGATGAGGATCAGGTCCGAGGGCTGGAAGCCCGCGGTCATATAGTCCAGATCCAGGAACCCCGAAGCCACCCCGGTGACATTTCCCTGGGTCTTGGCCGCCAGCTCGATCTTTTCCAGAGTGTTTAAGACCACCTGCTTGATGGGCACGTAGTCCCCGCTCCCCCTGCTCTGCAAGAGGGAGAAGATCTGCCGCTCCGTGTCCGCCAGGATATCCTCCACGCTGTCCCGGCCCAGATAGCACTGGTTGGCAATTTCCTCGTTCACTTTGATCAGGCGGCGAAGCACTGCCTTCTCCGCCACGATGTTGGCATAGTATTTCACATTGGCGGAGGTGGGCACAGCGGTGATCAGCCCCGCCACAAATTCCATGCTGGAAATCTCCGGGGGCACGTCCTTTTCCTTGAGCCGGTTCTGAAGCGTGACCACGTCCACCGGCTGGCCCTCGTTGTAAAGCTCCACCATGGATTCAAACAGCGCTCCGTAGGACTGCTGGTAGAAATCCTCCTTCGTCACTGTCTCGGAAGCGATGACGATGGCCTCCTTGTCCATGATCATGGACCCGATCACGGACTGCTCCGCCTCCAGGCTGTGGGGCATGATCCGTTTGATGAGCGCTTCCTCCATCCGCTACTCCTCCACAACCTTGACCTTCAGGGTGGCCGTCACCTTGGGATGAAGCTTCACGGGTACCTCGTGGACGCCCAGGGACTTGAGGCCCTCCGACAACTGCATTTTCTTCTTATCCAGCTCCAGATCAAACTGCTCCTTGACCGCCGCCGCGATTTCCTTGGTGGAAACGGAGCCGAAGGCTTTGCCGCCCTCGCCGGTCTTGACGGATACCTGTACCTCTATTTTGCCGATCTCCTCCGCAAGCTTCTTGGCGGCCTCCAGGTTTTCCTTGGCCACCTTCTCGGCGTGCTGATTCTGAAGCTTTAAGTCGTTCATATTTTTGGTGTTGGCCTCCACGCCCAGCTTCTTGGGCAGGATCATATTTCTGGCATAGCCGTCGCTGACCTCCACGATCTGGCCTTTTTTTCCTAAGGACTTCACGTCCTGCAATAAAATGATCTTCATATACTGATCTCTCCTTCTTCTATCATCTTGTCCAGGGTATTCTCCAGCAGGAGGATCGCCTCCTCCATGCCGCAATCCTTAAGCTGGGCGCCGGCCACGTTCAGATGGCCTCCTCCTCCCAGCTTTTCCATGATGAGCTGCACGTTGATCTCATCGATGGAACGGGCGCTGATATATATTTTCCCGTTATGCTCCGTGAGCACAAAGGACGCCTTGATCCCCACAATGTTGAGCAGCTCGTTGGCCGCCTGGGCACCCACGATGGTGGGGCTCTCCACCCCATTTCCGGGGCAGACGGACACGGCGAAAACGCCCCGGTATACATCGGCCCGGCGCACCGCCTCGGCTCTGGCCTTGTAGGACTTCATGTCGTCCCGAAGCAGCTTGCGCACCCGGGTCACCTCGGCCCCGCAGCGCCGCAGATAGGCCGCCGCCTCGAAGGTCCGCACCCCTGTCTTAGTGTTGAAATTGTCCGTATCGATGAGGATGCCCGCATAGATACAGTCCGCCTCCTGGGGCTCCAGATGAATGTTGGCGGAAAAATACTGGAGCACCTCGGCCACCATTTCACAGGTGGAAGAGGCATAGGTCTCAATGTAGGACAAAACGGCGTTGTCGATCATGTCGCTTCCCTGCCGGTGGTGGTCGAAGACCACAATGGTCTTGGCCCGGTTCAAAAGCTCGGGGCACTCGGTGTAGCTGGCCCGGTTGGTGTCCACCACCATCACCACGGTGTTGCTGTCCACCAGCTCCAGGGCCGTCTCATTCCGTATGAACAGATCGTGGGGATAGCCCCGCTCCACGGTAAACAGCTCCTTCAAGGGCCGCAGGGAGGAGGTGACCTCGTTGATGACAATGTTCACCCGCTTGCCCAGCACATGGGCGGCACAGTAGACCCCGATGGCCGCACCGAAGGAATCCACGTCGCTGATGCTGTGTCCCATGATGATGACCCGCTCCTTGCTGTCGATGATCTCCCGCAGGGAATTGGCCTTCACACGGGCCTTCACACGGGTCATTTTCTCCACCTGCCGGGTCTTGCCGCCGAAATAGGTGATGTTCTCACCTTCCCGGACCACCACCTGATCGCCGCCCCGGCCCAGGGCCAGCTCGATGGACATGCGGGCATAGTCATAATTCTGGCCGTAGGTGCTGCCGCCCATGCCCACGCCGATGCTCAATGTCACCGCCATCTCGTTGCCCACCCGGATGGTCTTGACGTCCTCGATGAGGCTGAACCGGTCCGCAATGAGATCCTTCAGGTATTTTTGCTTGAATACCACAAAATACTTGTCCTTCTCCAGCTTTTTTACAATGGCGTCCCGCTCCGTAAAATATTTATTCACCTTCCGGTCCACCAGAGCCATCAGAAGGGATCGCTTCACCTCCTCGATGCTGGCCAGAGCCTCGTCGTAATTGTCGATGTACACCAGACTGCAGATCTGTTTCTGCTCCTGATTTTCCACCATGTACTGGTGCAGCTTAGTCTCGTCGAAGAGATACAGCACCGTCAGAAACTGGTTGCTCTGCTCTACGGAGATCACCTCGTTGTTGTCGGTGACGGTGTCAAAATAGATCTTGTTCATGCTGGCCCGATAATACCGGTTCTGGAAGGTGACATCCACCTCGATGATCTCCCGGTCCCTCTTTAAGACCTCCCGTGTCAGGGCGGGAAAAATGCTCGTGATGGATTTGTGATAATTCTTGTCCTTGCCGCTTAAGACCTCGAACTGCTTGTTGCACCAAAGGATCTTGCCGCTGTAATCCAGCAGGGCATAGGCAACCTGAAACTCGTCCAACAGCCGCTTCTGAACGGTGCCGTACTGAGTGGCGAAATTGATCAGCTCGTTTAAGATCACCGGCTTGTTGTAAAAATAGGCAAATAGAACAAACAGAAAATAAATCACCACAAACGCGGAAAACAACGCGCCCAGCTTCAGGTTGATAAAATAAGCGGGGACGTTGATAACCGCCAGCACGATCGTGAGAATTAAGGGCCAGTACATATAGTTGCGAAGCTGGCCTTTTAATTTGATTTTTGTCTTCATGCGTTACCTCCCGCTGCCTTTTCATGCGACAGCCCTGTTTACTTCTCCGGCTCTGTGCCCTTGGCACGACGATTCTATGCCTTATAGTACCACAGATTTGTCCTTTTAGCAAGGGCAGCGTTTGGTCCTCTCGGAAGGCTGTGGGGCGCCAGGCGGCTCCTTCTATTTTCCCGCCGCAAAATCTGCGGCTTCCCTGAGCCAGCACAGAAGCTCCTCATCGATTTCCCCCGGTTCCGCAGCCAGGAGGTGGTGGGTCCAGCGGTTGGGATAGGGCTCCACCGCCGCGTCGATGCGCGGGGAATCCACCTTATGGCTGAGGCCGAAGGTCACGACAATATAGGAAGGCGGGCAGTCCGCCTTTTTCCGCACCCGCATAAAGGAAACGCAGGCAAACAGGTACTTCTTATAAAAGGAAATCTGGCTTTTCTGCACCTTTATCCCCACGTCATCGATCTCCTCTAAAATACGCTGCTCCAACAGTTCATACAGAGGCAGCGCCTCCCTGTGCTTCTCAAAGAAAAATAGTACGTCGCTGTTCATTTTGCCGCACCCTCTCTTTTTTTATCATTATAGCTTTTCTTTCCTAAAACTTCAACGGAAATCCGCTTCCGCTCACAAGCTCCCGCCCATCCAACGGTCATGCGGATTTCGTTGTATCCGGGTAGCCAAGCTGACAGAAAAATGGTATACTATGACCTAGGGGTCAAAAGGTATTTTGCCCCCATGATACCTGTTCAAAAATAAAATGTTGAAGGGGGAATTTTCATGGAGATCACTTGCGTAAACGCCGTATTTTTCAGCGCCGCCGGAAACACCAAAAAGGTGGTGACAGAGCTTGCCGGGCGGGTGGCCGGGCTTCGGAAGGTCCCGCTTGAGATCTGCGATCTTACTCTGCCGCAGGACCGCATTAGCCAAGGATATGATGAAAAACAGCTTGTCATTTTCGGGACCCCGGTCTATGCCGGACGGATTCCCAACAAGCTTCTGCCCTTTGTCCAGACGCTGTTCCAGGGAAATGGGGCTCTGGCCGTACCGGTTGTCACCTTCGGAAACCGGAGCTATGACAACGCCCTGCTGGAGCTGCGAAACGAGCTTGCGCTACATGGATTTCACCCCATTGCCGCAGGGGCCTTCCCGGCGCAGCACGCCTTCACCGAAAAGCTTGCCAAAGGACGCCCGGATGAAACGGATATGAAATTGTTGCATGAATTTGCTACCGGAATTGCAGATAAGGTACTCCATCTTACAGAGATCCCAGATCCTGTTTCCGTCCCCGGAACCGAACCGATCAGCGCCTACTATACGCCCCTTGGAACCGACGGGAAGCCTGCGGTTTTCCTAAAAGCAAAGCCTAAGACCTCCACGGACTGCACAGACTGCAAGCGCTGCGCCTCCCTCTGCCCCATGGGCTCCATCGACTATGACGATCCCGCCTCGGTGCCGGGAATCTGTATCAAATGCCAGGCCTGCGTCAAAGCCTGCCCCGCCCATGCGAAATATTTCGATGACCCGGCTTTTCTGTCCCATGTAGAAATGCTGGAGCAAAATTATACCCGGCGGGCGGAGCCGGAAGTGTTTTTCTAATATATGATAAGCCCCCTCTGTTAAATATAATGACCTTAACAGAGGGGTTTCTACTTATAGTCCCAATATCTGCTTTTTCTTAGCGTCAAATTCTTCCTGTGAAATGATACCGGTATCCAATAAATCTTCCGTATGAATTCCTAAAGCGTCATCTACAAGATTAACGGCACCTTTTACCTTATCTGCACCGCGAGCTGTAACCGATTTTCCCGTCAACAATTCATATGCTTTATTTACAAATTTACGAACCTCGTGTTTAGAAAAGAGATCAATCGTTTTTTCTCCATTGGTTAAATATATTTCGACACAAGTATCCTTTTGTTTGATTTGAGGAATTTCATTGTAAACTTTAATTTCTTCTATCGGATATACTTCCACCTCCACCTGTTCCTTTGCAAAAAGCTTTTTTGTTTTCTTAACGAAAACTAAGTGCAAATTGGTCAGAATCAGTTCCGTTGTCGTGTTCGTTGAAAGAGACGCAAGAGGTTTTTCACTCTTGTTTATCAAACGTCCCTCCCTTTTGTAAAGTACCACTTCATCCGGCAGCAGGTTATAATTTTCCATAATATACATCTCCTTTGTTTCATTTTTAATGCGTTCATCGCTTCTCTGTAATAGCACTTGCAATTTTCGCGAGCCCTTTATCTTTTGTTTTAATTACATGCCTTTTTCCGTATCTCATCTACCAGCTTATGTACTGTTGTACATGGACACTGTTCTGATGGCCTATCTATTCCATCTCTCAGATACTGCGATAAACGGTGTTCTGCTATTTTAATAGCTTCTGCTTCATCGCCATAACGATTCAGCATAGCGTAAATCTGACTGCTGGATTTTCTATATTCCTGTCCGGTTTTCTTCTTAAAGGAGGCGGCAAACTCCCGGCAACAGATAACAGAATCGTTATAACTGTGCATTTTACCAAAATAAGCCTCAAACCAAATCTCGATACACGGATTCGACCACCCAACATTGACACCTCCTTGTTCAGCGGTCTCTATGATCTGGTCAAAGCGCACGACTTGATCCCGATCAAATACAATCCACGGCTGCCCATATTGAGGTTCCATAGCAGCCTGCTCTTTGCACACCTGAACAAGCTCCTCCGTTTTGGCTCTGGAAACCTTAATGACAATTCGTCCGCGAAGCTCCTTAGGGAGAGAATCCCGGAGACCATATATATAATTTTCCTCCGTTTCCTTTGTATCGGTCACAATGAAATAATATCCTAAGTCCGGAACCCTCGTGCGGAAACTGTCGCGTCCCTTACGTTTTCCATTTCTATCCGCTCTTGCCATGTTTACTCCCCCTTAAACATATCAAAATATTTTAAAGTCGGAATCGCTCCATACTTACCAAGCAAATAATTTTTCTCATAGCTTTCATCTTTGCGGATTTTCACACCATCTTCATCCACAAAATCAGCAAGAGAGTAAAGTATGGAAACTCCATTGTCATCTTTTTCCGTAAACCAGATTTCATCCCGGCGGAGCAGATCGTTGGAGAGCTGCCAGGAATCGTGAGTTGTAAATATCAGTTGCGCATGGTTCGTGTTAATTTCCGGATTCAAGAAGGTAATCAGGAAGCTCCTGACCAGCAAAGGGTGCAGACGTGCATTTAATTCGTCCACGAACAGAACACCACCGTTTTCAAGCGTATCCTGCAGCACAGGGTACAACGCAAACATCTTCAGCGTTCCGTCTGATTCCTCCTGCAACGGAATGGCTGTTCTTCCACCGTTTATCATATGGTGAACCGCTTCAATTTTAACAGCCCTGTGGTCTTCATCTTCTCCCTTCATCACCTCCACATGAAATCCAACAATAGAAGGATCAAAAGAGGAAAAATATGCTACGACTTTATCTTGGACGGATTTATCCTCTGCAAATCCATGGGGAATCAGAGAAGAAAGGAACACATTTTCATAAGGATTGCCAAAATTTGCAAAGTTTGTATTATAAAACCAGTCCCGAATGGTTTTCAGCCTGGTTATTTTCAATTTTGCCCCCAGGGAAACAATAAGCGCCTCTTTGTTCAGAGATATCCGGATGAGCTCCTGACTCTTCGCCGGAAGACCTGATAAATCCAAATCATCCTCATTCCGATAAAAAATCTGTCTATATTCACGGGCCGTCTTGGCTTTTGTATTTAACCATTCTTCGACAACACCCTCTTGATTCAATGTAAATCCATAGTTATACAGCTTATAATTATGTTCCGCAGTATCCATAAAGTAAACTTCGAAAGAAGATTCGGCCTCCCTGCTGGCAGCGTCAAACAAAAAAGGCGTATGTTTCAATTTCTTGCTTCTCATTTTTCTGTCTTCAGAATCTCCGCCATAGGAGAAAGACTCCAAAACATAGGTTATCATATAGCGAAATGCTTCTATCACATTTGATTTGCCACTTGCATTCGCACCAAAAATGGCTGCCGCAGGCAACAATTTTTCATATCCAGCAGATATTACTCTGTCAGAATGCTCGGTAATTTTAGTAGCTGAAAGATCCAAAATCGTATCGTCTCGAAAGGATTTAAAATTCTTAAAATGAAATTGTATAAGCATGGTACATTACCTCCTGCTCTTATTATACGTCAAATGTCAAAAATATCAACATCTATTTGAGATTTTTTCACATATAAATGTTGATTTAGCTGATTTTTGCGCCAGATTTTTCGGCAGGACACCCCCGGTACCATTCAGAAAATCAGTCATGTTAAATTGGAGAAAACAAAAATGATCATAGAAATGATTGTTATCGGTATATTGATTAAAATTTTCGTATTAGGCTGATCCGTCTGGCGGAGAGAAAACTTTTAAAGCAATCAAATCTCCTCTCCGCCAGGCACACGCCTGCTTTTTCCCGGCGTCAAAGCTTTACTCTGCCTGCGCCTGCTCGCCGGTTTTTTTGAAAACCAGAATCCCCTTAGAGGACGGCATGATCGAACAGGAAATAAGTTCAAAGCCTTCCTGCTCCATCCGGTTTGCTGCCTCCTCAATTTTGCCGGCCATCTCCCTGGCCTTGGGCGAATACTTAATTACCACTGTTTTGTACATCTTGTCTACCTCCTTTCCTTATTACCGTCCTGTTTTTTGGACATCCAGGTATACCCGAAGGGTGCTTATCATCTTAAGACCGGCGCTGCCGCCGGAGAAACTCCAACACTATCTGCTCCTGCTTTAGCGGAAACGTCCGGGGAATCCATAGTGTTTTGGAAAACAGCTCCCTTTGACAGGTTCTGCGGAATACAGTTCTGAAACTCATATATTTATTATATGGGAAGCCTGATTCCGAAACCACCACAGCTTTGTCAAGGACATGTAAAATCTGTGTAAAAATTTATTTTCTGCTTTCCCTGCACCGAATACCGCGCCGGCCCGCCGGAGATTACAAAAGCGGCCACAAAAAGCAGTCACAAAAGCTGCCCCATCCGAAAAATTTCTTGACACCCGCTCCCTCCCCTGCTACAATAAAATTACATATCAGGGCAAATTCTTATACCGTTTCGGTGAGAACTCCCCATATGAAGACAACTAAATGACGGTGGGGGGAACCGAAACGAGAAGAATGCCGAGTCCCAGGCGCCTGCCTCGTTTCTTCTTCCACCAGCCACGTCCGTTTGGGCAGCCGGACGGAAATAAGGAAGGAGAAGCGTATATGGCGCGAAGAAAACTGGAAGAATTAAACTTACTGGACGATTTTTTGTTCGGTTCCATGGTCACCTACCCCGGAATCGGAGAGGCATTCATCAGAATCCTTTTAAAGATTATCTTTCAAAGGGATTTCGGGAAACTGAAGGTAATTCCCCAAAGGCCCCTCTTGGGCAGCGATACGGACTTGCACGGGGCCCGGCTGGACGTCTATCTGGAGGAAGACACTCCCGGGAAAAACACCCCGGGAAATGCCACCATCTATGATGTGGAGCCGGATAACAACGATGACACCAAGTCCGTCACGGCCCTGCCCAAACGCGTCCGGTTCTATCACGCGAAGATCGACTCTGAAACCCTGGGCTCCGGCAAAACCTATCACGCCTTAAAAAACGTGATCATCATTCTGATTATGCCCTACGACCCGTTTGGCTTAAATCGCATGGTCTACACCATCCAGAGCTGCTGCCGGGAGGAACCGCAGATGCCCTACGACGATGGAGCCAGGACCCTGTTCCTCTACACCCGGGGCACCGCCGGAAATCCGCCTTTAGAACTGCGGCAGCTGCTCACTTACATGGAGCACACCACGAAAGCCAACGCGAAAAATGAGAATCTAAAACAAATCCAGTCCATGGTAGAAACCGTAAAGCGAGATAAGGGGGTGTCAGTGGGCTATATGAAAGTGATGGAACGAGAACAGATGATGTTTGACAAAGGTATGGAACAGGGCATCAAACAGGGCATCGAGCAAGGTATCAGCCAGGGCATGGAGCAGGGTGTCCGGCAAGGCCGTCAGGCGGAAGCAGCCAACACGGAACGGGAACGCAGGAGGGCCAATGCAGCCGAAGCGGAAATCCGCCGTCTGAAGGAACAACTGGAAAGACTACAAAAGCAACAGCTTACAAAAGGAAATGGAGGTTCTAAATAATGTATACCGATCATAACGCATTAGATCTCATGGAAACCCGCAGAAGCATTCGGAATTTCAAGCCGGACATGGTGCCGAAGGATGTCATTGAGAAGATCGTAAGGGCCGGAACCTATGCGGCCTCCGGCATGAACCGGCAGTCCCCCGTCATCGTTGCCGTGACCAACCGAAAGGTCCGGGACCGTCTATCCAGATTAAACGCCGAGATCATGGGGACAGACAGCGATCCCTTCTACGGCGCCCCCGTGGTCCTGGTCGTACTGGCGGACAAGTCCTGCGGGACCTATGTCTATGACGGGAGCCTGGTGATGGGCAACCTCATGCTGGCCGCCCATGCGCTTGGCATCGGAAGCTGCTGGATTCACCGGGCAAAAGAGGAATTTGAGCGGCCCGAAGGGCAGGAAATCTTGAAATCCTTAGGGATAGAGGGCGAATACGAGGGCATCGGCCACTGTATCCTGGGGTATGTGAACGGCGAATATCCAGACGCTCCCGCAAGAAAAGATGGGCGGATGTATTACATGGACTAATCTGCCG
>CALWDR010000124.1 GCA_944376745.1 uncultured Lachnospiraceae bacterium
ACGCCGTACTCGTAGGTGACGGAGTTGTTCATCCCCGTCAGGAAGAAATCCGGCCACTCGTTGCTGGCCATAAATACGTTGAACTGCTCGGACTCAATGTTGATGAAATCCACATGGATATTGGTCAGCTCCTCCAGCTTCTGCCACAGAAGCCTCTCCGTGGTCATATCCTGTCCCACCACCACGCAGGTCACCGTGATGGGCTCCTCCACAATGGGGTAGGAGGGCGTGTAAGCCTCCCCGGTTCCCTCATCCTCCTGGGGCTCCTGCTGCTCCGTCCCTGGGTCCTTGGTTCCCGGATCTTCTTCCTTCTCCCCCTCCTTGCCGCAGGCGGTCAGCATGGACGCCGCCATAGCCAGCGTCAGGATCACAGCCAACATTCGTTTCTTCATAGTACATTCCTCCTTGTTTTGATATAAATATTTTGATAAAGCAGAGAATCCTCTCCGCGAATATCCTCAGCTATCCCTTGACGGAGCCGATCATCACGCCCTTGGCAAAAAATTTCTGCAGGAAGGGGTACAGGATCATCACCGGAAGGGAGGATACCACGATCACGGCGTATTTCAAAAGCTGCGCCAGCTGATACTGCTCCGCCGCGTACTCCGCCATGGTCCCCTCCATCATGGCGGCGCTGGTCTCCACCTCCACCAGAAGACGCCGGAGCACCAGCTGCAGGGGCTTGTACTCGTCGCTGCTGATGTACATCATGGCGTTAAAATAAGAATTCCAATGTCCCACAGCAAAATACAGCACCATCACCCCCGTCAAGGCCTTGGCGGTGGGCATCACCACCTGCAGGAAGCACCGGTACACGGAGCAGCCGTCGATCATGGCCGCCTCCTCCAGCTCCTTGGGCAGATCGGAGAAAAAGGTCCGGCAGATGATGCAGTTGTACATGCTGAAGGCCCCCAGGATCAGCAGTACCAGCCTGGTATTATACAGATTCAGCTTCTGCACCAGCAGGAAGGAGGGGATCATGCCGCCTCCGAAATACATGGTGATCATAAAAAAGGTCATGAAAAAATTTTTGCCCGGCAGCGTTTTTTTGGATAGGGCGTAGCCGCAGGGAAGGGTCACCACCAGATTGATGGCGGTTCCCACCACCGTATAAAAAATGGTATTGGCGTATCCCGTCATGATGGCCTGCTCCTGGAACACCCGCTTGTAGCCCTCCAGCGTAAAGCCCACAGGCAGCAGCCATACCTTTCCGCCGCCCACCGCCGTGGGGTCGCTCACCGAGCAGGATATGACATAAATAAGAGGGTACAGCACGATCAGCGTAACCAATATCACCAGCGTGTATGCCACGACCTGGAACACGCGGTCTCCTTTTTTTACCTTCACTTTCATGAATTTGACTCCTCCTTAAAACAGACTGGTCTTGGTGGTCTTTCGGGCGAAGAGATTCGCCAGCACCAGAAGCAGAATATTGATCAGGTTGTTGAACAGTCCCACCGCCGTGGAGAAGCTGTAATTGGTATTGACGATACCCCGCTTGTAGACGTAGGTGGAAATCACCTCCGACACCTCAATGTTCAGATCATTCTGCATCAGGTAGATTTTCTCATAGCCCACCGACGCCAGGGAGCCCACCCGCATAACCAGCAGGATAATGATGGTGGGCAGGATCCAGGGAATATTGATATACCAGATCCGCTGGAGCCTGGAAGCCCCGTCGATGCGGGCCGCCTCATGGAGCTCCTCATCCACCGTGGACAGGGCCGCGATGTAGATGACGGCGTTCCAGCCCATTTCCTGCCAGATGCCAGACCACACATAGATATGGCGGAAGGCCCCCGGCTGGGTCATGAAATAAACGCTCTCGCCGCCCAGCGCCTGAATGATATTGTTCACAAGTCCCATGGAGGGCGAAAATATCAGATTCAGAATACCCACCATCACGACAACGGAAATAAAGTGGGGCGCATATAAAATGGTCTGGACCGGCTTTCTGAATTTTTCCTTCACCTCGTTCAGCAGAAGCGCCAGCAGGATCGGAATGGGAAATCCCACCACTAAGGAGTACAGCGTCAGTGTCAGCGTGTTGGACAGCATCCTCCAGAAATTGGGCCCCTGGAAAAATTCAATAAAATGCTTAAATCCCACCCAGGGGCTTCCGCTGTAGCCCAGCACCGGCCTGAAATCCTGAAACGCGATCTGTATCCCGTACATGGGGCCGTAGCAGAAGATCGCTACATATATGACAGCGGGCAGCATCAGCACGTAATAGGCCCGATGCTTCCAAATGCTCTTTCCGATCCGGCCCATGGCCCCGCCTCTGCCGCTCTTTCCGATCCGGCCCATGGCTCCGCCTCTGCCGCTCTTTTCGATCCGGTCCATGGCTCCGCCTCTGCCGCTCTTTTCGCCCCGGCCCATGGCTCCGCCTCTGCCGGGTCCGCCCCTTCCTTTTTTTCTTCTTCTCTCCACAGCAAGTACGTTCTCTTCCTGCATAATCCTCTTTCCTTCCTATCTCTTAATCTCAAGACCGTTCTCATCGTCTGTGCGGCTCTACATTTAAAATAGCATGTTGCACGGCCCCTCCACAAGACAACTTTTTTGTTTTGCAAAAAATTGCACAAATAATCCGGATTTTTTTTGTATTTCTTGACCTTTTTCTCTTGACAGTCCGTTCCTTTTGATTGGTATTTTTTTGCGCCGCAAAAAATTGCACGAATGGAAAGAAAGTTTTTCGTTGATTTTGACGTCATTTCCGGCTATAATAAAAATGGTGCCGGTCTGCCCGGCACCTGCACAGAACGCCGGTACAGAGAAAGAAATTTTTGTGACAGAACGACGGTACAGGAAAAGGCTTTTGTGACAGAACGACAGTACAGGAAAAGGCTTTTGTGACAGAACGACAGTACAGAAGAGGGGAGGCTTTTATCTTATGAAGAAACAGAAACGAAATCTTGGGCATTTTACTTCTTACCGGTATCTGCTCCGCCTTGTCACCAGCTGTATCGCGTTTCTTCTGATCCCCTGCGTCCTTATGCTCTATTCCAATATGCGCCATTCCTATTATAAGATGCGGGAGGAAAGCGCCTCCTACTATCTCTCTCTGACCCAGAATTTCGCCGACCTTTTTGTAAACGAGTTAAACGAGCTCATACGGATCTCCACCCAGATCAACTATGATTCCCGCATTTCCGGCAAGGAAGCCTACGCGCTGGCCCCGGAATACCTCATGCAGAATCCCTATTTCTTCAGCGAGGCCGCCGACGCCGTCTCCCTGTATTCTGCCAGCGCCAGCCATATGCTGCTGGGCGTTTATTATCCGGACCAGGACTGGCTGATCACCAACGCCCACAAGTACAGCGCCGCCTCCTTCCTTTCGGATTGTCTGGAAATACACGACGACGCCATCGCCAGTCAGATTCAGGCACTCCTCATGGAAACTGCCAAAAATCCCGATTCAAAAATACACATGTACTCCCTGTTTTCCCAGAATCACTACCCCCAGTCTCTGCTGGTGACCGTTTCCACCTACCTGGGCAACAGCCATTCCCCCTCGGTGCTTCTGTATCAGTTGGACCGCTATTCTCTTCCCACGCGCCTTTTGATCTCCGCCGAAGCGGAGGAGCTCCAGTTTGGCATTTACGACGGGGCCACCAGGGAGCTGCTTCTGGCCTCCGGGGAGAAAAATGTGGAGCTTTGCGAATGCGCCCTTTCCCTGGACCCCTCCGGCGGACAGACAGGCGTCATCTCCTCCCTGGTCCATGAGGGCAGAGACTACACGGTCTTTACCATTTACGATGAGACCCTGGACTATTATTACGCCGCCATTTCTCCCTATGACAAGGTCTACCACAGCGGACTTCAGTATTTCCACACCATGCAGTTCGTGCTGGGGGGCTCCATTGTGCTGCTGCTCGTACTGCTGATGCTGTCCATTTTTATCAGCTACAAGCCCGTATATTTCCTGTTCCGGAAGCTCACGCCCCACACCGGCGAGGAGAAGCTGGACGAGATCAACACCATCTCCACAGCCATTGACACCATGACGGATGAACTGAATGAGCTGAACAATCTGCTGAAGGATTATTTCCTGGAAAATATTTTATGCGGCAAGCCCGTAAGCGACGCCCTGTGCCGCCGTATCGGCATCGACGATCACTCCGGGAAATACCGGGTTTACGCCCTCTCCCGGATCAATCTCAACACGGAGGAGCGCGCATTTCTGGTGGGGGACATCAAGACGCGCTTTCAGACCTCCTGCTTTATCACGGATATTTTGATGGAAAACATCACCGTCGTCATCTGTCTGCTGCCGGAGGAAGCGCCCTTTGGCCTCACCGGATATCTTAAGGAAAAGCTTTCCGAAAGCCACCCGGAGGCCATCCTTCGGGAGGGCTCCACCGTAGATTCCGTCAACACCCTGCGGGAGTCCTGGCTGTCCTGCCGCCCGGAGGAGGCGGGCGGAAACGACGCCCAACAGCAGAGGGGCAAAAACACGGCAGTTTCCGAGAAGACAGCGCAGCTGGCCCAGGACATTCTGGAGTATCTGCAGAAAAATTTCTGTGATCCCGCCCTGAACCAGGCGTCGGTGGCAGACCATTTTTCCATTTCCATCTACACCCTAAGCCGCCTGTTCAAGAACCAGTTCGGCTTCGGCTTTGCGGAATTTATTTCCAGCCAGCGGGTGGAATACGCCCGCCAGCTTCTTTTGACCACCGACTGCACCATCAGTCAGATCGCCCAGATGGTGGGCCTGCCAAACGCCAATTATTTTTCCAAGCTGTTCAAGGCATCCACCGGAGTCTCTCCCAGCAAGTACCGGGACAGCCTGGAGCATTGAAAAATTTTGAAGGAGGATTTGAGATGAGGATGAGGAAAATAACAGAACTTTTGAAGGAGGATTTGAGATGAGGAAAATAACAGAAATTTTAAAGGAGGATTTGAGATGAGGAAAATAACAGAAAGCTTCCGCCGGGACTATGAGGCGGAGGAATACGACGTGATCGTCGCGGGGGGAGGTGTCGCCGGAATCGCCGCCGCCCTGGCCGCCGCCAGGAATCACGCAGGCCGCGTGCTGCTCATCGAGCGGCAATACGCCGTGGGGGGACTGGCCACCCTGGGGCTGGTCACCATCTACCTGCCCCTCTGCGACGGCATGGGCCACCAGGTCAGCTTCGGCATCGCCGAGGAGCTGCTGCGTCTCTCCATCCGGTACGGGACGGAGGCAAGATACCCGGACGCCTGGCTGGAACCGGGAAATGAGGAAAAACGCGCCCGGCAGCGCTTTGAGGTCCAATTTCCCGCCAACACCTTCGCCCTTCTGGCGGAGGAGCTGCTGCAGCAGGCAGGCGTGGAAATTCTGTACGGCACCGCCGTCTGCCAGACCCAGGTGGAGGACGGGCGCATCACCGCCCTGTTCGTGGAAAACAAGTCAGGCCGCAGCGCCCTCTGCGCCAGAAGCTTCATCGACGCCACCGGGGACGCCGACCTCTGCCACCTGTCGGGAGAGCAGACGGCGGTCTTTGGGCAGGGAAATGTTCTGGCCTCCTGGTACTATTATCTGAAGGAAAATGAAAATTGCCTGAAAATGCTGGGCTTCGCGGATATTCCCGACGTGATGAAGACAGCGGAGGAGAAGGAAAAAAGTCAGGGCGGCACCCGCTACACCGGACTGGACGGATGGGAGCTTTCCCGCATGACCCTCGCCTCCCACCGGAATCTGCTGGCGGACTTTCTGAAGGTTTCCGGCGGCGACGGCAGAGCCCTCACCGCCATGGCCTCCATTCCCCAGATCCGCATGACCCGGCGGCTTATGGGCCGCATCACCCTGGAAGACAGGCCGGGGGCCCGCTACGAGGACAATGTGGGAAGGATCGGCGACTGGCGCAGGAGGGGTCCCGTGTACGAGATCCCCTTCCGCTGCCTTAGCGGCAGCCGCATCCGCAATCTGCTGGCCGTGGGGCGGTGCATCTCCGTCACCGACGACATGTGGGACATCACCCGCGTCATCCCGGTCTGCGCCGTCACCGGGGAGGCCGCCGGCACAGCCGCCGCGCTGACCAGTGATTTTCATGCCATAGACATTTTAAAGCTACAGGAACGGCTGCGGGAGAACGGAGCGCTGTAACATGGCCGACAGGGGAGCAGGGGCTTACCGCCGCCATGCTCCCCTGTCTCACAGGTTCTTTCACGCAGCCATTTTTCACTTCTCCCGTCATTCAATCGCAAGTTCCGTCATTCAATCGCAAGTTCCGTCTCTCCGTACTGACGGAGCATGTCCAAGATCTCGCCGCACAGAGGAATCGCGATTTCCCGCTCCTCCCCCTGTTTTAAGAAAACTTTCCCAAATCCCACAAGCTGCCGGTTCAGCTCCGGATAGCCCGAAGATTTCGCATACACCTGGACCACGGCCTTCCCGTCGCAGCCGCCGGTATTTTTCACCCTGCAGGTGACCGCTTCCTCTCCAAAGACCGGACCGCTCACCTCGAAGGTGGTATAGGACAGTCCAAAGCCGAAGGGGAACAGGGGCTCCTCCTTCAGATACCGGTAAGTGCGGTTCTCCATGGAGTAGTCCGCGAAATCCGGGAGCTGATCCGTGCTCTTATAGAAGGTCACGGGCAGCTTTCCGCTGGGGCAGGCCTTGCCGAACAGCACGTCCGCAACGGCGTCCCCGCCCTCCGCTCCGGGATAAAATGCCTGTAAAATGGCGTCGCAGAGCTCATTTGGCAGGGACAGGTTCACACAGCTCCCGGTGATATTCACAAAGATCATGGGCTTGCCCATGGCCGCAACCTCTTTTAACAGCCTGATCTGGGAGGGCGGCAGCTCGATGTCCGCCTTGTCCCCGCTGTTGGCGCCGTTGTAGGCGTCTCCTTCCTCTCCCTCCATGGAGGGATTGAGGCCCATGCACAGGATCACGGCGTCGCTCTTTTTGGCTGCGATCAGGGCTTCCCTTAAGGGCTGCTCCTGCCAGTCGTAGCTCTTGTCGTCAAAAATGTGACAGCCTCTGGCGTAGAGCACCTTCCCTTTTGCTGCATGCTGAACCCCCTGAAGGACCGTGCTGTAGTGGGAGGGCGTTCCGTTGTAATTTCCCAGAAGTACGCTCTTGTCGTCCGCATTGGGGCCGATGACCGCCAGATTCATATCCTCCCGAAGGGGCAGGATCCCGTTGTTCTTAAGAAGCACTAACCCCTCCTGGGCCATCCGGCGGTTCAATTCCCGGTGCTCTTCACAGTCTATGACCTCATAGGGAATCTGATCGTAGACGCAGTCCTCATCAAACATGCCCAGGCGGAACCTGGCCTCAAAGAGGCGCTCCACGGCCTCCGTGATGGTCTCCTCCGCAATGAGCCCGGCGGCCACCGCCGTCTTCAGCCATTTATAAGCGGTGCCGCAGTTGAGCTGACAGCCATTGTTCACCGCCAGCGCGGCGCTCTCCGCCGGATTCTTTGTAATTTTGTGGTGCTCGTCAAAGTCGCAGATGGCCCCGCAGTCGGAGACCACATAGCCGTCGAAGCCCCATTTTTCAAACAGGGTCCCCTTCAGATAGGTTTTGGAGCCGCAGGACGGCTCTCCGTTGATCCGGTTGTAGGCCCCCATGACCGCGGCGGGCCTGGCGTGGTCGATGCAGTAGCGGAAGGCCCACAGATAGGTCTCCGCAAGATCCCGCTCATTTACCCTGGCGTCGAACTGATGACGCTGTCCCTCCGGGCCGCTGTGGACCGCGTAATGCTTCAGGGTGGCATCCACCTTGCGGTATTTTTCGTCCTCCCCCTGCAGCCCTTCCACGAAGGCGCAGCCCATGGCTCCCGTAAGATATGGGTCCTCCCCGTAGGTCTCATGGCCCCGGCCCCATCTGGGGTCCCGGAAAATATTGATGTTGGGGGACCAGAAGGTAAGGCCCTGGTAAATCTGGGTATCTCCGAATTTCCGGTACTCGTTGTATTTTGCCCGGGCCTCGTCCGAAATGGCCGTAGCCACCTCCTTCATCCGGGCCGTATCAAAGCTGGCCGCCATCCCGATGGCCTGGGGAAACACGGTGGCGATTCCCGACCTTCCCACCCCGTGCAGGCACTCGTTCCACCAGTTATAGGCCGGGATATGCAGCCGTTCAATGGCCGGAGCATCGTACCGCATCTGGGACATCTTCTCCGCCAGCGTCATCTGCGCCACCAACGCTTTCGCTCGTTCTCTGTAGTTCATGCTTGTCCTCCTTATGCATCTTTCTATTCTGTCATCATTCGGTATGATCTCTTAAAGGCTTATGCTGTCTCCATTCGGCAGTACGCCTCAAAGACTTATGCTGCCACAATTCGATAGGACGCCTCAAAGGCTTATGCTACCACAATTCGGTAGATTGCCTCAAAGGTCTCCTCCGGTTCCAGCCGGTTGCCCCATTCCCGCTCGCAAAGCTCCCCGTGAAAGTCCATATGGTCCGCCCTGCCGTACCAGGGTTCAATGCAGACAAAGGGCGCCTGCTTCCCCTTGGGCGACCAGATGCCAAACAGGGGCGCGTCAAATTCCACGGTAAGGTACGCCTCCCCCTCCGGGCGGATGAGGGACACCCGGTGCGCCTGGTGGTCCTCCACGATCAGCGCGTCCCGGTCAAACATATCATTGGTGATCGGAAGCTTCCCGTCCGCAAGGGAAAATTCCCATCTCTCATTGGTCACTCCCCAGGGCTCCAGCACCCGGCTCACCAGCTTGTCCTTTGCGTCAAAAAGGAGGCTGTAGTCCGTCTGCCTCTCCCCCGGCTTTAAGGGACAGTTGAAAGCCGGATGGCCCCCGATGGAAAAATACAGGGTCTCCCGGCTAGGGTTTTTCACCCGCCAGAGGACCGTAAGGCTCCGCCCCTCCAGGCGGTATCCAAGCTCCAGCCGGAAGGCGAAGGGGTATTTTGCCAGGGTTTGTTCCGTCTCGGAAAGGCCGAACCAAAGGCTGTCCCCGGTCTGGGTGAGCAGGGAAAATTCCATATCTCGGGCAAAGCCGTGCTGAGACATGGAATACTGCTTCCCCTGATGGGTATACTCATTATTTTTACAGGCCCCCACAAGGGGAAAAAGTACCGGGGACGTGCGCCCCCAGTAGGCGGCGTCGCCGCACCACATGTATTCCTGCCCGGTGCGGTTGTCCTTTAAGGACTTTAACTCCGCTCCGTGGGAGGCGAACTGGGCGGTGAGCTCCTGATTTTGTAAGGTGTAGATTGGCATAGTGAGTTCCTCCTGGGTTTTATTTTTATTCCATAGGGAAGTTCGAAAAACTTTCCTATGGAATAAAAACCCGGCACACGTTTCTGTCGGTGCCGGGCGTTCTTACTTTTTTGTTGATGGGCTTCCGGTCAGAAAGTTTTCTACGCTGGTTAAAAATTTCATTGCTTTTTCATATTGTTCCTGCGCTTCCTCCTTGGAAACAATAAAAAAATCTGAGTAATCGCACTTTTCTCTAATTCGATATGCGGAATCAATAATCTTGTATGTATTTTTATCAAAATCTCCCACATGAACATGATATTGATTAAAATGAGCGATTACCGAAGCATGTTTGGAAGCATCAAACCCATCCATTGCATTGACTGCCCGAATTGCATGAAAAATAGCATAATAAGAACGGTTGACCGCACCTTTATACAAACCATTATCCAAATTAACTTTCGCAGTTTGAAGGTCTTCTCTTGCGCGTTCTAACCGATACTTGGACAAATCTTTTTCATCAGGCTGCATACAAAACCACTCCTTCTTTTGCTACATTCCGATAGAAAGGAAGTACTTGTTTCCACTTGCTAAATTCTGCATAACACACATCTATAAGGGAAAATACCTTTAAATATTCTAACGCAAAATCAACCGAAACATCTGTCAGCTTATCTTCATAGCTTTTCAAATCCTTCAGGGAGGTATCTACCAGAATCATAATATCTATATCAGATTCCGGCGTGGCAGTACCTCTTGCGGCAGATCCATATAAAATCACTGATTTCAGCTTTTTCCCATATATTCCATTTAAGTTTTCTATCAGCTTATCTAAAGCCCCCTGCAATTCTTTATCTTCCAACATACCATCACTCCCTTTTTTTCATAATACCATAGTTTCCTTTTTTTGTACACTTATTTCAATTTTTGCTTTTCCCCCTCCGCCGCACCAGAATAACCGCCGCACCAAACGCCAAAACCCCCGCCAGGGCCCCGGCGGCATCGATGCAGACGTCCGTAAGCTGGCCGCTTCTTCCGGGCACAAAAAGCTGGTGGATCTCATCCGCCGCCGCGTACACCACGGCGGCCAGCCAGGACAGCGGAAGACGCGGGAAGAGCCTTTCTGCACCAAAACGGTAAGTGCCGAAATGAAACGCCAGAAGCACCGCCAGGACCGCGTACTCGCTCATATGGGCCAGCTTGCGGACGGGAAACTGCATGGCCTCGATGCGCGCCTCCCGCTCCTGCTTCGGATAAGGCTCCCCGGTGATATACTCCCAGACGCTCAGCGCCCTGTCCGCCACGGCACGGCTGAGACTTCCGGATTCCTGCCCCGGCTGGGCGGAGAAGGAGCCGATCAGAAGCATCCAGCCAAGGATAAGCGCCCCGGTGAAAAGGCGCTTTCCCCAACAATATTTGATTGTATGTTTTCTATATTCCATTTTATCTCTCCACCGGCGGGTCCGTAGGATTCAAGACCGGATACCACACATCCCCTGCCACAACAAAGCAGTCAGCGCCATTGACTTGATAAGAAAAGGCAGGATACGCCTCCCCGAAATCGAAGGCGTAAAGCGCTCCTTCCCCAGAATCATCCCCGGGATACGCCCCGTCCGCAAAGGACTCCGCCTCTCCTAACGTGAGCTGTGCCGCCCACTCCTTCAGCCGCTCCAATTCCGCTCCCGCCAGGGCGAATCTCTCGCTCGTACCGCCCGCGGTATATGTGACCGTCACAAAGGTCACCTCCGCCGGAATTTTCAGGCCGGACTGTGAGATTTCTCCCGGCTCTGCGCCTGTATGATCTTCCGGGCCTCTGTCATTTTCATCCTCTCCCGGTTTGCTGTTTTCTTCCGTCTCGCTGGCATTTCCCGGATCGCCTTCCTCCTCGTCCGAGCCGTGGGCGCTTCCCGGATCGCTGTCCGCTCCGTCCGCCGTACTGTCACCCTCATCCGTCTCTTCGGGAGCGGCTCCATCCATCTCCTCCTGCTCCTGATCGGCACAAGTATCTTCCCCGGTGGATTCCATACCGGCGTTATTCTTATTCGCCGTACCGCTCAGATGGCTGATGCGAAGCGCAGCCAAAGCTCCCGTCAGCACCAGGATCAGGCAGGCCGCCGCCGCGAGGCTTCGCCAATGAGCGCCGAAGAAGCGGTATGCACGGGTGCCGGCAGTAGATGAAGCTCCCGACGGCTCCTCCGCAGCGGAGTGTTCCTTCTGCCACTGCCGGGCCTCCTCCACGTAGACGGCGTCGATTTTCCCGATGGCGTCTATCAGCAGATCCGTTTTCATACCGCAAATCCCTCCCTTCGCAAATGCTCCTTCAGCTTCTGCCGGATACGGAACAGACTGGTCTTCACATTGCTCTCCGACAGAGCAAACTGTCCGGCAAGCTCCGCAACGGTATCCATATACCAATAACGGCGCACGAACAGCACCCGCTTCTGTGGGTCCAACTCCCCAAGGAAGCGGTTTAAGCTCTCCACCAGCTCCCGCTCCTCCAGATGCCGGGCGGGCTCGTCCCCTCCGGCGCAGTCCAAAAGCTCGTCAAATACATATTCCACCTGGCCCTTTCCCCGCTTGGCGGAGCGCTTCCTGCGGTAGCGGTCCAGGGAAAGGTTCCTGGTGATGGCCCCCAAAAAGGCCGACAAAATCGAGGGCCTGGCCATGGGCATGGCGTTCCAGGCCTTCAGCCAGGTATCGTTTACGCACTCCTCGCAGTCCTCCCGATTTGCCAGGATATGCCAGGCGATTCCCCGAAGATAAGTTCCGTATTTTTCCTCCGATCTCACGATTGCCCTCTGATCCCTGTCCCAATATAAGTCAACGATTTCTTGATCTTCCATCGGTACTCTCCTCATGTCAGAAAATATGGTACGCCGCTTTCCTCTCACAGGGCACAGCAGCCGGCAGCTTCTCCCATTTCCACCTAAAAGCCCTCCCGGCCTGCGCCTGCCTCCTTGTCTACAGCATACCATAAATCGGGGGTCGGTTCAAGGAAAATACCCGGCGGACGCTTTTGTTCACGCCTCCGGCACATCCACGATCCCTGTTTTGTTCACGCCTCCGGCGCATCCACGATCCCTAAGAATAGCGGAAGCCCTGTATAAGTGTCCACGATCCCATACACAAAGGGGCGGTCCAGGATCACCGTTTTCGGCTCCGCAGGGTCCAGCGGCGGCTCCGCTCCATCAGCCGGCTCCACCGAAGTGACAGCCGCCGCCCGGGTGCCGCTCTCGTCCACCTCCACGAAGGTCTTCTGGCTCACCCGGCTGACATAGAAATTGTGCTCACTTCGCCAAGGCAGCTCCCCGTACAAAACCTCCGCCATCTCTGCCTCCGTCTCGCCCCTGGCCCCGCTTCTGGTCATTTCCAAAGCCAGCATGGCAGACAGGGGCGACACCATCATATTTTTCATCTGCCGGGCCGCATGGTTCTCCTCCCGGCGGCTTTCCCGCAAGAGCCTTAGCGAAAAATCGGCGTAGCTCTGCCGGAAATCCTCCGCGACAGGGATTTCCGAAAAATCTCCCGTTCCGGGGACC
>CALWDR010000125.1 GCA_944376745.1 uncultured Lachnospiraceae bacterium
TGCCGATGTCGCTCTCAAAATAAAACTGCTCCTCCGTGCCCATTCTGTGGGAAATCACACCATCCGGAAAGACTTCTGAAAAGGCTCCTTTTACAGTTCCGCTTACCTCGACATTGGCGTTCTTGTCTCTGCTTCCGCCTGTCTTCAGAAGCTGCTGTAGTTTGTCATAGTTCGTCACATATGTCTTTTCCTCGTCGCTAAGCGCGTCATAAGCTTCTTTTGCTTTCTGTAGGCTGCCTGTATCTGAGGCTTTCAATGTCACCGTATCCGGAAGACTTTCAATTTCTTGTACAACACGATCTGCCGGCATAATCGGATTTTCATCTGTTCCATTGTTCCAGACACAGATATTTTTAATCATGCCTTCATTGTATCCTGCCATAGTCACTGCCGGACACGCGTAATTCGAGGTCATCTCCGACACATCCTGATTCAGATACAGCGCATCCGCGCGCTCACCATCTATCCATAATTCAAAGCTGTCCGGTGTAGAACGTACCACAACCATATGCCACTGGTTATCCTCAATATTCTTAAAACTGCTCCAGGAATTGGCTCCCACACCCATTCCTGCTACCTGTAGGGTCCCCTTGTCTGCAAAGAGATGAAACTGCATGTCACCGGTTACCATCTCCCCCTTAACCTTACAGCTCGCATTCCGCAAACGAATAACCCAGCTGTGTGATTTGCTAAACTTCACCTGCATGGACATATAAAATGTTGCATTCCGAGTCAGTCTGCTGTCACTCACCTCGTAAGTAGCCGCCGGCGTTCCCTCACCCTGATGCTCCAGAACGATACCGGCACCTTCACCGCCGGTATAATCCACGTCCTTCGTGCTGTCATAAGTTCGGGCTGATGCTGCATCTACAATCATTGTATCCCAGGGAGAAAGTGCAAAACACATGACAATAACCAATGCACAAACCTTCTTGAGCCATATCCTAGCACTTTTTTTCATGTGCGTAATTCCTCCCTATTTTTTATTGTAAACTGTATCCAGGTAAGACTGCATGCTTCCCCGCATGGAATCTAAAACACTTGCCGGGCTTCCTTGATTCCATAATACTGCCGGCTGTAGTGCATTGTTATATAGAGCATTCAGATCCCCAATACCATAGATATAATCAAAGTTTGAATTTTCATACAACAACTTATAATTATCTACACTATCCTGATCTCCGTCTTGGAAGAACTGTACCTCAATAGCCGAATCGATCCAGTCGTCTCCCTGATAAGAAGCTGCTCTCTCAGCCAATGCATTAATGATGATCACTGCTTTATCCAGATCCTGATTATTTACCGTCACACCAAATCCTAACATGTAATGGCCATCACAGGAATAACTGTCTGTATCCGGTCCCTTCGGCATCGGAACGAATCCATATTCAATGTTGTCTGCCGCCGGTTTGATCAACTGGTTCATAACCCATGTCTCACACATATAAAAAGCGGCCTTTCCGTTTACAAATTCCTTTACAAAATCAGACTGTGAATAACCTCCTGCAAGGAAAGATTCCTTTGTTCTCCATGACTCCGGAATGTAAGCCACATTATAGGTATTCGCAAGATCTGCCGCAAAGGTCAGACCATTGATCACCTTCTGGTCGGAGAAATTCTCTACCACCTTCCCCTCCTCGTTCATTACCGCAAGACGTCCACCGTTTGCATTAATAAAGTCAGTGCAGTATTTATCGCCGGACTGGGACATAACACCGTAGCTCTCCGGAATTCCATCGTTATTGGAATCCACAGTAACCTTCTGGCAGATTTCCAGGAATTTGTCAAAGGTCCATTCCCCATTGTCCACTAACTGCTGAATATCCTCCTCAACACCCAGATTCTTTAACAGCGTCTTATTGTAGACCATTCCTCCGCGCACTTCATACGGCACTGCATAGGACAGCGCATAAGGCCTGCCTTTATAAGTGGCCAGCTCCGTATACTTTGAGGTATAATCCCAGCGTTCATCTGACATATCAAGCCCCTCTATGGAGTCTAACGGTCTTAAATAACCTGCGCCGATGGCATTGTATAACTGTGTGAGATCCATCTGTACTAAATCTGCCACTTTCTCACCGGCTAAAATCTTGGATGAAAAATTTCCCGGATATGGTATGACAGTGATTTTACAGTTGTATAAATCCTCTACCTCCTTGCGGCGATCCTGCCAAGCCTGTTCAGAAACAATCAAATCCCTTCCTGTGGGGTCCTCATAATACTGAAACGAAGCGGCGATGGTAAATTCATAACCGCCCAAATCCTGTACCTCCGCATTCGTATAGGGATCCACCTTTGGGAATTCCTCCCCGCCGCCTTCCGTATTCTCCGTTTCCGGGGCTTCCTCCCCGCCCCCGCATCCGGCAATCCCAAACAGCATCACTGCTGCAAGACCAAGTGCTAAAAAACGTTTCATTTCTCTCATTTCTTCTCTCCTCCTGTTATCTACTATTGATAAATGATTATATGATTAGTTTGCCATCCCGCTAAGAGTGATGCTCTTAACCAGATACTTCTGGCAAAATATCATCAAGATTAACATCGGTATCATGATAATAATGATACCTGCATATGTAACGTTTCCCGCCGACATCCCCATCATGCCGTCTAACTCCAACAGTGTACTGCTTAAGAGCGACAAGTCAGGATAGAATGCCGTGGCAAAGGATGTCTCTGTCCAAGTCCAACAAAATGCGAACAAAAATACGGTAATCATAAGTGCTTTCGCATTTGGTACTACCACCAGACCAAAGGTCTTAAAAATTCCTGCGCCATCAATATACGCAGCATTTTCCATATCAGTAGGCATCTGTTCAAAGAGCGACTTCATCAGAAAAATATAGAGTGCCTGCTTCAGCCCAAGACCGGTAAGGGATAGGATATAATACGGTATCAGGGTATTAATCAAATTCATCTTTAAGCTTCCAATTCCAAAAAAGCGGAATTGGAAATACTGTGGAAGCTGTAGGACTGTCATAGGCACCAGCATGACTACGAACAGCATAAAGTTCAAAAATTTCTTTCCCCTGAACTTAAACCGCGCCAACCCATAGCCAATCACCAGGCTGGACAGCATCTGAACAATTGCAATAGTCACAGAAAACAAGATGGAACGAAGTCCCGTCTCCCCGAAGAGGTCCAAAAGTTCCGCTGCCTTCCTCCAGTAGAACGTTGACCAGTTTTTAGGAATCATAGACACGGTGTAGTCCCGAAAATCCTCCTGAGACATACACGCATACAAAAAGTACTGGATGATCGGCTTCAAGATGACATAGCACAGCCCGAAAATCAGCACGAAACGCAGTATGCGCATCACATACTTCGAAATCTTTGTATAGAGCGCTTTATCCTTCATCACACCACACCTCCTAATCCTTGTGTAAATTTCCAAGCTTGATGATACCGCCGCCCACCAACAGACAGACGCCAACCCCCATCAGGTACAGCACGTTCATGGCCGCCGCAAATGAAAGCTGATTATTCACAAACTCCTGGTTCACGATATATTCGTAAATCTCCGTATCCGTGGCCGTAAAAATACTGATCAGCGTATATACGGCGCAGATGATAATCTGCGGGACAACGGAGGGAATAGTAATCTTCCAGAAGCACTCCCAGGCAGAACACCCCTCCACCTTTGCCGCCTCGTAGATGGAGGATGGAATCTCCTGCAGGGCAGCCAAAAGTACATAAATCTGCATTCCCGAGGAGCGTATGATCTTGTTCAGACCGTTGGCCGCCTCCACAATTACCTGTATCAGGCCCTGACCCACGTCGATGCGTTCCAGAAGAGCGTATACCCCGGAGCTGGACGAATCCGCAAGAGCGTTGCCCAAATCGCTGACTGTCATGATAGAGACCCAGTTGTTCTGGACGTAGGCGATGGCTCCGGTGGACACGATGACCGGAATGAAAAAGATTACTCTGGCCAGCGTTCTCCCATGAAATTCCTGATTCAGAATCGATGCGATCAACAGGCTGAAAATCAGGATAATCGGGGTCTGTACTAAAACGGTCCCCAGAAGTTCCAGCAGCATCCGGTTGAACTTGGGATCCTCCATCAATGCCTTACGGTAATAGGACAGCCCGACAAAATCCAGAGAATACCCTCTTCCTCCCGACAGCACCTGTATATCGCTCATGGAAAAGCGAAACAGGTTGAACAGTGCCGGTATAAAGAACACGAACAATCCGATTATAAACGGAAGAACAAAAATAATTCCCATTCTGTTTCTTCTGGTAATGGCGTTTTTCTTTCTCTTTTTCATCTTCATCGGATCACTTCCTCACTACAGTATAGCTTTTCGCCCCTATCTCCTGCCCATTCCACTCTGCCGTCTCCTTCGTCTCATTAAAGATGACGGAGACCTGATTCTGGTAGGTCACCTGATAAAGGCCATCCTGTAAAATCTCAAAATCTTCCACTTCTTCCCCTGCTCTTAAAGCATACAGTTCCTGATGTTCCTGGTAAAAACCTTTTATCTCCTCCGCTGCCACCTCAAAAGCAGTGGGGTACAGATCCTGGTCACCCTTTAAGGATTCCAGCGCTTCTTTGTCCGTCACGCAGGAGTAATAGGGATTTGCACCGGACAACAGGGAATCAAACATCACCTTTTCCTGATTTCTCGTCATATTCAAGGCTTCGCCGGCAAAGCTGACGCGGCCGTGCAGCACAAGCTGGTAAAAGGGAATACTGAAGCTCTCCGCGGAGAAAGCGGAATCCGAAAGCGCCATATTCAAAAGATGGTCCGTATACGTCAGCACATACTCATTTCCAACATCCGTCATCAAAAAACCATCTCCCTTCAGCATTTCCAGAGCCTGCTCTACTGCCCTGCCGGTCTCGACCCGGTCATATTCATCCTTACTGTTAAAGTCGGAGAGCAGTGTTCTGCCCGCATCGCCCGCAGAGACATTGATGCCCTTCGTCCCAGCTTGTTCCGTGAGCGTTGTTCGGAAACTCTCTGCCATACTTTCATACAGTTTTGGAGACACCATATATCTCACATGAACTTGATTTTCCGTCTCTCCTGTCACCAGATCACTGTCACTCACATCAGCCAGCGTCCTGTCCAGCCTTCGTATCACATCCGAGGTGGACGAGAAGCTGTCAAAGGCAGTATCCTTATACACGGATAGAAAATCGTCCTCCAGGAAAAGCCCGCCGCCATGTTCTTCCAGCATGACCGCCAGTTCCTTTAGTTCATCCATGGTCCCCACCTTCGGTTCCAGGGAGAACGCGTCGGACATCCCGTGGTATTTCCCGCCATTCTTGACATATCCGGTCAGGCGGACATACACGTTTTCAATTCCCTCATCGTACAACTCCTCCACTGCCTTTTTTATGTCCTTCAGCGTAGAGAGCACCACCTTTTCCTGGTATGAAATGCCCATGAAGGAGGCATCCTGCTCGATGTACCCGGTAAATTCCAAATACAGGTTCATACCGTCACGGTCATCCGAGGCGGCCAGCTTCCCGGACTCTATAAGCTCGTCTTGATACCAGGACGCCATTTCCATCACTCTGGCCTTCTTATCCAGGAAATGATACTGTACACAGGGCTGCTCCACCGGAAGCTCCGTGGAAAATACGGCCAGGCCCACGTTAGTCTTGCGCATGGTAAAGTTGTCCGTGGAATAGAGTTCAAATTCCGGATACACATGGGCACAATACTCCGTATTTCCTGCCCGGTACGCGCATATTTTCGCCATGGCCGCCGCGCCATCGACATAGGAGATATAGCTCCCTTTGGTACTGCTGTATCCGAAAAGCGGCATACATGCGTTTTTGGTATTTGTGGAGGTGACCTGGTTCTCACAGATAATGTCATTCCCGTATAGCTTCTGGGAATATCCGGCATTGTCCACATCATCAATCCGCATAATGGAACCGCTTCCGTCCGGTAGCAGCAGGAATCCTTCCTGATCGGAGACCACGCCGCAGTTGAAATAGGGAAGCACAGCCACCGACTGCAGCGTATATTCCTCACTATTCCCGGTAATAAGATCCGTCAGCACCCGCACATCAAAGCCATCCTCCGTCAGACTGTACTCCACCGGTACCGTAAACTGCATGGAAGCCTTTTCCTCCAATTCGATTCCCATGGCCTCGATATCCTTCTCGTATTGCTCCCTGGTATAGGAAGCCTGCTCCATATAACGACTCAGTGCTTCCATATCCGTGTCGCTTAAGCTGCTGTTCAAAATGTAAAGCGTATGTTCTTCTCCGTATGGATATTTCTTCCGAATCTCCCCTGCCTCCGTAGTCTCATTGTCCGGCTCATACACCTTGTACATCAGCTTCAGCTTGAACATGGTGTTGGAATCCAGATTCTCCGTTATCCTCTGATACAGCGTCTCATCCAGAACCTCCGGCACAAAAGGCGGGTCCGCCTCCAGCTGCAACCGATAGTACACCCGAATCTTCGACCCGTCCGCCAGCACATCAAAATTTCCAAAGGCCACGGAATGTTGGTTAGAATTCATCTCCAGCTTCTGGCTGTTCTCATCATAATAGGAAACCACCAGCTCGGATTGGGCCTTCTCGCTCAGCTCCATCTGGGCGCCCTCAAGCTCCCCTGTCACGGCAGAGTAATATACGGCACCGCAGCCCTTATCCTCCAGTGTAAAATGTCCCGTGGCAGCGTCCATCTCAAGGCGCATCCTGCCATTCTCCAACAGAACCGTATCTGTTTCTGCCCGTGTCCAGCCTGCGTCCTCTGCGGAGCGTTCCTGTTCCCCATACGAACTGCTCGTTCTGACTTCTTTTTTCTGACCGCAGCCTGCCAGTATTCCCAGGAAAACCGCACAGGTAAGTGCCAGAATGATTCTCTTCTTTCTTTGCATCGCGCATTCATACCCCTTTCCTGTGAATGATTAAATATTGCGGTACAGCAGTTCCCGGTAGATACTGTAGAAAAATCTCACCATATCATCCACCAGATTAAAGAACACCAAAGCCACAAACAACATCAGCGCCATTCCGATAATAGTGAGAATCATGGTTTTTATCCCTTGTCCAAGAGAATAATCATGAGTCATCATCATACCGAAAAAAATCAGGCCGGCAATCCATATCATCAGAATGATCTTAATCGTCGAATACAGGAATGCCTCTTGCTGAGACAACACATGAGACAGCGCAAAGAGCGCGATTCCGCCTGCAATATACGGACGAAGCGCAGTTGCCATGGAGATGTAAATATCCTTCATGGTTCCTTTTCCATCCATCAGAGAGGTAAAGCACCAATTTCCGACGCAGTACGTTACCATCAGGATAATGGCCGCCAGCAGAGCGACAATGGCATCCACGTCCTCCGGCTGTCCATCCAGGAAAATGTATCCACTGAACTGCACATTCAACAGATAAATTATCAAAAACAAAGCCACAATGACATTGGCCGTCAGGAGATTACCGCGTTTTTCACGTTTCAAACACCAGAAACCATCCAACGGATGGAAGGAACAGTATTTCGCATAGGTTAAGCCTTTTCCAAGTCTGCTTTCCCGGAACCTTCCTGCCCACTTCGTCTTTCGCCAGACCTTTTTGTAAAGCAGGAAGCAGACGATCACTCCCACAAGAATCAATAGGAGGACCAGGTAATTTTCATAGATATAATTACTTCGATAAGAGCGGAACGCATCCGAATAAGCTTCCTTGTCCGCGGCACTCTTCGCATACTCCATGGATTTCTGATAGTCCTGCTCATACAATGCCAGTTTGCCCAAGGACTCCTTTGCCAGCGTATAAGTACTGCAATACCCCAGCACATGCTCCCAGCATTCCTTTGCCACATCATAGTCTCCTGCGTTCATGGTGGCATCCGCATTCAGAATCGCTTCCCCAAACTCCGTACACTCATACACGTTGATATAACCGGTAACCGCATCAGCGATCAAAATCTGGTTCCCTATACATTCAATTGCCATAGGCGAACTGGTGGTTCCGCTCTGGGAGCCGTTCTTTCCAAAGGCAAACAATAATCTTCCCTCGGAGTTATACGCAAAAACATGTCCCAGATATGAATCCAGCGCATAATATACACCATTGCCGTCCACACATACATCCACGAATGCCGAGCTTGTGGGAATGTATTCCGTATCCCCCGTCACCGTCTCGTCACCCGTAGTTTTCAATATATCAATTCCCTGCAAATTCAGACGTACAATGGGCTGTACTCCCTCCGATCTTGTGGTAGCATATAAAAAACCGCTGTCATCAAAAAGGATAGAATTATACTCTGTAGGTACGCTTTTCGTCAAAGCCTCCTTCTGTTCCTCTGTCATAAACATTTTCCAAAGCTCATCCAGGAAATTTGTTTTGACCTCAGGCGCACCGATAAATGACTGAAAACTGCCGTCCGTATCTAAAACAATAAAACCGCTGTTGACGCCCTGAGCCACCACATACATTTGTCCGGTGATTCCCACCGCCAGGCGAATCGGCTGGTAATTATAATTCTCTCCCAGCTGTTTGATCTCCGGTCTGTCAAAGCTTCTGACAAACGAGTAATCATCCGTCCGGAACGTAACAATCCTGCTGTTATCGGTGTCTGCCACATAGAGGATTCCATCCCTGACACAGACGCCGCTGCAGCCTGCCAAAACATCCGCTTTTCCGTTGTTGTCAAAGGTGCTCAAAACATATGTCTTTTCCAGTTCACTGTCAAATACCGTGATAGTGCCTGCCTTGGGATCCGCCGCATAAAGTCTCTGATCTTCTTTGCAGTAAAACAGATC
>CALWDR010000126.1 GCA_944376745.1 uncultured Lachnospiraceae bacterium
ACACAGATATACCTATCATGATATCTTCCACATCGATTCCGGGCATCAATCCCCCAATAGAAACAAATTCGATCCGATCCGCATAGACACTGACAAGGGCGCTGGCGCTAAAAGAATAGTCCCGGTGAACCAGCAAATTCAGCAGTGCCTCCCTGACGGCGATTTCCGGGTAGTCTCTGACATCGATTCTCAAAAGCTTTTCTATCGTTGCGCGGGTCTGGTTGCGAAAATCAATAAAGTCATACACCTCATTCATCTGCCGCAGCAGCGACCCGCCAAACTCCCGGCGGTCCTTAAAAATGGTCTGATCTGTGCCCTGAAAAACAGCGGCCTTGATCGTATGCACGCATTGATCGGATAGAAGCAATCCCAGGTTACTATAAAGGTTATCCCTGTCAATCAGCTTCAAAGTACGCATTTGCTGTGGACCAAATTCCACTTTTCGAAGTTCAAATTCTTTTTTTGCAGCCTCAAATGTAAGTTCCTGATTTAAGCTTCGCATGGCTTCAAAGCGGTCTCCGTCTGTTTCCTTGATCATACGGCGTATAGCCGTATCCGTGGCTGGCACAGAGGAATAGCCCTGTCTGACATATACCCCTTCTGGGCGCATCCCCTTTTTCGCAAGATAGTAAGGACGGTCCGTTCCGCGCTGAATATCCACAACGACAATTTCTTTTCCGTCCGCCTCTATCGTTTCATAATGCAGGAACATTGTCACATCGGGCTTAATTGCATCCCTTACCATATTGCTGATTTGCAGAGAAACACTGTCAGGATCACTAAGTCCAACTACTTTACCATCATCCCGGACACCAATATACAATCTGCCGCCATCACAGTTGGCAAAAGCAATGATTTCTTTTTTAATTTCATCCACAACCGTCTCTTTTAGCTCTACGGTCTCACTTTCTCGAAAAATCATCCTGTCATCTCCCGCTTTATTTTCATTCATTGATTCTATCATAACAAATCGAGTCAATCGAGTCAATACATCTGACACGATTTTGACTCGATTGACTCGATCAGCCGGCACTCTTCCTGCATACTCTCCTTACCAATAGTTCATTTCTCAACGGTTTTTCGATACCGTTCCCATACCTGCGGTAATTTCTTTTTTATAAATACCGCATACGGGCATTCTGGACACTTTATCATTTCTTTTTCCTTCAAATATGCAGCAAGGTCAGCATACCACCACTCCAACTGCCGCTCCGTTTTGTCTTCAAAACGCGCAACCTTCAGTTTACCCTGAGCTTCATATTCCATAAACAGATCGTATGCATTCTTTATTTCTCTGCATCCGGTGACTTTAATAGGTGTCACTGACAATCTGGCGCAGGGAATATTCGGAAAAGGTATTAACTGATCCTCTGCCGCTTCCGTTTCATAAATAAATCCGGCAACGCCTTCTCCCTCCATTAGATCCGATACCGTTCCCCGCAGCGCGCAAATGCCTGCTCCCAGGTAGAAACCGAAAATGGCCGCTGGGGATCTTCAATTTCTGTTGCATACTCCTCCACATATTTTAGGAAAAAAGTTATCTGTTCCCGGTTGGTTTTCAATTCCTTTGCGACAATTTTCGTCCAAACACGAGCGTTGGCAAATTGCTGGCTTTTCAGAAGAAGATCAATGTAGTTCTCCTTATCAAAAGGGACCCTTCTCTCTTCTACTCCAATAGCTCCGTTGTCTGAAATGTCAAGAAGCGTATAGGGCATGCCGCTCTCAACACAGTCCAAAGGAAGCCCGCAGGAACCTGGATTTATCAATATTCTTTTGCCATCATTGGACTTATAGCTCCATTGAATATGCGTATGACCAAAAATATAAATACCTTCCGCCAATGAATGAAAAATTTTCTGAGATTTTTTATCTTTGTCAAAATAATTATGAATGTCCTCTCTTAATGTTTCCGGAGAAATAAACTTATCCCCATATCTTTCCGCCACTTTCGAGGTTCTCCACTCCTTATGCTCGCAATCATCAATAAAATCCGCTGATGAATGAGACAAATACAGGGAAATACCCTTATGCGCAACATGCATTTGCGTCGGCAGAGACAATAAATACTTCAGATTTTCCATGCTGAGACTTTTATAAACCCAATAGGAAATTTGCATCTGCCCGTCTGTCCATGTACTCTGGTCCTTGCCAACCAGATGTTCCAGATATCTCTCTTCATTGCCTCGAATAACATATTTATTCTCAAGCTCCCGGATTCTTGTAACGCACGCATCTGGAAACGGATTGTTAAGACAATAATCGCCGACAAAAATATAACACTCCGCACTTTTCTTTTTGGCATCCTCGATCACAGCATTCAATGCCGGTAAATTACCATGTACATCTGAAATAACAGCAAATCTCATAAATCCCCCTGTTCTCCTCTATGCCCTCAGACACAAATAATCACTTTTCTGCAACTCCCGCAAAAGCCAACAAAAAAAGCACCAACCCCACAGTCTCAAATACTGCAAAATCGGTACTTTCAGTGCGCCTTCAGGGGCTCGAACCCTGGACACCCTGATTAAGAGTCAGGTGCTCTACCAACTGAGCTAAAGGCGCAAACGCTTTGAATCAACGCAAAAATTATTATAGTACAGGTTCCCGAAAAATGCAAGAACTTTTTTAAGATTTTTCAAAAAAATTTTTAAAAATGGTAACAGTTCAGACAGCAAGCAACAGACCGCCTTCTCCGAAGGCTATTCGCTGCTGCGCAGCTCCTGTCTGTGGCTGATTGGCTTCCCCGTTCAAAAAGCCCGGAAAACTCGATTTCTGTCGATTCCTGGCGCTTTCTCCGTCAAGATACCGGAAAGAACCGCCCGATTCTATTGACATTCACTTCTTTTCCTTCTATAGTGAAGATAGAAATTAAAGCAACAAATTTTAAATTGTCGAAAAGGAGAACATGTATTATGCCAAGTTTTGGAAATCCATTCCAAGGAAACGTAAATCGTAAAATGTCTAACGCCGAGTTGATGCAGGCGCTGCGCCTGGATATTGCCGGAGAGCTGGAGGCCATCTTCTTGTATGAAGCCCACTATCTGTCCACCGACGATCCCGCCGCAAAGGCGGTTCTGGCCGATATTCGGGACGAGGAAAAGGCTCACATTGGAGAACTGATCACACTCATGCGCTACCTGGACCCCAGGGAGGCGGAGCTGTTTCTGGATGGGGAGGGCGAAGTCAAGGAGCTTTTGGAAAAGCTGAAGCTCGCCGGGGAACCCATTCCACCCGCCGCGGGCCCCACAGTGGGAAATCTGGTACAGGAATAGCATATAATACGAAGGGATGTCCATAAGCCGGACAGGATTTCAAGCTCCCGGCAGAAAGGACAGCAACAGAAAGGAAAAATCATATGGATTATTTAGCAAGAGAAAGCGCTCCCTTTTCATCAGAACTATGGGAGCAAATAGACCGGACTGTCATTGAGACAGTCAAGAAACATCTGGTTGGCCGCCGGTTCTTAAGCCTGTTCGGCCCCCTGGGCGCAGGCACGCCGGTAGTCTCCATTGACCGGACCGACAAAGCGGAGAAGCTGACGGACGGCATCGGAACCATAACGGGCCGGAAGGTGGTGGAGCTTCCCCAGTTGTATGAGGATTTCACCCTGCTGTGGCGGGATCTGGAGGAGAGCGAGAAAAATGGCTGGCCCCTGGATCTGTCCTCCGCCGCTGCCGCTGCCCAGAAAGCCGCCAAAAAAGAGGACAATCTGATTCTCTACGGAAATAAGCAGCTTGGCGCGGAGGGTCTGCTGACCGCCGCGGATTCCTTCAAAATCCAGCGGGGCAACTGGAAGGAAGGGGAGGACGCCTTTCATGACGTGGCCAAAGGCATCGCCCACCTTTCCTCCAACAGCCTTCTGGGCCGTTACGCCCTAGTGCTTTCCCCGGACGTGTATCTGGACCTGCAGCGTATCCAGCCGGGCATCAATATGCTGGAGCTTGACCGCATCGCGAAGCTGGTGGACAGACGCGTCTACGCCGCCGGAGCCTTCGGCGCCGGCAAGGCCGTGCTGGTATGCGCCGAGCCCCAATATATGGATCTGGCCGTGGGCGCCGATTTCGGCGTCGGCTATCTGGAGCTTAAGGATCTGAATCACTCCTTCCGCATTCTGGAGACCGTTGCCCTGCGCATCAAGGAGCCCAACGCCATTGTGGCCTTTGAGGCATAGCCCTGTTCTTTCAATCCGCCTCCGCCTTTGAGGCATAGTTTTCTTGACATAAGATAAAAATAGAGATAGAATTGTACTGGTAAGACAGTGCAAACCTGTCTCTATTTTATTTTTGCATAAAATGTGTGCATAGGCCAAAGCCCAGCATCAGATGTGTACCAGAGCCGAAGCCCGGCATCAGATGTGTGCCTGGGCCATCCATGGCCGGACACGTGAAGGAGGATTTATGAAAGTTGCGGATCGTTTTTTGAAATATGTGTCCTATTGGACCACCTCGAAGGAGGATGCCAAAGAGATTCCCAGCACCAGCCGCCAGTTTGACCTGGCCAGGGAGCTGGAACGGGAAATGAAGGAGATGGGCCTTTCCAGGGTTCGGTGCGATGAGCATTGTTACGTGTACGGCCTGCTGCCTGCCACCAGCGGATATGAAAACAGGAAGGCCATGGGCTTTATCGCTCACATGGACACCTCCCCCGCATTTTCCGGCAAAAATGTGCAGCCGGTACTGATCCCCTCCTATGACGGCAGGGACGTGATCCTCTCCGCCACCCGGGAGGTGCTTAAGGTATCTGATTTTCCCAGACTTGCGAAGCGGGCGGGCCAGACTCTGATCGTCACCGACGGGACCACCCTTCTGGGGGCGGACGACAAGGCCGGCGTGGCGGAGATCCTCACCGCCGTGGAACAGCTCATCCGGGAAAATATCCCCCACGGAGACATCTGGGTCGGATTTACGCCGGATGAGGAGGTGGGCGTGGGCTCCCACCTGTTTGACCTGGACTATTTCAAGGCGGATTACGCCTACACCGTGGACGGGGATTACGAGGGCGAGATCGCCTACGAGAATTTCAACGCCGCCTCCGCAGAATTTACCGTCAGGGGCGTCAACGTCCACCCCGGCTCCGCCAAGGATATCATGGTAAATGCGGCTGCCGTGGCCTGCGAGCTTCAGAGCATGCTTCCAAAGGCCGAGACTCCCGAGCACACGGAGGGCCGGGAGGGTTTCTATCACCTGGACAGCATCACCGGGGAGGTGTCCTCGGCCAGACTCCACTACATTGTCCGGGACCACGACAAGGAACTGTTCGCCCGGCGGCTGGAATTTCTGGGAACTGTAGAAAAGCGCCTCAATGAAAAATACGGCCAGGGAACCGTGACCCTCACCATTTCCGAGAGCTACCGCAATATGCTGGAAATCATAGAACAGCATTTCTATATCGTGGAAAAGGCAAGAGAGGCCATCCGGGCGGTGGGACTCGAACCCGTCTCCCTGCCGGTGCGGGGCGGCACCGACGGCGCCCAGTTAAGTTTCCGGGGCCTGCCCTGTCCCAACCTGGGCACCGGCGGCGAAGGCTTCCACGGGCCTTTTGAGCATATCACCGTGGAGGCCATGGAGACAGCGGTGCGGGTGCTGGTGGAGATCATGCGGCATCCGGTGGAGCGGTAGGCGCTGGTGGAGATCGTGCGGCATCCGGTGGAACGGCAGGCGCTGGCGGAGGTCGTGCGGCATCCGGTGGAGCGGCAGGCGCTGACGGGGATTTTTTCCGCTGAGAAATTTCCTGTCAATCTCCGGAAAACGATTTTATATTACTATTTTAGAAAAAACAGAAAGAAAGCGGAAAAATTCACTATGAGAATCTCTCAATCAGACTTTTCCGCTTTCTAACGTTCCCGAGGTGATTCGAACACCCGACCTACCGCTTAGG
>CALWDR010000127.1 GCA_944376745.1 uncultured Lachnospiraceae bacterium
CTATTCATTTCAGATACCTCTTGTGTTTTTAGATTTTACCAACTCGCCAGGTCAGTAATAATCTAAATTTACTTGAGGTATTTTCTTTGGTCAACTCCTTGATTTATAGTATACAGGAAGCTTTCTATTTTTTTCCAAAAGTCACCTCTTGAAGGTTATTCTGGATGCTAACTTGATGCCTGATAAAATACCAGACTCACAAGTCATTAAATAGAATAAACTTTTCTTCATTTCAAAGCCATGACGTTTCTGGAATCTTTTCATTTCCAAAAATGTCATGGGAACCTTTGTTGCTCAAATGTATTCTAGTAACACAAAATATTTTAACTTTTGGAGGAATCACATTATGAAAAAAAGCGCAAAACACTTAACAATCAAATCTTTCATAGCTGCCATGCTTTTATTTATTTTATCATGCACACAATTGCCTACAAATAATTCTGTTCAAACAAATTCTGGGTACAGGCCTACAGAATCTTCCATATGTTTTATTGGCGGCGGCTGGGAAAATACCTAATACCATATTACATTTGCTTCATAATATAATTTATAATAATCAGCTATATAGGCGGCGGTTCTATGAGCAGGCAATAAATCACTAATATAATAAGCATACTTCAGATACAATTTACTTTTTTCTGTAGTACCACCTGCTTTCTCATTAATAACTTCCGCCTTATTAGTCAAAAAATTCCCTAATCGCAGTCCTCTGCCACTTTCCAGGCATAACTCTATTCCTATTCCACACAATTCCAAGCATTTCTCCAGTTGTCCACTTTCTCCGTAATATGCCGATAAATTTCCGATAATCGTTACGCTTGATTTATATCTATCAACTAATTTTACATTACTGTTTCTTAATTGCTTTAGCAACTGTTCTAGTATAAATATTGCGTCATCTAATCGATGGTCTATATGATAAATGCAAGCTATATAATTCATCATCGTTACCTTATATCTGGTGAAAAACTGTTTCCAAAATTTTTCTTCTCGCCATTTTCCTTCTTCACATCCCATAGCTTTTTCGCAATCCTTCAGGAACTCCTTCAACGCTAATTTTCCTTCATTAAACAAAATACAATTTTCCTTTGCCCACATAACTTTTTGATTTTTACTCTTCGTCATATCGAGTTGATTTTTTAATCTATCAAGTAACACATGGGCCTCCTGCCAATTTTCCAAGGAAATTGCCCGTTCTAATTCCAGTTCCTGCTCCAGCACCATAAAATCATCAGTATCCAACTCCCCATTATAATAATCCAGTCCCGTATCCAACTTCTCCATCAAGGCACGGAAATTCCTGGTATTGGGTGCACGCCTCCCACTCTCGATACGGGACAAGGTCTCCGGGGTACAGATATCCTCACTCAATTCCTCCTGGGACAGCTCCTTCGCCGTCCGGCTTCGCCGAATAACCTCATCCAGAAGGTACATTTCCTGATTGCTGTAGGACAGCAGATAATTTTCCTTCAGATATCCATCCCCTCCGAATTCCCTGTAAACCTCCTTCAGGGCCCAGAGCTGCTTTTCATAGCGCACGATTTCCTCCGTCCGGGGCAGTCCTTCACTGCACACCAAAAATAATTCCATCAATTCCGCCAGATCATAGAGCACCCCCTGCCAGCACAGCAGCTCCACCGCCTTTTTGCAGAGTACCGCCCCCTCCAGCTCCCGCTTCTGCTCCAACAGCAGGGGTACCAGCAGCTTCACGCCCATGGGATATACCTTTACCTTCGCCTCATAGTCCTCATAATGCTTCTCTATGTATGCCACAATATTGAGGAGCATACGCAGCGCCTCATCCTTTTGCTCCCCCCGGATCAGATACCGGGCCAGGTTCAGAAGCAACCTCATCTCGTCCACACTGATGAGATACCGCTCCGCGCTGTTCTGCCGTATCCCCGGCATGGTGAGTTCCACAGCCTGCTCCAAAAGCAAGATACATTTCTCCATGTCCTGTTCCTCATGCTCCGCCACTGCCGCTTCCATCTGGTACAGGAACTGCCGCTGCAGCCCTTCATGCACCACGATCCGCTCCGCCTCCGGCTCCTCCAGAAGCCTTTTCAGGGCAGACATATCCTGCTGTCCCACCGCTGTCAGCACCTTTTTCTTCCAGACAAAATATGCATATTCCTCGGCGGTCAGAATCGTTGCCATCTTGTCAGGATTCTTCCCCAGCCGCAGCAGCACGGTATTTAACAGCAACCGGTCCGGTTTCCGCTCTCCATACTCGAATTTAGAAAACGCCCCTTTCGTGCACAGCCCCAGACACAGCATATCCTGACTTATCCTCTTTTCCTTCCGAAGCTTGAACAATACATCGCCGATTCTCTGACTTTCCTTACTCATGTTTCCTCTCCCGCAGTCTCAGGGCTTCGCCCATCAACATATCTGCCTCATTGTATTTTTATACGGCATTTTGTAATTTTTCTCATACTTTTATTATATTTTGCTTTGCCGGAAAAGACAAGTCCATACTGATATTAGTATGTGAACAATATTATCAGAACCTTGAAACAGCGCGAAAAAGCACCGGAGGATGATAAGATAAACTTTTCATCTTCCGGTGCCTCATTACACTCCTGCTGCGATTGCCTGCGTTATTCTTCCTGCCTCTTATGGTATATCCCTGCCCGAAGGATACACAAAAATATCCCCCCGAAAGCAAAAAAGAAAAAGGCATTCCACAGTTCTCCCGGGAACTTCACTACCTCAAAAAGATTCAACATAACCCACAATAATAGGAACCCCTGAATCACCAGGCAGCAATAGATGATCCCCTTTAATGCTTTCAATACACGATCCTTCTTCTGTCCTTTCACAGCTCCAGCTCAATCCTCCTCCCCGTCCGGTTGTACTTATAATACCGCACCCCGGCGGCATCCAGCATCCGCTTGGAGGCGATCACCGAAGGCGTGCCGTCGTACTTGTCGCAGTCGTAGACAATGGTCTTGATCCCGGCCTGAATGATGGCCTTGGCGCACTCGTTGCAGGGGAACAGGGACACGTAGAGCTTGGCCCCCTCCAGACTCCCGCCCCGGTAATTCAGGATGGCGTTCAGTTCACTGTGTGTGGAATAAAAATACTTACTGTTGACCGAATCCCCCTCCCGGTCCCAGGGAAACTCGTCGTCGGAGCAGCCCTTGGGGAAGCCGTTGTAGCCCATGGACAGAATCTTGTTGTCCTGGCTGACAATGCAGGCCCCCACCTGGGTGTTGGGGTCCTTGGAGCGCATGCCCGACAGCTTTGCCACTCCCATAAAATACTCGTCCCAGGAAATGTAATCCTCCCGCTTACCGCTCATATCTTCTACCTTCCTTTCACTCCTTGCATATCTGAAACCGAAACGGCCCTGGCACTTCACACCACGGCCGTTCCGAAAACAACCCTATTTCGTTCCGAAGATCCGGTCCCCGGCGTCGCCCAGGCCCGGCACGATATAGCCGTGGTCATTTAAGCGCTCGTCCAGGGCCCCGATGTAGATATCCACGTCCGGGTGAGCCTTCTTCATCCGCTCCACGCCCTCCGGGGCAGCAATGATGCACATGAAATGAATATTTTTCACGCCCTTGTCCTTCAGCATCTGGATCGCGGCCACGGAGGAGCCGCCGGTGGCCAGCATGGGGTCCACCACGAAGATCTCCCGCTCAGAGCAGTCCTCCGGCAGTTTACAATAATACTCCACCGGTTCCAAAGTCTCCGGGTCACGGTACAGCCCGATGTGGCCCACCTTGGCCGCCGGAATGATGGACAGCATGCCGTCCACCATGCCAAGGCCCGCCCTCAAAATAGGCACCACAGCCATCTTCTTGCCCTTCAGTTCCTTGACGGTGGTCTTGCAGATCGGCGTCTCGATCTCGATCTCCTGAAGCTTCAGATCCCGGGTGGCCTCATAGCACATGAGCATGGCGATCTCACTGATGAGGGTCCGAAAATCCTTGGCGCCGGTCTCCTTTCTGCGAATCCATCCGATCTTGTGCTGGATCAGCGGGTGATCCATAACGTACACTTTTGACATCTCTTTATTCTCCTTCATTTAATTTATCTACCAGTTTCTTAATGGACTTGTTCAAGGTCTCATAGCACACGCCGTAAGCCTGCAGAGGCCCTCCGTAGGGGTCGATGATCTCCAGCTCGTCTCCCACAAAGGCAGTCAGCACCTGGACGTCCTCGGGATTCACATCCGGGTATTCCTCCAGGATCTTGTCCCGCTGGGTCTCCTCCATCACCAGCAGCAGCGTGTCCTCGGAAAAATCCTCCCGACTCAGCTGCACGGACATGTGATGCTCCACGCTGATGCCGTTGCTGATCAGGACCGCCTCCACCTTCTGGTTGATGGGCTCGGGAAACAGCGCCACCAGAGCCCGGCAGGCCGCCTCCATGGGCCGCTTCAGGCGGTATTCCTTAAAAATAGCTTCCGCCATGGCCGAGCGGGTGGTCCCGCTCTCCCCCACGAAAATAATCTTGTCATACTGCTTCATACCTTCACCTCTACACCTCAAGGACACGGTGGCCCGCCGCCTTCAGCATGCGGTTCATGATCGCCTGTCCGATTCCCGCATCCGAAAAGCTCTCGGAATAGATCACGTCCACCTCCAGCGCGTCAAACTCCCGCAGGACCTCATACAGATTCTGCGCAATGGTCTCTTCCCGCCTCCGTGTGCCTATACATTTTACGATACCTTCTCCGTATCTTGGGACGGTCTCCTCCGTCCCGATGACCCCCGCCTTCTTCCCCTGCTTCTCCGCCTCCCGCACCAGGCTGTTGATCTTATCAACCACATCCGACTCCCGGCCCTTCACCAGGATCATCGGAGCCTTGGGCGCGTAATGGCGGTACTTCATGCCCGGTGCCTTGGGCCTGACATGCTCCCGGCCCTCCGCCTCCATCCGGCTGCTCAGGCCGGAGGCCGCCTCCGCCATACCGCTCAGGCTGGGGTCCGCCTCCGCCATACCGCTCAGGCCGGGATTCAGCCCTGCCGGACTGTTCAGGCCAGGGGCTGCTTCCGCCAAACCGCTCAGGCCGGGGTCCACTAGCACCTGGCCGATCACCTGGGAGAGCATCTCCCTTGTGATATAGCCAGGCCTTAAAATGGTGGGAACCTCCTCGCTGAAATCCACAATGGTGGATTCAATGCCGATGCCCACCGGACCGCCGTCCAGGATCATGGGGATTCGCCCCTCCATATCCAGAAGCACATGCTCCGCCCTCGTGGGGCTGGGCTTTCCCGAAGTGTTGGCGCTGGGCGCGGCGATATAGCCTGTGCTGGCCTCTATCAACGCCAGCGCCACCGGATGGTCGGGCATGCGCACCGCCACCGTGGGCAGGCCTCCGGTGGTCTCTAAGGGCACCCTGTCATTTTTCCGAAAGATCATGGTCAGCGGTCCCGGCCAGAATCGCTCTGCCAGCAGTCTGGCCTTGGCCGGTATCTCCGCGGCGATGCCAAAAAGGGCCTCAAAATCGCTGATGTGTACGATCAGCGGATTGTCCGAGGGACGCCCCTTGGCCTCGTAGATCCGCCTGGCCGCCGCAGGGTTCAGCGCGTCCGCCCCAAGCCCGTAGACGGTCTCCGTGGGAAATGCCACCAGCCCTCCCTCCCGGATGATGCGGGCGGCTCTGGCGATGACTTCCGGGTCAATATTCCTTGTGTCTGTTTTTTCCAAAATTGTATCCATGTGTCTATTGTACCAATATCAGGGGAACTCGTCAATACCCGGCAAAATTCTGTCTCTGTTCTCGTTACTGCTCACGCGTATTTTTCATTGGGAGATCTTCTCCACATAAAACATGATCTTCGTGATATATTCCGCCTCGTCGTGGGTGGTGATGTAATCGTTGACGCAGAACTCATAAGAATCCGACACGATCCGCCAGCCATTTTCCTCACAATAGCGAAGCAGTTTCTGATAGGAGCTGCCGATGGACAGATAATCTCCAACATGGTAGATACTTGCGCAGGTTCCGGCGGGAAGCTCCCTGACATTTTCCACCCGGTCCGTCCTCTCGATGGGCAGAAAAGCCGTTGACGCCTCCGTATAGCGCCCCTCCCGGATGCGCCCCAGAGGAACCGTCACGCCGCTCTGGAAAAAGATCGGCAGCTGCTTTTCAAATGCCTGGGCAAAGCATTTCTTGGTGGCGATGCTGATCTCCCGCAGGCTGCAGGGCTCCTCCACCTCCTGCCACAGAATATAGCGGGCCTCCACCGCCTCCACTGCCGCCGGGCCCTCCTTTCCCAGACAGGACCGGGCCTCCTCCATCTGACGGCAGCGGTGCACGAGGCGGCTTCGGATCAGGCGCAGCTCCTGGATACGGTCATCCAGCACCGTCAACTGCTTTCCCAGGGCCGCCAGGCTGCTGTCAATGTTGTAATTCTGCATATGCTCCCGGATCTCTCTCAGAGAAAAGCCGATCTTCTTCATGATCAGAATCGTGTCCAGATAATCGATCTGGTTGGCGCTGTAATACCGGTACCCGTTATCCGGATCCACATAGGCCGGGCAAAAGAGGCCGATCCTGTCGTAGAAGATCAGGGTCTGCTTGGAGATATTCTGGTATTTCGACAGCTCGCCGATTGAAAACAAATTTTCCATAATTCCCCCTTGACATTATAGTAACTATATCCTTTATGCTTGTTGTGAACCGCAAAAAGCTGTTTCCCGGCCTTCGTTTCCGGGGATGGAAGACAACTTCCCCCCTTCGTTTCCGGGGATGGAAGACAGCTTTTTGCGAAATCCTGTCGCTACAGACCATTATACCCGCCAAAACGGCGAAATACAAGGAGGTTTCTCATGTCAGTCAACAGAACTTCTGTTTTCATAAAGAAAATGCCGGAGGGCTTGTCCTTCCAGAAAATCCTTTTTATCCTGGCAGGCGCGGCCATCTGCTCCTTCGGCATCCACAACATCCACCAGCAGACCGGCATCACCGAGGGGGGTGTCATCGGTCTCATGCTCCTTGCGGAGCACTGGCTGGGGCTTTCCCCCGCCATCCTCACAACGGTGCTGGATATTTCCTGCTATCTTCTGGCCCTTAAATACCTGGGCGGACGCTTTATCAAAATATCCATCCTGTCCACCCTGAGCGTTTCCTTATTTTATAAGCTGTGGGAGCTGTTCCCGCCCATGCTGCCGGACCTGTCTTCCCGCCCGCTGCTGGCAGCCATTGCCGGCGGGATCTTTGTGGGCGTGGGCGTAGGGATCATTGTGCGCCAGGGCGGCTCCAGCGGCGGGGACGACGCACTGGCCCTCACCATCTCCCGCCTGACCCATTGGCGGCTGTCCCGAGCCTACATGTTCACGGATTTTGTGGTGCTGGGCCTGTCCCTGACCTACATTCCCTTTTCCCGCATCGCCTTTTCCCTTATCACGGTGACGCTGTCCTCCTTCCTGATCGACCGCGTCCAGGGCTTCCGTCTGCCCGGGAGGGACGCCTCCGAAGCCCGGGAGGACCTGCCCGCACGCGGCGCCTCCGAGGCCCGGACAGATTTGCCCGCATGCGGCTCCTCCGGAGGCCGGGCGGATTTGCCCGCATGCGGCTCCTCCGGGAGCCGGGCAAAATAATACGCCCCGCAATTTTCCATTTTTATATTGTAAAGTCCGGCGATTATGGTAAAATGTTTCTTAAACAGCAAAGAAAGGGGTTTACCACAAATGCAAGCGACAAAAAGAACCTTCGGCAAGACCAAAGATGGAGAGACGATCTCCCTGTACCGCCTGGAAAATTCCAGCGGCGCCCACATAGAGGTGATGGATTTCGGCTGCCGCATCCGCAGCATCTGCGTGCCGGACAAAAACGGCATCCTCACCGACGTCTGTCTCGGATACCTGACCGCGGAGGATTATGAGGCGGACGACTGCAGCCTGGGAGCAGCGGTGGGCCGTTACGCCAACCGCATCGGCGGCGCCTCCTTCTCCTTAAACGGCAAAACCTACTCCCTGGAAAAAAATGACGGAAACAATTCCCTTCACGGAGGCAGCAGGGGCTTTGCCTTCCGCATGTGGCAGGGCGAGTGCACGGACAACAAGATCATTTTCACCAGAAAATTCCCGGACCTGGAGGACGGCTTTCCCGGAACGCTCTCCATGCGGATCACCTATGAGTGGACCGAGGACAACCGGCTGTTCCTTACATACGAGGGCGTCTGCGACCAGGATACGGTCATCAATGTGACCAATCACGCCTACTTCAACCTGGAGGGCTACGAGAGCCGTACCATTCTGAACCACCAGCTTCAGCTCTTTTCCTCGGCCATCACGGAAAATGACCCGGAGAGCATTCCCACCGGACGGACGCTTCCCGTGGAGGGTACGCCCTTCGATTTCCGCGTCCCCAAGCCTGTGGGCCAGGACATTGACCGGGACGATACCCAGTTGTCCTACGGCGGCGGCTACGACCACAATTTTATCCTGGACGGCGAGGGCTTTCGCAAGGCCGCGGTGCTGACCGCGCCAAAGACCGGCATCCGCATGACCTGCTACACGGACCAGCCCGGCATACAGATATACACCGCAAACATGATGAAGCCCCACACCGGCAAGTACGGGGAGGAATTCACCTATCGGGGCAGCATCTGCCTGGAAACCCAGCATTTTCCCAACACCCCCAACCTGCCGGAATTTCCCTCCGCCACGCTGAAGGCGGGAGAAATCTTCTCCACCACCACCTGGTACGCCTTCGACACGGCAGAATAGTTCCGGCCCATGCTGCGCATACTGTTTTCAATGGAAACTCGAAACGAGGTGCGGCATGGACAGCAGAAATATGATCCCCAAAAACAGCCGATTGAGACGCAAGTCCATCGGCTTTTCCTTTTTTTACTATATCTGGTTCTTCCTCACCCTGTCCCTGACGGGGTGGGTGTGGGAGGTATGCCTGTATCTGGCCGTGGAGCGCCGGTTCGTAAACCGGGGCGTCCTCTTCGGCCCCTGGCTGCCCATCTACGGTGCCGGCGGCTTATTCCTGTATTTCCTTCTGTACCGCCTGAAAAAACACCCGCTGCTGATCTTCTTTTTGGCCGCCCTGATCTGCTCCGCCGTGGAATATGCCTGCAGCTGGTTTCTGGAAAAGCTTTGGAATATCCGCTGGTGGGACTACTCCGACTACTTTCTGAATCTGAACGGACGTGTCTGCCTGCCGGCGGCTGTGGCCTTCGGCCTGGGCGCCCTGCTTCTGATCTACCTGTTCATCCCCTGGTTTGAGCAATTTTATGAAAAGCTGCCCTCCCGCCTGCGCAAAACGGCGGGGCTTGTTCTGCTGCTCCTTTTTCTGGCAGATGCGGCCTACGCCGCAGCCGCTCCCAATCTGGGAGAGGGCATCAGCGCGCCCGCCGTCTGTTCTTCCCATGCCTGGAAAACCGGTATCCGCGCGCCCGCCATCTGTCCTTCCCATACCTGGAAAGCCAATATCAGCGCGCCCGCACTCCTGCCTCATTCAGATACTGCATGATCCCCATATGTATGGCCCAGGCCGTTTTCTCCTGATAGGTCTCCGTGGCCAGAAGCTCCGCCTCCTCATGGTTGCTCAAAAATCCGCATTCCACGATCACCGTGGGCGCGGATGTATTTTTCAGAAGATAATAGCTGTTGTTGGCCTTGGGACTCCTGCTGTTCTCCTGGTCCAGCCGTTTCGCCATACTGTCCTGGATCTTCTCCGCCAGTTTCTTCCCCTCCGCCGATTTTCCATAATAAAAGGTCTGGGAGCCCTTCACATACGCCTCGGAATAGC
>CALWDR010000128.1 GCA_944376745.1 uncultured Lachnospiraceae bacterium
AGGTGCACAATGAAAGAACTATGCGGGATGGGGATTGCCATGGGGAATGCGATAGATGCGGTGAAGGAAAAAGCAGATGCAGTCATTGGAAGCAATGAGGCAGACGGAATTGCCATGTATCTGGAAAACAGGCTCATTTGAAAGGAAGAAAAGAGGCTCATGCGTTTACTTTACGGGACGACCAACGAGGGCAAGCTGGCGGTCATGCGCCGGGCGCTGGCCCCTCTTACGGAGATAGAGATCATCGGACTTAAGGACCTGGGGATGACAGGGAACCGGCAGCGGCCGCAGGAGCCGGGCCGGGCCAAACAACAATGCGGCAGTGCATGCCTGCACCAGGCCAAACAACAATGCGGCAGTGCATGCGTGTACCGGGCCAAACAACAACTCGGCAGTGCCCGCACGCGCCGGGCAGGGGAGAGCGCCGTTTCACCCGCAGTCCTGCTGCCCCAGATCGAAGAGACCGGGGCCACGCCCCTGGAAAATGCCAGGATCAAAGCGCTGGCGTACTATCAGGCCCTGCAAATCCCGGTCTTTTCCTGCGACACCGGACTCTATTTCGACGGTCTGCCCCAGGAGCTGCAGCCCGGGATTCACGTTCGCACCATAAGGGGCAGACGTCTCAGCGATGGGGAGATGACCGCTTACTACGCCGGACTGGCCCGGAAGTACGGCGGACTTACAGCCCGCTACAAAAATGCCGTCTGCCTGGTCCTGGATGATACGCATATTTACGAGAGCATGGACGACAGCCTCTCCGGCGAGCCTTTTTTGCTGACGGACACGCCCCATCCCCGCCGCCAGGAGGGATTTCCCATCGATTGCCTTTCAAAACACATCGGCACCGGGGAATATTACTATGATATGGAGGGGGAGCGCCAGGACGACCTGGCATTGGATGCGGGCTTTTATCATTTTTTCAAATCTGCGCTGGGGCTTTCGTGACAGAACCTTGCGGCCTATTTTCCATGACAGAGTCTTACAGCCTGGCTTTGGCTGCTTTTTCAGCGGCGGGGGCAAAAACCTATAATATTTCCAAAAATTCTATGTATTAGTTCCAGAAATCCTAAAATAATTCCTCTATACTATAGAAAAACGTCGGGCGCGGAGGGGATGCAAGGCTCCGCGCACGGAGCTTCAAGTATACGATGGAGGTAAGTGACAATGAAACGCAATATGAAGCAGTGGGCGGCAGACCTTCTGGCGGCGCCCGAGAAAAAACCCATGCCGGTGCTTTCCTTCCCGGCCATCCAGATGATGGGGATCACCGTGAAGGAGCTGATCGGGAGCAGCGATCTGCAGGCCAAGGGCATGAAGCTGGTGGCTGACCGGGTGGACGCGGCGGCTTCCGTAAGTCTGATGGATCTGTCCCTGGAGGCGGAGTGCTTTGGCTCCACTATCCGTTTTTCCGACGACGAGGTTCCCACGGTCATCGGCAGCGTGGTCTCCAGCGAGGAGGAGGCGGAGGCCCTCGAGGTTCCCGAGATCGGAGCGGGAAGAACCGCCATCTACATCGAGGCCATCGAGAAGGCCGTGAAGCTCATTGAGGACCGCCCGGTACTGGCCGGCGTGATCGGGCCCTTCTCCCTGGCGGGCCGTCTGATGGACGTGTCCGAGGCCATGATCTACTGCTATGACGAGCCGGACATGGTACATACGGTGCTGGAAAAGGCCACAGAGTTTATCATCAAATACATTTCCGAGTACAAGCGGGTGGGCGCCAACGGCGTGGTGGTCGCGGAGCCCCTGGCGGGTCTTCTGTCCCCGGCGCTGGCGGAGGAATTTTCGGCGGACTACATGAAGAAGATCGTGGACGCCGTGCAGGACGACGAGTTTCTTGTGGTTTATCACAACTGCGGCAACTGCACCATCCAGCAGATCGACTCCATTTTAAGCATCGGAGCGCCCATTGTCCATTTCGGCAACGCCATCGATATGGCGGAGATGATGCCTCTGATCCCGGCCAATATCATGGCTGCGGGAAATGTGGACCCGGCGGCCCAGTTCCGCAACGGAACCGTGGATTCCATCAAGGCGGAGACCAAGGCCATTATGGAAAAATGCTGCAGGTATCCGAATTTCATCATTTCCTCCGGCTGCGACATCCCGCCCATGTCCAAATGGGAAAATATCGAAGCCTTCTTTGAGGCGGCCAGGGAATTTTACGCGACCCGACAGGCGTAGAAGGCGGAGCAGGCAGACCGCGCGGCCCGACAGGCGCAGAAGGCGGAGCAGGCAGACCGCGCGGCTCGACAGGCGTAGAGCGTCTGCCGGGAAAAGCTTCCCGCCAAAGACGGCGGCAACGCGGAAGAAAAGGTCTATATTTTTTCCAGAAAACATATATTGCAGGGAAAGGACAAGGTGCAGTCTATGAAGGAAAAAATAAAGACCTTTTTTTGCGTGCTGTTTCTGCTGTGTACGCTTCCCTATATCATTACGATGTGCTTCCGGCAGAGTACAGCCGCGGAGGAGGATGCTTTGGGAGCGCCGGAGGACTCCGGCCAGGGGCTTCTCCCCACGGGCGGCGGGGAGGGGGAAGAGGCCGTGGATGTGGAGGAATATCTGGCGGGCGTCCTGGCCCGGGAGATTCCTCTGACCTATGCGGCGGAGGCCTTAAAAGCCCAGGCCGTCATCGCCAGGACCAACATCAGAAGCGCCCTGGAGAAGGGGGAGGAGCTGCCGGAGAGCCTGACCCGGGAAAAGCTGCTGGAGCTGTGGGGCGAGGAGGGCTTTGGCGGCAATTATCAGAAGCTTACGGAGGCTGTCAGGGCCACGGAGGGCGTGACGCTCACCAGTCAGGGAAACTACATTTACGCGGCCTTTCACGCAGTCAGCGCCGGCAGGACCAGAAGCGGCGCGGAGGCTCTGGGCACGGAGGACATGCCCTATCTCACCGCTGTGGACAGTGCCGCGGACATTTCCTCCCAGGATTTCTTGAAGGTCATTTTTCTGGAAAAGGAGGAGTTCGTCCGCAGGCTGACGGCGGCTTTTCCCGATCTGGTCCTGGAGGCCGCCGACCCTCTGGCGGGCCTTGCAGCCGCCGCCCGGGACGGCTCCGATTATGTGCTGGAGGTCAAAAACGGGGAGGTGTCCATGTCCGGCGAGGCCTTCCGGAATGCCCTGGAATTAAGCTCCGCCTGCTTTTCCATGAAGGAGGTGGAGGGCAGGATCCGGATCGTCACCAAGGGCCTGGGCCACGGCCTGGGCTTAAGCCAGTACGGGGCCAACGAGCTGGCCAAAGAGGGCATGAAATACCCGGAAATTTTAAGCTATTATTTTAAAAATGTAGAAATTTCTGATTAGAAAAAAATTTTGCGGGAAAGCTATTATCAAAACTACAAGGTAGGATGGTGATAGCATGAAAAAACAAAGAAAAGCGGTTACATTTTTAAAGCAAAAATCTTATTTGCTGGCGGCGGTACTCATGCTGGCGGCGGTGTTTGGGATGGCGGGCGTGTATATGTCCGCGCAGAGAAGCGAGAAAAAGCAGGAGGAGCTGCTGGCAAAACAGGAACAGGAGCAGCGGGAGCAGGACGCGGCTAAGGAGGCGATCCGGCAGGCGGACCTGGAGCGGCAGCGGGAGCAGGACGCGGCGGCTGTGGACAAGGTGATCAAGCCCGCCAATGATGATTTCCTGGACGATCCGGCGGTGATCTCTGACAGCGGCACACCGGCGGAGGAACCGGATGCTGCCGACGCCGATCCGGCCTCGGAGACGCCCGCGGAGGAGGCGGCTGCCGATCCGGTGGAGCCAGCGCTCTCCTTTGACGGGGCTTCGGAGCTTGCCTGGCCCATGGAGGGCAACGTCATCATGAATTACAGCATGGACCAGACCACGTATTTTGCCACTCTGGACCAGTATAAATACAACCCGGCCCTGGTGATCCAGGGAAATGTCAACGACAAGGTAGTGTCCGCAGCGGACGGCAAGGTGAGCAACATTGAGACCAACGAGGTGACCGGGCTGACGATCACCGTGGATCTGGGCGACGGCTACAGCGCCATTTACGGCCAGCTCAAGGAGACGCCCTTAAGCGCCGGCGATTACGTGGAGGCGGGCGGCATCATAGGCTATGTCAGCGAACCCACGAAATATTATTCCGTGGAGGGGGCAAACCTGTATTTTCAGATGGTGAAGGACAACGCCAGCATTGACCCCATGGAATTTTTGCAGTAAACTATAAATAAAAAAGTTTCGCCTGTGGGTTGCTGCTCCAAACAGCCGCACAGGCGGAAAGAGTTTCGCCCCGTTCGCTGGTATGCCCTGGACGGGGCGAAAGGCCGGCAGCAACTTTCCAAAGGTACAGACACGAAACGGCGGGATTGGGGATATAATGTAGGGTAACGACCAAAATCCGCAATCGCAGCTTTTTACAGAACATGGTCTCCCCTTTGGTAAAGTACGGATACGCTTTTGGTCGATTGCTTGACATAAATGAAAACGAGGCCTGCCGGCCTCGTTACATAGGGGAATCACATGAACGTGACATATATTTTAAGGTGCAGCGACGGCACCCTCTACACAGGATGGACCAACGATATAGAAAAGCGGCTTGCGGCCCACAACCGGGGCGAGGGCGCCAGGTATACCCGGGGTCGGACGCCGGTGGAGCTGGTCTATCTGGAGGCCTTTGAGACGAAGCAGGAGGCCATGCGGCGGGAGGCGGCCATCAAGCGGCTCACCAGGGAGGAGAAGCTTGCGCTGATCGCCGGGTGGATGACTCAGAGCTGATGCCGGGAGAGTTTTTTCCGCTGCGGTCAGCTTTTTGCTGTTACAGCGCCGGCATAGCCGCCACGAAGAAGTACATCATAATAAAATGGCAGATGCTCCCGCCCATCACAAAGAGATGAAAGATCTCATGAGAACCGAATTTCTTGTGCTTCGCGTTAAATATAGGAAGCTTTAAGGCGTAAATGATGCCTCCCACGGTGTAGATCACGCCCCCGGCCAGCAGCCAGAAGAAGGCCTTCGGGGAAAGGGAATTCAGGATCTGGGTGAAGGCCAGCACGCACACCCAGCCCATGGCGATGTAGAGCACGGAGGAAAACCATTTGGGACAGGTGATCCAGAAGGCCTTCACCAGAATGCCCGCGGCGGCAATCCCCCACACCAGCGCCAGCAGCCCGTAGCCCACGGGGCCCTTCAGCACGATGAGGCAGATGGGCGTGTAGGTGCCTGCGATCAGGACAAAGATCATCATGTGGTCGATTTTCCGTAAGATCCGGTTGGCCCGCTCCGACAGGTCCAGGGCGTGGTAGGTGGCGCTGGCGCCGTACAGTAAAATCATACTGCCGATAAAAATCGCCAGGGATACCACATGCACCGAATCGGGCTGCATGGAAGCCTTGATGAGCAGCGGGGTGGCGGAAAAGATGGCCATCAGCATGCCGATAAAATGTGTGATGGAGCTTCCGGGGTCCTTTAAATGAAATTTCATAGTATCATCTCCTGTTTTAAAT
>CALWDR010000129.1 GCA_944376745.1 uncultured Lachnospiraceae bacterium
CCTACATAGACTGCTACAATGCCCTCATCGCTTTGGCCATTATTAGCCGCAACATTATGCTCGATGAGACCTCCTTTGCTGTTGAAAAGAATAATTCCATCTCCCCAGCAGCGGGATACTCTGTTCCTGCGTATTACCATTCCCTCACATTTTTTGCTGGTTTTACTTTCTATGACTCCACCGGCCGCAATGCCAAGCAGACTGCAGCGGTCGACTTCATTGCCTTCTATTAGAATATCCTTCAGTATGATATCATCATTATCGAGATTCTCAGAGCTTCTGGCTCGGACAATGATCCCGCCGTTCCAATGCGGATCTTTGTAGGAGCTTGGAATCCCATCACTAGTATCTGCCATAATATCGCGTGCATAGTATGAGTCTACATCATGCACATAACAGTCTTTTATTGTAATTCCCTCTACAATCTCATGAACAGCAAGAATACTGATTCCCCTGTGGTATCTCGACTCATCGCCTTTATTGCTTACCTCCAGGTTATGAATCTCTACAAAGCTGACGTCCTCTCCGGAGACTGAAGCACTTACCTTTCCGTCTCCGGCAATATGAGGTTTACTGCTTCCCGCCCCATACATGCCGTAGACGATCGGAGACTCCTTGGTTCCGGAATATTGGAGACGCAGCTCCCCGGACCAACGGCAATCTGTTTTAAACAGCACCACATCCCCCGGATTCAGCTTCAGCGCGTTGACCTGTTCCAGCGTTTTAAGGGGCTGTTCCGGCGTGGTTCCCTGGAAGCCATCTTCCTTTGCATCAGCGTCCACATAATAAACTACACCTTTTCCTCCTTGTGCCTTTATCCCTTGATTCACGTTTTTCGTCACGGTCTTTCCTCCTACTACAGTTGTCCCGTCTAATGTCACCAGATATGGGGTTACTTTAATATCTGTATCATAGTGCTCGTTCGGTATATCGTAAATTGTCGCTGCTTTAAAATAGCTCGCATCCTTATGAAAGAACTTCGGCTCAATGATCTTCTTTACTCCATTTATGTAGGTATCATCCAACCGCTTGTATAGCGTATTACTTGCCGTATCTGTCACCTTACCGTTAATCTCAATCTCAAATCCGATTTTACGATACGCCAGATTATCTATTGTCGTAAGGAAGCGGATACTCGCTTTTGAAGATTCAGCACTGGTATTTACACTTAACTGAGCCTTCACTTCCAACATCGTTTCTCCCACAAACCTCGCATATACATAATCGCTTTCCGACAGATCAGTATCTTCTTTCAGCGCATACATCTTCATATTCTCTTCTGATGCTACGTTCTGATCAGTGAACCAGCCGGTAAATACATATCCTTCTTCTTTTGGCGCTTGGCCGCTATTCTTCAGCTTTTGATACTCTTCTTTGCTATATGGCTTCACCAAAGGATCCTGCTCCGCTTTTTTCGAGATAAATTGGCCATAATTCACAATTTTTTCCGAACCGATCTTTCCACACCAATACGTGATATCGCTGATCGCACTATCTTTACCCGCTGCTGTCACATCCAGTCTTTCAATCATCGCTTCCACGCTGCTGATGCATTCCTCGCTCAGATCCGAAGCTGAAAATGCCGTTTCCGCCTCCGTGCCATATACCTCAAATTCACTTAAATGAATTCCATATTCAATGGTACCATCGGCGTATTGAGACATGCTTTTTCTCTGCCCAGTCATTGGGATCGCTTGTGGATGCTTTTGTTCCCTTGGACGCCAATGCGACATTACCCGCTATAGCCGTTCCCCAGGCTTCCAACTCCGATAGATAAATGGCATATCCTTGCCACCCTTCGCTATTCTCCATTCCATTCTTCGTAATGTGTAACCGAATCGCCGTACAATCAATTCCATCAAATGGATAGTCATTACAATCCCCAACCAGCTCGGAGCCTGTCACAGTGCAAACTGTTTTCCACTCTCCTCCTGAAAATGCTTCAATAGTGAAGTCTTTCGGGAAACAATATTTCCTGTTATCTCCGTAAAGGCGAACCGTATCAATATGATAGCTTCCTTCAAAATCTACCGTTATATATGTCTCCGTCGCTTCATCCTCTACACCTATTATTCCAAGATTAGAAACATCTCCAGCCGTCTCTCCATCAATCATCTTGGAAATATCGACTGTCCCTCTGTCATAGCTTATTGTGGCGCCATTTGCGGCCGCCGCAGCATTCTCCCTCGGAATGACCACATCGGACTCCACGCCATAAACCTCAAATTCACTCAAATATAATTGACCACCCCACTCACCGTCCACGCCGTTTTTCGTAATGGTAATGCGAATCCCCACACAATCAACCGGAGCATCAAGATTAACGGTGTTTCCAGTTTCTTGGTAAGTACATTCTTTTACGCTAGCAACCTGTTTCCAGCGCTCCTGGGTATATGCACTCACTGTAAATTCTTCAGGGAACCCCTGCGGCCCAATCCCATAAAGTACGATAGAATCAACCGTGTACGTACATGGAAACTCCAGGGTAAGATTTATCTGGGAGTTCACATCATTGCCCGTATTTCCCTGACCAAACGTATTTCTATTACCGTCTATCATCTTTTTAATGTCACGGCCATTTTCCTGTCCCCACGCATGGGTCTTATCGATAAATATGCTCGTTCCATTTTCCGCCAATGCCACATTTTTTCTCTGACTATCCTCCGCCCTGGAAACAACATAATCATTGATTCCCATCAGGCACAGCACGATTGCCAGACAAAAAGCCATTATCTTTTTTTCATCTCTTTTCTCCTCCTCTCTTACTCGTAAAGCTCAATTTCGGAAAGCGCTGCAAAGTAGCTTCCCTCGGTTTCTCTCAGCTTACGGATCCTTATCTGCACCCTATCTGTTGAAACACGGTCAAAGGTATACGTTTGTTCTGCTCCGTCTTCCGGTAATTTCGCATTCTTCTTTTCATATACCTCAACCCACTCTCCGGCTTCGTTGCGAACGCAAATGGAAAAATCTACCGGATATCCTGCGCCATCCTCAGCCGGCGTCAGCACCGCTTTACTGATCTCGTAAGTATCGTCCAGTGTGATTTCAAACCATTCCTCCGCTTCCGCCGTCTCATAGACTTCTGTTGAAACGGAATTGTCTTTCTTGTTGTCTACAAGCATCGCCGCTGCCTGCTTACGCATAATCGCAAGACCGTCATAAGAAGACATATCCGCTTCCTGCGTCAAAGCTATGTTCACGCCCGCCGGACGTTTTGCCGCTCCTCCGATATATGCGCCTATATTCATCGCCTGTGCATCGGCAGTTGGATTGCCCCAGAAGTCTAAACCTCCGTCATTGTATATTTCCATACCGCTTTCCAGACATGGAGAATCTGCAAGCAGCTTATAGCCTCCTAAGGAATCAAATCCTTCTTCACTGGTCCCTGCGAAGGTAAACCTTGGATCCTTTAAGATTTGATTTACCTCACCATACGGAATTGTAGACCCGGAGAACCCATAATAACAATTATTCTCGAACCGCATCAAACGCAGCGACTGCAGATTCGAAAACGTTGCATTTGTACCGTTTTTAACGCAAAAGATATTGTTTCTAAAACGGGCATATATATTGTTCTTCACCTTGATGTCTACAATATTAGATTCCATGACCTCTGAGATCGGCTGTGTGGTGAAATACGTATTGTTATACACATCAAGATCCATAAACGGTCCCACGTCTCCAGTACCGCCTAACCACCCAAATTTCAGGAAAGAACCTGCATCGTTTATGCTGACGTTATATCGAATGGTTGCCTTTCCATTCTTGGATTGCATACAGAGCAGGAAGCCGCCTGCATTATCGTGAGAATAATTATACTGTAATATGGTTCCATTACATGATCCGTCAATGTCAAAGCCCTGAGCGTCTGAGCTCAGCCCCTGTCCATAGCTCTCATTGTACTGAATGACACAGTCCTCTGACCATATAATCCAAATACCTACATAGACGTTTGACAAGCCCTCATCGCTTTGACCGTTATTTGCCGCGACATTGTGTTCAAGCAAGCCCCCCTTGCTGTTGAAAAGAATAATTCCATCTCCCCAGCTGCGGGAAACCCGGTTCCCGCGTATTACCATTCCCTCACATTTTTTACCTGTTTCCTCGTTCACCAGGGTTGCGCCTGCCGCAATGCCAACCGAGTTACAGCGATCCACTTCATTGCCTTCTATCAATATATCCCTCAGAATAATATCATCATTATCCTTATTCTCAGGACTTCTGGCGCGGACAATAATTCCGCCAAGCCAATGCGTGTCTGTGTAGGATTCACCAATCTGATCATATACTCTCTCCAAATTCGAATCTACATCATGCACGTAGCAATCTTTGATTGTAATCCCCTCAACGATCTCATAAACAGCAGCAATACTGATTCCCCGGTGATAATCCTTTGTATCGCCCTGGTTGCTCACCTCCAGGTTATGGATCTCTACAAAGCTGATATCCTTTCCCGATACTGCTGCATTTACAATGCCGTCTCCGGCAATATGGGGTTTATTACTCCCCTCTCCATACATGCCGTAGATGATCGGAGCCTCCTTCGTCCCGGAATATGGAAGCCTCAGTTGGCCGGACCAACGACAATCCCTTTTAAACAGCACCACATCTCCCGGATTCAGCTTCAGCTCATTGACCTGGTCCAGCGTCTTAAGAGGCTGCTTTGGTGTGGTTCCTTCGTAGCTGTCTTTCGCTGCGCCGGCATCCACATAATAAACTACGCCTTTCGGTTCATCCGGCGCATCCGAATAAACCGTCCCTTCTGCTCCCCTATCGAATGCGCCTGCCGCAATGCCAACAAAAGCCGCTCCTCCGGCAACCAGCACACCAAGAAGCACTGAAAAAAATACCCAATACCCTTTCTTCATGACTCACCTACCCTTTCCATTTTGTTCTTAACTTTTGTTCTTAACCTTTCACTCCTCCGGCAGTAATCCCTTCCACCAGTTGCTTCTGACAGCAGAAGAAAACAATAAAAACCGGTATCATTACCAAAAGTGTAGCCGCATTAACGACTGGGACAAGCTTTGTGGAAGTTCCTTCAAACACATAATCAAAGCTACTGAACAATGCCATAATGAGTGGGAATTTTTCTTTCGACAAGTACATATACGGCATCATATAATCTCCCCAGTTAAAATTGAACAGGTTAAATACCACAATGGCAATGAGAGACTTGGACAGCGGCAGCGCTATCCGTGTAATGAGCTGTGCTTCCGAGCATCCGTCTATCGTTGCCGCTTCCAGGAGGGAATTCGGCAGACTGCTCAGATACTGCCGGCACAAAAAAATCTGATAGGCGCTTCCTGCAATCGCCTCAAACACCCAGATCAGGAATGTATTCGTAATCCCCATTTTACTGAACATGATATACTGCGGAATCTGTGTGGCAAACGACGGAATCATCATGGTACTCAAAACCAGAAAAAACAACAGATTCTTTCCGGGTGCCTCCAATTTTGCCAGTGCATATCCGTAGAGGAAGCTAAATAACGTGCCAAACGGCACACTGATCGCCAAAATAATAAACGAATTTTTAAGATACTTAAAAAACGGGACCAGCGTGACGGCGTATTTAAAATTAATCCACTGATAATCCTTTGGCGTCAGGATAGCCGGTGTGGAATATACATCCCGGATCGAATTGATAAAGGTGTAATAAATCGGAAACAGGGCAACCAGTCCGACCAGGATATATACCACGTAAACGATAATTTTAGACGCTTTATTTCTTAATTCCATATTCTATTCCCTCATTCATCTACATGAACCCATTTTTTACTTGCCCATTCATTGAGCTGCGTCGCCCCAACCATGATCACAAACAAAACAAAGGTAAGCGCCAGTCCATAACCAAAGCGCAGCTTTGTAAATATCTGCTGGTATGTATGTACCATGTATGTATACAACGGCCTTATCGGAACGGTAGACATTCCTGTACCGCTCAGCATGATCGGCTGGCTGAACAGTTGTAAGGAAGAAATTATGCCGGTAACAAGCGCCATGTAATTCATCGTCGAAGACAACGGCAGGATGATCTTTGTTACCAGCTTCCAGTTACCGGCACCGTCCAGCCTGGCAGCCTCAAACACATCCTGCGGTATATTCTTGATCGCTGCAATATTATTTAAAACACTGCCGCCCGCTCCCCAGAGCATCATGATTACCAATGCATAGAAAGCATAGTCAAATCCCAACCAGTTTACCGGTTCTCCGCCTAGCGCTTTAATGATTTCATTTATCACACCGCCGTCCCGCAAAAACATACCATTCCACATAGTTCCTACCGCAACTGCCGGAATAATTGACGGTATATAAAAAAGTGTGCGGAACAGGCCTACCCCTTTATTCTTCATGGATAACAATATGGCCATTGTATTACACGTAATAATTGTAAGCGGTATAACCACAACGCCAATCAAAAGCGTCCTTCCCAGGGAACCAAAGGCTTCTTTATCCGTAAAAACATGTATATAATTATCCAGGCCTACAAATTTAAGGTTATCCATATTGAATCCGGAATAATTTGTAAAACTGATATATACACCCCATGCCATGGGAAACAGTCGATACGCCAAAAACAGGACAATAAACGGTGTCATAATAATATAAAAGGTTCTTCGCTTATTCTTTGTCAGGGAAAAGGTTTTCTTTTTATTTTTCTTCCAGCGCATATCATTCCGCTCCAACTAATGCTTTTCCTTCCTCGATCAATATCTCTGCTTCCGAATTAATTGTCTTCAGCGCATCATCAAGCTTATCACGTCCAAACAGAACCGGCAGATAATATTGATCAAACAAGGCTATCATACTGGCATAAGTGATATAGGGGCATACCCGCGGCGTTAAATCCAGTACTCCGAATTGATAATTTTCAACAACCGCCAGGGATTGTCTCTGAACCTCCGTATCCTTTGGCAAATCAGAAAAATATTTTTTACTTGCCGGTATTCCAAGACCTATTTTCGCACGTGACCCCGCAGACGTTTCGCTCATTACCAAATATTCCCAGAGATCGTATGCTTCCTGCGGGTGTTTTGTTTTGGAAAAAATAGCCAGACTTACCATATCCAGACAATAAGCAGCTTCTTTTTCTCCCACCGGTGCCGGAACAAACATTAATTTACTCAATGTCTCCTCTGTCTTGTTCGCTGCCGCGTAGCCTCCGTTAAACCAATAGCCCGCTAACACCATTCCTGTTTTGTCTTCCAAAAGTGCGGTATTTCCGATTGAGTCCGCTGACGGATACAAGGAGCTTTGTATTGCCGCATGTTCCTGCAGATCTTTAAAGTATTCAACAGCCTGCTTTGTGGCATCTGTATTCAAAGTGGTACTGCTGAAATCATCTGTCCACAGACTATCCCCATTGCCGTTCAGGTACATTTCCAACAGCGTTGGAAGGGGAAGCGCTGTAATACACCCATGCCGATTCACGGCCTCTCCATCTTTTTTTACCAGTCTCTTTGCAAGGTCGCCAAATTCCGCCCATGTCATCGGTTCCGTCTCGGACGGAAGTGGAATTCCTTCCTCCGCGAAAACATCCTTGTTGATCCAAAGCCCGATCGGGCACCAGTCCTTCGGCAAGCCATATAGGGAGCCTGTTCCTCTGGTTGCTCCATCAAAACGGCACATATTTGCAGCTTCATACATATCATTAAGGTCTAAATTGTCGGATTTTGCTATGTAATCATCCAATGGCATTAAGATACCTCTCTGCACATAAGCCGGAAGCTCATCATATGCTGTACACCGAATAATATCAGGCGGATCCCCGGATGCGATCATAGAAAGCAGCTTGGTATCGTTATTGGACAGTGGGATAACGTCAATATGAATTCCCGGATGTTCGGCTTCATACTTCTCATACAGCTTCGAATCTCCCATCTCGTGGGCGCCGACGGTAACGGTAAGCGTAATATCACCATCCTTTTCCCCGGACTTCTCATCTCCTCCGTCTGATGTGCAGCCAACGGACGTCATACTCAAATTGAGTAACATGACACCGATTAACAGCTTACTTACAATTCTTTTTTTCTTCATACCTTTACAACTTCTCCTTTCCTGAGCTTTTTTTATTTTATCATCAACTGTTATTCGTGAAAATGTACCAATTGCTAGAATAGGTTCACAAATTCAAGCTTTTGCTATTACATGGGTATAATGGGCAGAATCAATTTGATGCATGTCCCTTCATGGATCTTACTTTCAATCACCATTTCGGCCTCATTTTTATAGTAGAACCTGATCCTACGGTAAATATTCTTCAACCCGATTCCGCCCCCTCCGGTGGTATAGACGTGCTCTTCCGCATCATCGTAGACAGATTCCCTTAATTTGTCCAAATCTTCTTCCGTCATGCCTTTCCCATTATCCGCTACGGAAATAACCAGAAAATTTTCCTGTTGCTTCAAGCTGATTTCAACCATACCACCTTTCAGCATGTCGCAAACCCCATGAGAAACCGCATTTTCCACAAGAGGCTGAATAATAAATTTCAATATAAAGCATTCGGACAGCGCCTCGTCTATATCTGTTACAAACCGAATACGGTCGCCAAATCGAATATTTTGTATAAACAGATAATTCCTCAGAGACCCAATTTCTTCATCTACCATTACCTCTTGCGAACGGTTTAAGCTAAAACGCAAAATCTCAGCCAATGCCTTCGCTATGTCACTAATATCATCCATGTTCCTTGTGGCGGCTAACATATTAATCACCTCCAGCGTATTGAACATAAAATGCGGATTAAGCTGCTGCTGCAGCATACGGAACTCCGTCTGCGCCTGCAGGGAAATCAGTTGTTTCTCCTTTTCGTGGCGTTCTTCATTTTCCTGCCGCAGCTCTTCCTGTCTTTCAACCATCCCGTTATAAACTAAGATCAACTCATTAATTTCAGAAATTCCCGTGTTAATTGCCAGTTTTTCCGGCATATTCTCCGATTTTGAAAAGCTTCTCGTCATTCCTGTGATCGGGACTAACGTTACATGAATCAAAAACGCTGCTGTCAATATGATTATGAACGGCAAAATCAGCGCTATCACGATTCCGTCAAACAACATATTATCTAAAATGCCCGCATATTCTTCTGTATTCACCAAAACAGCAATATGGACATCATGGAAATTCTCATCTTTACAGGAGGCGATCAAATAGCTTTGGTAAGATTGTTGCTGGGATGCTTCGCCAACGGCATTCTGTATTTTTTCCTTTACATGATCCTGTTTCCACCGCTCATCACCAAATATCGTTCCGCTTTCATTTACGAAAATGTAATCTATATTTTTCTGTAACAATCCCATGTAACTGTTTAATACCGGTTCCTTAATTGCCACTATCACGCTTCCTATAAATTCATTCTGATACATAACCGGCGCATAATATACGATTACATAATCATTTGAAATGGGATTTTCCGCCACAAAGAAATAATTTTCATGCATACTTTTTTCACTTGCAGACACTTGACGGATTATATTTGAAAAAAGACCGGATTGTCCCGAATATACCGTTTGATACAAAATATCATAATTACGGTCTGTCACCAGCATATATGCGTAATTTGTCAAGGATTTCACTTGTGATAAATAATTCGTTTCAAACTCCTGAATCAATTCCAGATTCCAAGTCGATTGATTCATCGCATAGCCCTGGATCAGTTCTATTGCGGGCGAGGTCGACAAGCCCTGATAATCCGCCTGAAAATTCCCGACGGCGTTTTCATATTGCAGGATGCACGTATTCATATATTTCTGTATCAAAGCTTCTCCATACCTATGTATCGTCCAGTTTAAGATAAAACTCACCAATAAAAGCGGAACTACACATGAAATAGCCAAAGAGAAAACTATTTTTTTCCCAAAAGAAACATTTTTCTCCTTGACTGAAACCTCCTTTTCAGCGTGCAGCATCCATCTTTCAAATATCTTTATGGGTTTCATCAGCCTTCTTTCAAAAAAGCAGATCAGGATAAATACAAGAATATTTGCTCCAACCATGCTGGCCAGCGAAATATAATTTATATTCCTTTGGAAATTGGCGTTATTCTTTTTATAAACGGTAACTGCTTCATAATCCTTCGGTCGTATTTTCGTTCTTTTTATGTGATAATCATTGGAATCGTTTTCTAATGCATATTCCTCAGAAACGGTTTTCCCATAATCAAAGATTTTTTTTGACGAGGAGGAATACAATACAAAATTAAAATCTTCCTGGTCTTCTAATCCGGATCCGAAACATTCGTCGTCTAAAAAGGCAATCACAATTACATTGGAAAGCATGTCCATGATCACGTAATTATTCCTGCATTGTTCAATAAATTCAACAAAAGCCGGATATTCCGGCGCGGTATGATCATATTTATCTATGATGTATTCCAACTGTTCTTCCGACAGCTTCAGCGGAGTCTCAAGGCTTTGGTAAATCTGCTTATCCAGGCCGCTATCTTCTAAAACCTTCTTTGTGAAATCAGGGTACTCCACTAATTCTCTTTTTTCAAAATTGTAGTATGCGCTTTTTTGATTTGTGTTTTCTCCTAAAACCAGAAATCCTGTGACTATATTTGATTTGATATCTGCCTTTGCACATTGCCGCTCCATGTTGGAAAACATACTGGCCGCAATTTTTTCATCCTGCAGATTCAGACAATCTTTTGCATATGATATAATATTATTCCCCTGTGCAAACGTAAATAATGCTTCTGCCTCATGAAGCACATTCCCCACATTGTCTAACATCATCTGATGGGCAATATTTATGTTCTGATCTATAATCCTTTTTGAAAACTCGTCAAATTTATACATGCTAAATCCCAGATAGATTCCTTGAATGGAAATGGAAATCAGCATTACAGCAGCAATCAGCATGTTTCGAAAATGAATTTTTCCATTGGTATCAGAATTTCTTATTCCTATATTCACTTGGCGTCATTCCTTTTCTCTTTTTAAATGTTTCCGCAAAATATCGCGGGCTGACAAATCCTACCGAGTTGGCAATTGTATGAATCGTTAACATCGGATCATCCATCAACTCAATTGCTTTCTTGATACGAAAATCAGACAGATAATCCACGAAACGGATTCCGGTTTGCTTTTTAAAGACATAACTGAAATAGACTGGACTCAAACAAACGCTTTTCGCGACATCTTCAATCTTAATGGGACGATAGTAATTTCCCTCAATATACTCCAAGGCTTGTCGAATCGCATGATTTTGAATATACGCGCTGTTTTGTTCATCCTTGGCTTCTTCTGATGCTTCTCCTGCCAATCTTGAAATTACCTGAAACAGCTCCTTCTTATCAATGGGTTTTAGAAGATAGTCTTTCACTCCCTGCTGCATACATTCCCGCAGGTATTCATAGTCGCTGTACCCCGACAAACATACAATCGCAATCTCCGGAAATTCTTTCCGCACGCTTTTCACTAATTCTATGCCGCTCATAAGCGGCATCCGAATATCCGTTAATAGAATGTCAACTGCAGTTCTGTGTAAAAACTCCAATGCCGATATACCATTGTCAAATGCCGCAACAGCATCTACCCCGATCTGTTCCCACTCAAATTGCATGAGCCCTTCTCGAATGATTTTCTCATCCTCGATAATTATCATTTTACTTTTCACATTAACCTCCTCATCACCAAGAAATGATCATCTGGTTAACATTATTTGTATTCCGCACAAGTAAAATTCTACATGATTATATATAATTTTAACATATAGCATACTTTTTCAAAAGGTAGTAAAATCTATATTGTTTCCAATTTTTCAAGAGTTTGCCTGTAAAAAAGCTTTAAATAATTTACTTTTCCATGGCAGCTTTTTGACTATTAATTTCCCTGATGATGTTAATGTCAAATTTTTCTTTTCGTTCATAGGTATATAAACCATTGATCTCCTGTTCGATATCGTATAGCTGCGTATAGCAGAATCCAAAGATATCTTCATTGTTGAGCAATGCTTCGGTCAATCCCTTATAACGTGAAAAAAATTCCTCTTCTGTTCCGGGCGCCTGTCCATAGCCCCAGCCTTCCGCGGCATTTTTCATCCAGCTAATACCGCCATACTCACTGATAAAAATCGGTTGTCCACCGTAATCCTGCGCAAAATAGGGAGGATTCGCTTCACCGTTTGCACTTCCACTGAGAAAGAAGTCCGAATCAGCCTTCAACACTTCTCCATTCTCTTTCATAACACGTGTAAACTCATCCCACCGATGTTGAAAGGAATCCGGGTTTTGGTCATAATCATGAATATCGTAAATTTCCATCACTTCATGCTGGCTGCCACTGGTATCTATGCAAGGTCTGGTTGGATCGAGCCGCTTTGTCAGCTTATATATACTGCTGATCAACGCATTTTTTCCTTCAGAATATCCCCAGGTCTCGTTAAATGGACACCAGCCGATAATGGACGGATGGTTAAAATCCCGTTCCAGGGACTCCTGCCATTCTGCCATATAGCTCTCTGTTGCCAAAAGCGACGAGCATTCAAATCCCCAGTTGGGATATTCGCCCCACACAAGGTATCCGAGTCTGTCACAGTGATACAAAAACCTGGATTCAAACACCTTCTGGTGCAGTCTTGCTCCGTTAAAACCAGCCGCATAGGAAAGTTCAATGTCATGTACCAAATCTTCTTCTGTCGGAGCAGTGTAAATTCCCTCCGGATAATAACCCTGATCTAAAACCAGTCTCTGGAATACCGGTTTCCCATTCAACATATACTTTCTTCCTTCAAAAGCGGTAGAACGCATACCAAAATAACTCTTTACCGAGTCCTCTCCATACGTAAGCAATAAATCATACAGCCCGCCTTTCCCCACTTCCCAGAGGTGTACTTCCGGAAGATCAAGCTGCGTGCTGAAGAAACCGCCTTTGGATTTGATCGATTTTGTAACAACAGTTTCCCCCTGCCATTTTGCGGTAAGGGTAAGCGTTCCTGCACCTTCTGTAATTCCTGTTACCGTTAAACAGGAATTTTCCGGATCAGGATAATATTTCGCCGATTTTACATAGCAGAGCGGAACGAATTCCAACCATACCGTCTGCCAGATACCAGTGGTTCTGGTATAATCACATCCGGAAGAATGATATAATTTCGCTTGTTTTCCCCTTGGCTGCAGTCCGCTTCTCACATCATCTTTTACAGCAACAAAGACAGTATTTTCTCCTTCTCTAATATAAGCGGTGATATCGAAAGAAAAAGAGGTATATCCTCCGCGATGGCTGCCCACGTACCTGCCGTTCACATATACGGCTGCATGGTAATCCACTGCTCCAAAATGAAGGAAAGTCCTTCCGCTCAGTTCTTTTTCATTCAAGATAAAGCTTCTTTTATAAACGACACCCGCCATGAAATCGGTATAGCCGATTCCGGAAAGACGGCTTTCCGGGCAGAATGGGACAAGAATTTCCCGGTCCAGTTTCTCTTTCTTCCATAGCTGCCTGTCAATGGCGCTTAAACTAAAATCAAATTCAAACTCCCACATACCATTCAGATTTTTCCAGTTTTCTCTTTCCCACTGTGGCATGGGATGCTCCGGACGAGGTATACACATAACGATATCCTGTATGATGTTTATAGGGATTAAAACACACACTTTTCCTATATATTTTTCCTGTTTTCCATAATGGTTCCCTGCCGCCGCCCGTCTTAATCGATCCCCTTCAATTCCTGATACAGCCGCTTGGCGTAGCCGTCCGTCATGCCGCACACCGTGTCCGTCACCAGAAGCAGCCGCAGATACAGCTTCTCCACCGGGTCCGCCCCTTCCGCGAAATGGCGGTATATGGCCTTGTAATTGTCCGACACCAGCGCCATCATTTTTTCCTGCACCGCCGTCAGCTTCCTGCCCGTATCGAAATGTACCGCCGCGTCCACAAATTTTTCCAGCAGGAAATCAAAAATGGACTGGGCCGCGATCTCCAGCTTCAAAATTGGCTTGGACTGAAAGGCGTACCGGTAGGCGATGTCCCCCAGGGCCTTCATCAGATGATAACCGCCGGTCCCGTAAAATAGATCCTCCCCGCCGCTGCCGTAGCTTCCCTCCATAATAGCCTCATAGTGATCCACAAAACAGGAGGAAGCGTCGTTGATCATCCACCCCTGGACGGACACGCACCAGTTCTGCACCGCGTTCATCTCCGCCTGCTGCAGCTCCCGCTGTCTGGCCCGCTCATATTTGCGCTCCAGAGAGGCCACGTATCTCTCATATGCCCCGCGCTTGTCCTCCTCCCCGATCTTCGCCCCGTACTGCTTCAGCTCCTCCAGCAGACGGTGATAGGAAATGCAGCCCTTTTTCACGGCGTCCTCAATATCCGCCGTCTTGTAGGCGATATCGTCCGCCGCCTCCAGCACGAACGCCAGGGGATGACGGTTTCCATCGGTCCCCAGACTTCTCTGCACCTCCTGAAAGGCTTCCCGGTCCCCGTAAAAATAGCCCATCTTCTTGTATTTGATATGACCGGTCTTTTTTATTTCCAGGGAGGAACCGGGATATTTGATGATAGTTCCAAGCAAAGCCTTGGTGAGATTCATTCCGTTGACGTCCACCAGATAGTGGAGCTTCGTCACCAACCGGAAAGCCTGGGCGTTGCCCTCGAAGTGGTAAAAATCCTCCCGCATCTGGGCGTCCAGCACTTGAGCCAGCGTCCGCCCGGCTCCTGCCTTTTCCGGAGAAACGGGATTCGGCGTCCGCCCGGCCTCCGCCTTTTCCGGGGAAACGGGATTCGGCGCCGTCCCCTCCCCGTCAGGAACAGATTCCGGTCCGCCCTCCGCCTCCGGGAACGGGATTTCCGGCAGATGCTCCCGGAACCAGCTCTGGATGGCCGTCTCCCCGAAATGCCCGAAGGGCGGATTTCCGATGTCATGAAGAAGTCCGGCGCACTGGAGAATATCGCAGATATAGCCCTGATATTCCGGCAGGAAGCTCTCGTCCTTCTTCTCATTCAAAATTTTCTGGCTGATGTTCTGCCCTAAGGATTTGCAGAAGGAGGACACCTCCAGGGAGTGGGTCAGCCGGGTGCGGATAAAATCGCTGTTGTCTAAGGGAAATACCTGGGTCTTATCCTGGAGCCGCCGAAAAGACGCGCTCCCGATGATCCGGTGGTAGTCCTTCTCATACTCGGTGCGCATGTCCCCGCCTCCGCCGGGCTTTTTATAATTGGGCCGAATCCTGTCGGCACATAACAGCTTCTCCCATTCCATCTTTCCTTGTCCCTCCTCTGTTCTGGCAAACGCCGTCATTAAAATCTCTGCATACTCTTTTTAAAAGAATCCAGCCCAGGCAAGCGCTTTACTCTGCGCAATTTTATTCCGCATACCTGGCATAGCTGCTCCAAGCCGGCTTCCACGATCACGTTGGCCACCCGTATCTCCTGGGGCGCGCCAAACTGGAAAATGAATCCGAACACCAACTCCGCAAGTATGACGACTGGATTTTCCTCCGGCTCTGACATCTCAAATTTTAGTATCACTCCCGATTTTGCGTCTCCCAGCAACGAGAGAGCCGGATTTGCCGGCCTGCTGTATTTCTTATCCGTGATCGACGCTCCCATGACGGAGACATCCGCCTCTAAAACCGCCTTGCCCTTGGGAACCTTCGCTAAATCGGAGAGCACTTCCTCATCTTCAATAACCACACTTCCGAATTGATAACAGGTGAAGGGCAGCGCTTCTTCCTTCAGACTCCAGCTTTTCTTATCCGGTTCAAAGGAAAGCAAAAGCATGTTGCCGGATTCAAAATCCACTTTTATATCAGCTTCCTCATATTGCTGCAAAGCCAGTTCCAAATCCTGCAAGTGACCTCTCATGCGCAGCACTTCCTCCGCATCCAGATTATAAGGAGAATACCCCGGTTCAAAAGACAGAAAATAAAGCCACTGATTCTTGCCACGGTATTTGTAGCCCAGATCCTTTATGATTTTTCTTTGCTTCTCTGTCAATTCGTCACGATTGCCCCAGTAACAGGTCAGATTCTTCTGATTGAACATGGCGTACTCCGCCTCTAAATTCATGGATTCATGTAAGGTAAGCAGCATGAAGCTGTTGAGTCCCTTATACCCCTCGTAAACCGATATCCCATAGCAGTCTCCGCCCCGGCCAAGGATACTGAAGAATACCGTGTCCTCCGCCGCGCCGTTTCGGACTCCGATCAAGTCCAAATCCCAGAACTTCTCCCACGGCCTGCGCTCCTTGATCCTGGTTGCTGTCTCATACAATGCACTCCACTGCTCTAATGTCGCTTCTTTTCTCATATGGGTTCTCCTATCTGTTTCTGCGAAATCCATACTCGTCCTTCAGCCGCTCGTAGATTTCAAAGGCCACCGGACAAACCTCCACCGTATCCAGCACGCTCAGAAGACTCCACAGCCGCTCCGGCTGATCAGTATAGGGATAATTTTTGCAGGACTCCGGCCTGCAGTCTCCAAGTTTGCACTCCCCATCCTCCTGCAGGAAATCGCAAGGTCTATGCTTCGTCTGATATCCGCCGTAATTATCCTTCTCCAAAAAGAAATCTACAAACTGTTCCGGGGTAATCCCCAGATGCTCCGCGTCCTTTTCAAAATCTTCTTCGGGAATACTTCCCTTATACATTTTACAGCAGTTTCTGCACTTACTGCAGTCGTAACCGGCAAACAGCTCCTTGTGCAGGCGCAAAAACTGACTGTCCAGCTTTTTCTCGTCGGCGTGGCCTTTCAGGAAACTGCGAAACCTGAAATTTTCATTTTCTTTTTTCTTTGCCGCTGCTTTTACTTTGTCTGGCTGTATCATAGATCTTCCTCCAAGCGTGATCGTTTCTTTTCTTTGATTCTACCACAGGATTGGGCGATTATCCACAACTTTTGCATGCTTCTGCGCGCCATAACAATAAAAAATATGCTTCGCGCTCTTTCTATCGTCACAAAAATACCCGGCAGGCCGAAAACCTGCCGGGCGTGAACTTATGCTATGCCGTTTTTACTTACTTACCAATTTACGATAACAAAAGACATCCTTTCCAAAACTGCCGATGTAGTGGAGTTCTTTACCCGCTCATCCCCGCCCCAGCACCCGGTTCCGGTACTCGTTGGCAGAAATCCCCTCCTGCTTTTTGAACACCCGAGAAAAATGGGCCACATCCAGAAAGCCCACCGCCTCCGCGATGTCCCCGATCCGAAGGGCGGGGTTATAAAGAAGCTCCCGAGCCCGCTCTATCCGCACCCGGTTTAAAAGCTCCGAAAAGCTCTGGCCTGTGTGACGGTTTAAAAGCTTGCTCAAATGCCACTGGCTCACATAGGCCTTTTCCGCCACCTCCGTCAAAGTCAGCTTCCGGGTATAATTTTCCCGGATATAGTCCATGGCAGTTTTCACAAGAAAACTGCTGGCCGCATTCTCCCGGCCCGGATTTTCAATATCTTTCCCGGTTGCCCTCTCCCGGCCCGGGCTTTCACCGTCTTCCCCCAGGATATGCTTTTTCTTCAGATTCGCACACATCTTTTCAATGGCCTCCTCAAGTTCCTCCATGTTGGAGGGCTTTAAGAGAAAACGGCTGACCCCCAGCCAGATGGCCTGCCGGGCATAGTCAAAGTCCCGATAGCCCGTGAGAATGCTGATTTCCAGATCCTCATACTCGGACTTAATGGCCGCGATCAAAGAAAGGCCGTCCATTTCCGGCATACAGATGTCCAAAAACATCATATGCGGTCTGTGCTCCTCTATGAGCTGCCTGGCCTTCCGTCCGTCTCCGGCTGTGGCCGCCACCCGGCAGTCCCAGTTCTCCCAGGCAATGCCCCGGCAAAGCCCCTCCACAATAATCGGTTCATCGTCAACGATCATCACCCGATACATCCTGCTCACCCCTTGATGGCTCCCGCCGTCAGTCCTTTGATGATATTCTTCTGCAAGACCATATAGACCAGAAGCACCGGCAGCACGATCAGCGTCACCGAGGCCGCCATCAGCCCGAAATCCGTGCCGTACTGGGAGCTGATGGTCTCCAGCAGATTGGAAATGGGATACTTGGTATTGTCCCTGATCATGATTTTCTGTACAAACAGATCGTTGTAGGACCACAGGAAGCTGAAAATCGCCACCGTGGACAGGGAGGCTTTGCACAGCGGCACGATGATCCGCCCGAACACCTGAAATACATGGGCTCCCTCCATGTAAGCCGCCTCCTCCATGTCGATGGGCACCGTTTTCATAAATCCGACCATCACAATGGTGGCAAAGCTTAGATTTCCCGCAATATGGGGCAGGATCACCGCCAGCTTGGTGCCAAGAAGCCCCGCCCGGATCATCATCCGGTATACCGGAATGATGGTGGAAAATACCGGGAACATCAGGCTGGCCGCCAGCAGGGCGTTCACAAGCCGCCTCCCCGCAAAACGGTACCGGGTCAGGGCAAAGGCCAGCATGGCCGACAGGAGCACCACCCCCGCCGTCACGCTGCCGGAAATGATGAGGCTGTTTCTGTAGGCCGTGCCGATATTCATCCTGGAAAATGCCGTCACATAGTTGTCAAGTATCCACGTTTCCGGCAGGGCGAAGGAGGAATTTAACACCTCCGCCGAGGCCTTAAAGGAATTTAACAGCACCCAGGCAAAGGGGAAAATGGTGCTTAAGCCCCAAAGCCCCAAAACAGTATAAATCAAAATGCCGCTCCTGCACACTTTGTTTCCATTTCCCGCTTCCGTCATTCTTTCCACCCTCCTCCTCAATCCTCCCGCTCCCTTGTAAAAAGTCCCACTCTCCTCAATCCTCCCGCTCTCTTGTAAAAAATCCTACTCCCCTCAAACCTCCCGCTCCCTTGTAAAAAATCCCACCACTCCGGCCGCCACCACGCCCATGACGACGATCATAAACGCCAGGGCAGAGCCGTAGTCATAATCGTTCAACCCGAAGGTCTGCTGGTACATATAAGTCCCCAGGAAATGGGTCAGCCCCTGGGGCGCCCCGTTGGGCACGATCACCCAGGGCAGGTCAAAGACCTTCAGGGCCCCTGTGACCGCCAGCGTGACGCAGGTGGCAAACACCGGCTTCATCATGGGGAGAGTTATGTAAAATACCTGCCGGCCCCGGCCGCAGCCGTCGATGGACGCCGCCTCATAAATGTCCTCGGAAATATCGGAAAGCCCCGTCAGAAGTATCACAAAATAAAATCCGATATAGCTCCAGAGGATGGGCACCGCCACCATCCCGAAGGCCCGAGCCGGCGACAGCCAGTTCACCGGCTCCTTTCCCACAGCGTTCAGAAGCTGATTGAGCATCCCTCCGTTGTAATTGTAAAACAGCTTAAACATCAGGCCGATGGCCGTGGCGGAAATCACCACCGGGAAAAAGTACACGGTCCGAAACGCCTGCTGCAGCCTTTTTACATTGGACACCAGCACCGCCAGCACGAAGGCAAAACCCACCTCGAATACCACCGTCAGGGCCATCATTTTCAGCGTATTGCCAATGGCCGTCCTAAGATCCGGGTCCCACAGAAGCCTGCGGTAATTCTTAAGTCCGATAAATTTCCAGGCAGAACCCGGAAGCTCCACCACAGCCTTCATGTTATAGAGGCTGTTCCTTATATTTTCCAGAAAGGGAAGATACAGGAAGATGAGCAAAAACAGGAGGCCCGGCAGGACAAACAAAAGCGCCGGCCATTTCTTTTTATACAACATTTTTCCACCTATTCACCGTACTGCTCCGCGTATTTTTCCAGAGCCAGGTCAATGGCCTCCTCCGCTGTCATTGCCCCGGTGGAAACCTTCACGATCTGGGCAACCAGCGTCTTGTAGGCATCGCCGATCCTGGCGTCGGTGGGAGCCACCATCAGGCTGGCGGAACTGGTGTAGGCCGCGATGGATTCCGCGAAGGGCGTGGCGCCGTCCACGGGATTCACCTGGGTAGCTGCCTGAGCAACGGCCCCGGTGGCCTCCCAATATCTCTGCACGCCCGCCTGGGAGGTGTGGGCCATGACAAATTTCACAGCCGCATCCCGTTTATCCGGATCTTCCCAGGCCTTCCTGGTGATATAAAAGCCCGAGGAAACGCCGCCGATCATGGAAGCGGCGTCTGCCTGCTGGTCGGGAACGCCCGGGAAGGCAATCACTACGGTCCCTTCCATATCCTCGATCTGCCCCGCATACCAGGAGCCGTCCAGCTGCATGGCAGCCTTTTTGTCCCGGAACAGCTGTCCCGCGTAGGCGTCATCCACCGTGTCGGTATCCTCCGGGAACGCTCCCATATCCCGCAGGGTCTTAAAAAGCTCCAGAGCCTTCACCCATTCTGCCGGAGCCGTCTTGGGAATGCTGGTGTATCCCTCCTCCCCAGCGGTGTACAACATGAGGAATTCGATCCAGTAATGAGGCACATTGTTCAGGGAGACGGCAATGGGGATAATATCATTTTCCTGGAAGGTCCTGATGGCTGTTTCCAGGGAAGTCCAGTCCGTGGGCAGCTCTATGTTGTACTTGTCAAAGAGGTCTTTATTGCAGTACAGGCCTTCCCAGTACCCGGTGGTGGGTACGGCCCTGGAAACGCCGTCGGTGTTGGCAGAGGCAGCCAGCGCGGCCTCCAGGGTATCCTGGGCGTATGCGGGATACTCGGCCCTGATCTCCTCCACGGAAACCAGCTTGTCTGTGGCTACAATGCTGTCTGCGGTGGCATCGGTAAAAAATTGCAGCACATCCGGCTCATTTCCCACAGAAAAGTCCGCCGCAACCGCCGCCTTCCAGTCCTCGTCGGAGGTCTGGGAATTATCCTCTATGGTTATGTAATCATTTTCCGCCATCAATTCCTCGTTGATGGTCTGATAGGCCTCCGCGTTGGGGTCGGTCCCCCCGAACATGGAAACGGTCTTAAGGGTCACCAAAGCCTGCTCCTGGCTTTCTTTCCCCCCGGTATTTTCCTCCGGCTCCTGTTTCCCGCCGTCCTGGTCCGCCGTCTCCCGGCCTCCCGCCGCCTGCCCGCTTCCGCAGCCTGTAAACAGGCTTACTGCCATGGTTGAAACGCACAGCAGCGATAATAGTTTGTTTTTCATAATGCTCCTCCTTCTTGGCATCGGCCCCTGTCTCACAGGCTGCCTGAACTTCGGTCCCGGCGCCCGCTTTTTTTGCAGGTCGCCCCAACCGCTGGTCTAGCAAATACCTTCATTTACTATAGTTTCATTATAAAGGCGGACCTTCCAAAAAGCATTAGACCCACTTGACATTATTTGTTTATTCTTGCCCTGTCACTGCCATTTTCCGGCCCGGACGAACATCCGGGGACAGATGCGCCCTGCCCCAACGGCAGAACGATGGTGGATACGGTCCGGTTTTCCTCCTCCTGACGGATGGACAGGCCGTACTCCTCCCCGTACACCAGCTGGATCCGGCGGTTGACGTTGCGTATCCCGATGGAGGTGTGCATGCCCTGCCCCTTTGGAATGACCTCCTCCCCCTTCAAGATCCCCCGCATCCGCTTCAGGTCCTCCTCTGTCAGCCTGCGCCCGGTATTATGCACTTCCACGTACACCCTGTTTCCCTTTTGGTAAACCCGGACCTTGACGGTTCCGTTTTTCACCTTCTCCACCCCATGCACCACGGCATTTTCCACCAATGGCTGTAAGATCAGCGGCGGCACCAGCATCCGGTTCAACCCCTCGTCGATCTCCTTTTCCACCTGCAGCCGCTGTCCGAAACGCATGGACATAATGTAAAAGTAGGCGTCTATACAGCGAAGCTCCTCCCAAAGCGGAATCTCCTTCACGTTCGCCCGGTTCATCCGGTAATCCAGAACCGTCCCCAGGGCCTCGATCATCCGGGACACCGCTATATCCTGGTTCATCCTCGCCTGCCAGTTCATCATCTCCAGGGTATTGTTGAGAAAATGCGGATTGATCTGGGCCTGCAAAGCCGCGATCTGGGCGTCCTTCCGCGCCAGCTTCTCCGTATAAAAGGAATCAAACAGATTTTTTACCTGGGCAGACATGCGGTTAAAGGAATTCTTCAGGTAGTCAAATTCCTCATTGGGCATGGGCTCCCCCTCCATCTGGACGCCGATATTCCCTCCCTCCATCTGGCGGGAGAAGGCAGTCAGCCGGCGGATGGGGCGCTGAATCTGTCCCCGCAGGAAAAAGATACAGTAAACCATCACCGGGACGAACAGCGCGAACATCAAAAGGACAATCTCGTACATATCATAGAGGGAGGAATAAATGTCCCTCCGCCTGGCCATGGTCATGATCCCCATGTGATAACCGTCAAACTTTTTCTGATAGAGGTAGCCGTTGTATTCCCTGTTCTGTGCCTTGAAAATCTGCCCGTCCACCGAAGTGTCGTACTGCGCCTGCAAGGTTTCCAAAAGCTTCGCTTCCCGTCCCGCTTCCGCCGCCCCGCCGGAAAACGTCAGAACTGCTCCATCCTCCTCCATACACACCGCCAGATTCTCACGGAACTCACTGGAAATATCCTTAAATACCTGGTTCTTGTCAAGCTCCACCACCAGGGTTCCGAAAAATGCGTAGTCCGTGGTGGTATAAAGGTTTCGGATAATGAACATACGCCCGTCCATAATTTTCACGCTGGTATAGCCGGAGCCTGCGGCGATGAGGGAAAGAACGCTGTCGTTCATCCCCTCCATGTAGCTGTTGTAGGAGGCGCCGCTGCGGGAGGAATAGATATCCGGCTCCCTCGCCCCCTTCTGATAAAAAGCGTAAAGGTGAAACCGCTCATCCAGATAAAATTTCCCCTTCAGGCTGCTTCCCACCTCCATCAGATACTCCCGCTCGCTGATCTTTCCCTTCCGGCAGCTGTTCCACAGCCCCTCCCAGGTCCGCTCATAGGAGGGCCGCTGGCACAGGGCAATGGCGTCCCCGATCCGTATGGACGCAAAAGAGGCCGCATTGGACAGCTTATCCTCCATAACGGCCTCGCTCTTATCGATGATCCCCTCCTGATAAGAGACGGTGGTGAAGATAAAAAATAAGATCACCGGGACAGCCCAGCAGAGCACGATAAAGTAAATGATCCTGCGGTGCAGAGACGCCGGCCTGACTAATTTTTTCACAAAACTTCCCATATCGGACAATTTTTTCGTAAGCATCACGCTCCACCTGTTGGCTATTACAGGGTCCGCGCGGGAACCGCGGGACTCTTAAGGTTATCGGTTCCTTCATTATAGGAATCCCGCGCCTTTCCTGCAAGGCAAGAAACCGCTCAATTCCTGTCTTTCCTGCGTGGGAAATTTTGGATAATGTTGCGCGCGGCATGTATACTGCTCTTGTTGAATTGGGAATACTGTGTTAGAATAAATATTGTTAAAAGCCTCGGGTCATGGGTTTCGGATGTGCGGCACCCGGCCCCGCTAAATTTTTTATGCAAGTGATCATCATGTTTATAAGGAGATTTTTATGAAAAAATACGGTTCCTTCCTTCTTGCCGTCTGCCTGACGGCGGCCCTTCTTTCCGGCTGTGGGCGCGAAAAGCCCACGGCTGCGGATTCGGTGAAGGCCATTTACGATCTATATATTCTGCGGGATTTTTCCGGCGTCTCCAAGCTGGGAATGACGGAGGAGGAAGTGGACGACGCCTTAAACGCCTACGACGGCGCCCTGGCCGAGACGATCCGGAGCAATTTTTCCGCCAGCGGACTGGAGATCGAGGACGAGACCATAGACGAAATCTGTCAGGCCCGGATCGACGCTCTGGCGAAAATGAAAGCCACGGCTGCGGTGACCTCCGAGGAGGGCTCCCAGGCTGTGGTGACCTTGAGCACCACCTATTTTGATGAGGTGGAGCTTGATACGGACGCCGCCTACGCCGCAAGGGAAGCTGCCGACGCGGCGGGCTTTACGGACTACGACGAATACCTGGATTTTCTGATGGAGAACTACACCCAGAATCTCATCGACGGCTATCACGCGGTGATCCCCTCAGAGGACACCAAAGACATCACAGTGGAGTGTACGATCATTGACAATACCTGGCTTCCAGAGGACATGGCTTCCTTCGGCAGCCAGTTGGGAGCGGTGGTGGCCGGGCAGTAGCGGCTGGCGGACATGCTCCGCAAAAAGGCAGAACCCCCGCCATTTTCTGCGAGTCGTTCTGCCTTCGTTCTTCATACATATCTCATTTTTAATCCGAGCGTTCTGCTTTGAATCATGACCATGGACGTTACTGTCACAGTTAGCTCGGCTCAGGCACCCTCACGGCACATGAAAGGTTCTGCTTAGTGCTGCTTTGTTCC